>JAPOOK010000048.1 GCA_026713485.1 Chloroflexota bacterium | reverse complement strand
GCGCGTCCGTTGGGGATGTTTTTCAGGATGTATATCACATTACCGCGCCGGACAAGCGCGGGCACGGGCAGACGGACAAGCCTGTAACGGGCTACATGCTGCGCGATTTTGCGACGGACATCGTCACGCTGATAGACACGCTTGGCTTAGAAAAGCCCGCCTACGTCGGCCATTCGTGGGGCGGCAACATCGGCACGATTATGGCGTCTGATTACGCGGACAAGATCTGTGGCGCGTTCCTCGAGGATCCTGTGTACTGGAAGATGGTGAACGTCCACGTGACAAGCCTGGCGCAAGCTATGGCCCGCCACAACAGGCCCGAGGCCGAGATTCGCGCGGAGGCCAAGGAACAGGGCATGTCCGAGCAGGAGGCTGATGAGCTGGTGTATCGGCACCATCATTTCTCGCCCCACGCGGTGACCCGGCTGCTGACCGATAACCGTCAGTGGGCTTTCCGGTGCGAGGACCACATGCGACGCATCGCCGTGCCCACGCTCGTGCTGGTAGCGGATATTGCCGCCGGGGGTTATATGCTCCCCGAGGAGCTTGAATACTACCGGACAATCGCGACACCGGACCTGGATTTTCGACTGTGGCCGGACGTAGGACACGGGATGCACGCGGCACGCCCGGAACAGTTCAACCAGGAGCTCGATGAGTTCCTGAAGAGCTGTAGCGCTTGAGCAACCCGGCCCACTACTCAATAGCTGAGGACGAAACCGAAGCCTCTTCGCGTTTCCGCACGTTCCGCTCGCTCCGCAACCCTGTCTACCGCCGCCTTTGGATGGCGGGGTGGGTGTGGTATGTGAACCGCATGATGGAGATGGCGGTTCTGTCATGGCTTGTTTTGGAGCTGACAGATTCGCCGTCGCAGGTGGCGCTCGTTGGCGTGTTCCGCATGGCCCCTATGTTCCTACTGGGCCTTGTGGCCGGCAGTTTCTCGGATCGCTTTCCTCGCAAGTACGTGATGATCTCAACGCAGATCGTCAACGTCATAGTCGTTGGCGGCATGCTTGCATTACTTGTTCGCGGGGGCGTGGAGCCGTGGCACGCATATCTCGCCACGTTCCTAACAGGCTCAGCATGGGCAGTGGATTTTTCCGCGCGGCGCGCGTATTTCGCCGAGATCTTCCGGGGTGACGCACTCACGAACGCTATATCGCTGGATGTCGTTGCCCTCACCGGAAGCAGCATCGTGGGGCCGTTGTTTGCAGGGACGATCATCGAGTTAATCGACTTCTCAGGCTCATATGCGCTGATGTTCGGCTTGTACCTGGCGGCAGGTTGGGTTCTGTTCACTATTCCGAAGACTCAGTCGATGGGGATGGAGAAGGAGCCCGTTCTAAGACAACTCAAGGAATCCGTGACGGCGCTTGTTTCCAACAGGGCTCTATTAGCCGCCCTAACCATCACGGTCAGCCTCAACTTCTTCGGGTTTCCCTTCCTGACGATGGTGCCGGTGATAGGGCGAGACGTGCTGGGCGCGAATGCGTTTCTCTACGGGGTTTTGGCGGGCGCAGCGGGGATCGGCTCGTTGACGGGGGCGATTATCATCGCGTCGCGGCAGATACGCAACCATGGGCAGGTCTATTCCCTGGGGTCGGCGTTCATGTTGGGGATACTGGTTCTCTTCTCGCTATCTGAGCTGTACTGGCTGTCGCTCGTTCTGCTGATGGTGGCGGGTATCGGCATGGCCGGTTTTGCGACGATGCAGCCGACGATTGCGCTGCGGGCGGTGGGACCGGAGATGCGGGGGCGCGCGATGGGGGCAATCGCGTTGGGAATCGGGGCGAGTCCGCTTGGGATGCTGACGGTTGGGTGGATGGCGGAGCCGGAGAACCTTGGACCTCAAACGGCGCTGGCGGTGCTGACAGGGACGGGATTCGTAGTGATTCTGGTCTTGCGGTTGTTGCTGCCGGAGTTGCGGGGTCAGAGGCGGTAGGAATCAGCCCCCCACCCTAACCCTCCCCCACGAGGGGGGAGGTGACCTAGCCGCGACGCTGCTATCTCGCGCCTTCCTGGTTGAGGAGTTTCTTTTTGCGGTCGATGCCAAGGGCGTAGCCTCCGAGGGCTCCGTCTGTGCGGACGACACGGTGGCAGGGGACGACGACAGGGGTCGGATTCTTGGCGCAGGCGTTGGCGACGGCGCGGGTGGCAGTCGGTTGGCCGATGTCGTCAGCGATCTGTGAATAGGTTCGGGTTTCGCCGCGGGGGATGCGGCGCAAGGCCTCCCAAACACGACGCTGGAACGCGGTTCCACGGACGTCCAACGGTAGATCGGTTCCTACGTCCGGGGTTTCGCCGCAAACTATGCCGGCGACGATAGCGACCCACCGGCTGAGGGGTCCCGTGTCTTTTGCTTGTTCGGCGAGCGGGAATTCTTTTCTCAGCGCAGTTTCCAGAGACTCGTCATCGTCAGCAAGGGAGATACGACAGACTCCGTTATCAGTGGCGGCGACGAGCAACCGGCCGAGCGGGGTTTCTGTGATGGCATAGGAGATAGACGCCCCTGCTCCACCGCGTCGGTACTGGCCCGGCGTCATGCCGAGGTGTGCGTCTGAGGACTCGTAGAGCCTGCTGGGCGATCCGAATCCGCTTTCGTAAAGAGCGGACGTGACGTCATGACCGTTGCGAACGCCGTCCTTGAACCGCTCGAGGCGGCGTTGCTCCGCGTACTGGCGCGGGGTGATGCCGAGCACCAATTCAAAGGAGCGGCGGAGGGCATGATCCGTGACGCCGATAGCACGGGCAAGCGCAGCAACAGTTAGAAGTTCATCGGGGCTGGCATCGATCAATCCGCAGGCTTGCGAAACTACGGCGACGGCGCGGGAATGGGGGCCGCCCTCGTCAGGTCGGCATCGCTTGCATGCGCGATAGCCTGCCGCACGGGCTTGGACGATCTCGTCGAAGAACTCGACGTTCTTTCGCAGGACTGGCGCGCCGCGGCAGGTTGTTCGGCAGTAGACGCCGGTGGTTTTGACACCAAAGGTAAAGGCGTCTTCATAGGCGGGATCGTTGTTACGGATGGCCTGCCAGCGCTCGTCCGCGAGCGTGTCTGACTGGGTGTTTCGTTCGGCTGTCACTGTCATGTCCCTACCCCGTTGCCCTTTGTTGTTACTCCAAGGACATCATTGCAGGGGGTGAGACAAGCGTCTATCCGATTTGTTTGTGAAGGTCTGGTCTACCCCAGGCTTTGGTAGTGGTACATGGGCTGTTCGGGGACGTGCCAGTCTGCGTAGTAGTCGCGGAGGTAGGGTTCGAGGCGGGCGGCGAGGTCGCGGCGATTGGTAAGGTCTTCGGGGGCAGGGGTGCTCAATTCTTCGCGGACGGCCTCTACGACCCCGGCAGCATCGATTGTCTTGAACTGTTTGTCCTCAAAGATGGTTTTGCCCTCGACGATCACGGTATCCACGTCTGTGGCGCGGGCGCGTGAGACGAGAACGTCCAGAACATCGAGGTTCTCGGCGACGTAGGGGGTGGAGATGCGATCCCAGTCGAGCAAGACCATGTCGGCTCGTTTGCCAACTTCGAGGGAACCGATCATGTCCTCACCGAACGTGGTCTCATATGCGCCACCGAGCGTGGCCATGTGGAGGACCTGGTGAGATGAGAGGTAGGGAACGTCAAGTCCGGGCGGACGGTGCAGCCTCATGGACAGCGCCATTTCCTGGAAGTGGTCGTCATCATCGTTGATGGATGTGCTGTCCGTGCCGAGGGCGACATGGACCCCTTGCCGGTGCATCTCAAGGACGGGTGCGATGCCACTGCGGAGGCGCAGGTTGGAGCTTGGGTTGTGGCTGATGCTTGTGCCGGTCTCAGCGAGAATCGCGATATCGTCGGAGGTCAGCCAGACGCAATGGGCAAGCGATGTCTTGGGGCCGAGGAATCCAAGCTCGTTGAAGCGTTGCACGGGTGTTTGGCCATGCAGGCGCTCGGCGTACAGCCGCTGGTAGTAGCTTTCAACGCAGTGGGTGTGGAGGCCTACGTCCGCCGCCTTTGCCAATTCTGCAATGTGGGCGAGGGTGTCCTCATCCGCCCAGTGGTAGGCCTGCGGACTGTAGAGCATGCGCACCATGTTGGTGGAGTCGGCGGGGGAGTCGCGGATCAGATCGGCGGTTATAGACAGGTAGTCCTCAGTGGAAAGGATGGAGCCTTCTACGATGCCGCGGACGCCGCTCGCGAGGTCGTCCGGCATCTTCCCATACACGTCATCATCGTTGCCGTAGACGAGGTAGCACTGATTCTTGAACGCGAGCGAGAAGGCGGTGCGAAGGCCCGCCTCGCTGAATGCGCGGAGGTTGGCCTGGGCCTCGTCCCACACAACGCGGCGGGGGGTGACGGACTGGTTGAACATGACAGTAGTGACGCCGGATCTAATCAGGTTCAGCAGTGTAATCAGCATCATGTTGTACGGCTCGACAGAGCGACGTCCCCATGCATGGTTGATCCATGTTTCAAGGCCGCCGTCCGGTTGGCCAAGCAAGAGGCCGGACAGGCCGCGGCCGTGGTGGTGGGCATTGACCATGCCGGGCATGAGGAATTGGCGGCCGTTGCCAACAATTTCAGCGTCCGGGTGGCGAGATCGGAGGTCGTCATATGCACCTACATCGACGATCTGCCCGTCGGTCTGGGCTACGGCGCCATCGGTCAAGACCGTGCTATCTCCGGCCAGATCGGCTCGGACGAGGACGTACTTGCCGCGCGTGATGGTGGTAGTCATTTCTCCTCCTATACCGGACCTGTTCGGGCTATGCCGGATCTGTTCAGGTTATCGCCAGAATTACCGGCGCGCTCGTTTCCATCGAAACGGGGGGCACGGGGTGGACGACGTTCACCGAGAGCTACGGCGCGATTGTGGCAGCCAGACGAACAAAGTCGTGGCGGGTAATGATGCCGACGAGTTTGTTGTCACGGACGACCGGAAGTCGCTTGAGCCGGCGTTGGTGCATGATGCGAACGATTTCCTCTATCGACGTGTCCTCTTTCACGGTCACGACGGGCGTGGACATCACATCCGAGACGAGGGTCCTGGAGAGGACGGTATGCAAGTTGCCAATATTGTCCCTATTGACGAAAACGTTGCCGAATAGCTCGAAAACCGTTCCGTGCATCCCCGGGTCGCGGATAGGCGTCAGGAAGAAGTCTGAGTGGCTCATGATGCCAACGAGGTTATCGCGGTCATTCACCACAGGCAGCGCGCTGATGTTGTGATCCAGCATGACATTGGCAGCATCGACTACCGTTGCGTCGGACCGAATGGTGTACACGCGGCTTGACATTATTTCTGATGCGTTCATAGCTCAATCCTGACCCTTACCCTGAAAGTTCATCATAGCGAATCGTTGACCGCGACGCGCGTCTAGGAGCCTGCCAATTTCTTGAGAAACGAGGCGACATCGGCGGGAGAATCCAGGCGGTACGTTGCGACGGTATCGCGATCAGGCTCGCCAACGAGAATTGAGAGTCCACCAGAGAGGTTGACCTCCCGAAACGCGTCTTCGTCTGTTGTGTCATCTCCGATGTATATGGGAAAGAGTTGCGTCTCTGACATTCGCAGCAGCGTGTCCATGATGAATCGCATCGCCGCGCCTTTGTCACGAGCGGCTGCGGGGCGGATATCCAGAACCTTCTTGCCCTGCACGACGGTGATCTTGCCTTCAGCGACTGCGTCCGTTGTCGCGTCATGGACAATCTCTCGCACCTTCGGCTCCAGTTCTTCGGGCGTCATGCGGGAGTGGACGCTGAGGCTCACGCCTTTGTCTTCGACGAAAGCCCCGCTGATCTGGCTGACGGCATGTTCGAGGGCCAAGCGCAGATCCGCCATCAGGAGACGGGCTTGTTCCGCGCCATCATCTTCAAAGGCCAGACCGGGCGCGGCAATCTCGATGCCGTGATTTCCGGAATAGATGGCATTGGGGAGACCAGCACGCTCCCGAACATCTTCAAGCGCACGGCCACTCACAATCGCGACTGCATATCCGGACTGCTCGGTCAGCTGACTGAGGGCGTCCGCGCATTCCGGAAGAATGTATGCGTCCTCGGGGCGGGGGACGATGGGCGAGAGTGTTCCGTCAAAGTCGCATGCAATCAAGACGTGGTCGGCGGCCCGAATACGAACTTCTATATCCGACCGGTGGTTGACCAGGGGCTCTGCCATGCGCTTGATTCTGTGTCCATGCCGCCGCGATTGGCGCTACGAGTCCGAGGCATTGCTCTCCGGAGGAGCAACGCGTGTCGCGTCCTGCTGCGCCTCCATGATGGCGCCACGCAGGCCGATGTTTTCCGGGGTGGCATCGCCCATGTAGAGCGTGCGGTGGGGGAAGGGTATCTCGATCCCCTCATCATCAAAGGCCTTCTTGACCCGAAGACGATATTCGCCGGAAACGTCCCATTGGCGAATGGGGAGAACCTCACCGAGCACCTTAATCTCGATAGCGGAGTCGCCGAAGCTATCGACTCGCAGGGCCTTGATGGGATCAAGGATTATGGGACCCCACTCCTCTTCGTCTGCCAGCTCCTGCCCTACCCGGTTCAGCACCTGCATAGCATGTTCAAGGTCTGTCTTGTAGGCCACGCCAATGTTCATGTTCACGCGGGACATATCTTTCGTGTAGTTCGTCGTGGTGGTGATTGCGCCGTTTGGGATGGTGTGTTGCCGGTAGTCAAGGTCACGGAGGAGCGTGCGGCGGAGATTGATGTCTTCAACCAGTCCTGCGATGCCTGCGATGCTGACAACATCACCGACGCGATATTGATTTTCGAGCGTAATGAAGATGCCGCCGAGAATATCGCGGATGAGGTTCTGTACGGCAAAGCCGACACCGACGGCGATTGCGCCCGCAGCCACGAGGAGGGGGGCAAGATCGACTCCGATCTGGCTGAGCGCGAGAAAGATGGTCAGCAACACAATGGCGGTGCGGGATGTGTCGACCACGACATCCGAGAGTGTGTCGATATTTTTCTGGATTTCCTCTTCAAGGGAGACGTTGGCGCGAGCTCGGATATTGGATTCGATAAGCCTGGGAACGCTGAACCTGACGATACGCATAGCGATGATGCCGCCGACGACGATGAGGATCACCGGAACCGCATTTGCGAGTGCCGATTCCAAGACCCACTGCCCCGCCGCGGACATTGACCCTCGAGCAAGAGACGAATAGCCAAGCGCGAAGGCAGCGGATACTTCGATCGTGGCGATTACGATGATGATCCATGCAGCACGCACGACCATCGAGCTCAGGTCTGCCTGCAACCACTCGAACCCGCCAGGGAATACACGATCCAGAGCGCGGAGGAAACCACGGATGAGTGGCGGCAACACTAACCAAACGGCCAGCATCAGGGTCACAGCACCGCCACCCCACACAATGACGAACTGCAGGAACGGCCCCGGATCGTCAATGATTACCTGAAAATCGGACAGAATCTGATCAATCACCGGCGATGATCCTCCTCAAGCATCAATGTCGTTCCATTCAATGATAGTCCCACCCGCTTGACGCCCCATTACGCAGGGCACACGCTAGTCAAACAATTCCAGGAAATGAGGTCCCCACACATGCGCATCGGTGTTGAACTCGCGGTCCGAACACCCGTCACGGACCTGGTGAATTACATCAAGGATTACGATTCCTACGGCTTCGAACGGATATGGGTTCCGGACGCGGCGTTTTCGCAATGGGAGGTCTGGACAACGGCGGCGCTGGCGGCTGTGTACACAACGACGCCAAGGATAGGCGTCGGGGTCATGGCGCCGTATCATCGGAATCCAGCCGTCATCGCGCATGGCGCTGCGACGCTTGACCAACTTTCAGGGGGACGGGTCGACCTCTCGATTGGTCGGGGATCGCGTCCGTACATCGCGAGCATTGACGCCGATCGCCCCGATGAGGCTGTGACGGAGGCTATCACTATCATCAACGGGCTGCTCTCGGGAGAGACGGTCAGCATGGAGGGGACGGCTTTCACGTTCAGAGAGGTCTCTCAACGGGTGCAGCCGGTGCAGGAACACATCTCAATCGCGATTGCGTCGATGAGTCGTTATTGGCTCGATATTTCCCGCGACACAGCGGACGGCGTTCATCTTTACACGAGCAACCCCACCCTGCTTGGCACTGCGCAGGAGGCGAAAAAAGCGGCAAAGAATCCCAACTTTGAAGTCACGACGACGCTTGGGTACGTGGAACCTGAAGAGGTGCGCGAGTGGTGGGTGACTAATTTCGGTCGCAACTTCAACTTGCAGCAACTTTGTGGGCGCGAACCGAACACAGCGAGCTATGAAGAGTTGGCGGCCGAGTTGGTGTTCACGGATGCGGACAGCCTGCGACAGCACCTGCAGCGGATGGAGTCGTTCGGCGTTGATGAGTTGATGATCGCGTACCGTCGGGCGGAGGATCTGCCGGTGATCGCGGAGATGGTGGCGGCGGCGCGGGGGTGACCGGAGGCATAACTGACCGTGTATTCTAACTCTTGAGACGCATCGCGACTCCACGAAATTCCGACGATGACAACTCCCCCCAATCCCGGGCGACTTGATGCCGTCCGTCGCGCAACTGAACAATGGCGTGATCGGCTGATGTCCGACCAGAATCGCAGTCAATTGATGCGTTTCCGAGACCTAAGCAGGTCAACGATGAATCTGACCCCAGGTCAAGGTCGGTCCGTTAATGTCCGAGCATTGAATCAACTCATTTCTGGTAATCGGATCCGATTGTCTGAACTCATTAAGGACAGCGGAAACCTTGACGATGCCAAGAGGCGGGCGACAGCCATAGCTCGATCTGCCACCCAACTGCGTGAGGACAAGGGAATTGACACCCTGTACATAGCGCTTGGGATTGCCACGTGGCATGTGGACTCTGGCACTGCTTACCATGCCCCAGTCGCCATGATTCCACTGCAAATCACTGCACAAGGGAAGGCACGGCAGGACTTCGACCTACAGGTAGCCCCCGAAGAAGCAAACATCAATATACTTCTGGGCCAAAGACTACAGGCCGATTTCCAGATCGCCATAGACCCTACGCCTGAAGGATTAGTCAGCGCACTTTCTTCCGCTAACCCTTTGCTTGACTTGCTATATCTAAAGCGGGTTCTGTTGAGGGAGTGGGCCGAAGTACCAGGGTTGAAGATTGACTCGCGAGCCGTGATCGGCATCTTCAAGTACGCGAATCTACCGATGGTCACCGACTTAGCGGAGGCCAACCTTGAGCAGATCGCAGAAAATGACTTTGTGGCTGCCATGGCAGGTTGGGAGCCCGCCCGCCAATCTTTGCAAGAGGAAATCAGTGAGCCGCCCGAAAACAAGCCCGACACGGATCCGCCGGATTCCGAATACCTGGTCCTTACAGCAGATTCCAGTCAAAGTCGTGCCGTAAACCGTGTGCTTGCTGGCGGTTCTCTCGTCATCTGGGGACCGCCCGGGACGGGGAAGTCGCAGACCATCGCCAATCTCATCAGTTCTCTGATTGCCGAAGGGAAGCGTGTTCTCTTTGTCGCCCAAAAAAGGGCAGCTATCGACGTTGTCCATCAGCGACTCGAAAACGTGGGGCTAGGCGACCTTGTGATGGATGTTCATGGCGGCTTCTCATCGAAGCGGGAATTCTGGCAGGACGTGGGAAAGTCACTTGAGATCTTTCGAAGGACGCCCCACGACAGCCAAGAGGAACTCCAAGGGGAACTCGTTGCCTCAAGGGACGCGCTCATTCGCCATGATGAAATGCTGCACGGTGACCGACCCTGGGGGCTGAGTCTATATCAGATGCAACTTCGGCGTCTCCAACTGGAAGCGCAAGCACGTACGACCGTTCGTCTTGGTTGGAGCAACCCGCATGAGCGAACCGCGGCTGAAGTTCGGCAGATCAGGGGGCACATTGAAGAATACGTGGCCTTGGGGGGTATGAGCCTCGCCCTCGATCACCCGGAATGGGCATCGGCGCCCCTGCGGACTAGCGAAGAAGCGGAAATAACGTGGAGTGCGGCCAATCTTCTGGAATCGCTAATTCCGCAGACTGAAGCACTGCTAAATGGAGTCGGATTTGCGCCATCCGAATCTCCTACATCCTGGAGGCCAGCCGTCCGGACACTCACTGATGTCCATGAATTCACTGCGCGCTATGGGACACGCCTATACACGATAGAGCACGAGAAATTCCAAGAGTCGTTGGAGCCGTTCCGTCGATATGGCGATGAGCTCGGTTCGGAGGCCACGGAACGACTGTTGGGTGATGTCCTGACCACATACCACAATGCGATTAGTGAGTTTCGCAGGGCAGGAATCACTCCCCCGCTGGCAATCTCCGGTTGGGCGTCAGCCTGTACCCTGTTGGAAGGTGTCGCCACCCTATGCAGTGCTGTCGATCCCAATATCTTGCACCTTGACCTCCCCAGGCTCACTCAGGATCTCAACCCCGCGAGGAAGTTTCACACGAGGGTTGTAGGATTCATATCGCCCCGCTACCGCGCCGCGAAACAGTTGGTTAGTGGGCTGTCTCGAAGCGAGAAGCCACTAGGGGGACGCGAGGCTCTGGGATTTATTGAGGGCGCTGCAAGATGCGTGGAGCAGTGGCGGGTTCTGTACCAGGACAACTCCTTTCCAGTGCTTGCAGAAAATCTTGATGGACTGACCATAGCGGTCAACTCGTTTGTCGGGATGGTCAAGGAAATCGGCGCTCGTCTGAATGAGCCGGACCTCCACAACACCCAATACGATCAGCTAGAGATCTTTATCCAGCCGTTGGCTTCCTGCTTGGCGGCATGGCACAGCCTTAGGGAAAGGATTCCGCAGGCCGTCGATGCAGGCGGGGTTGACGCCCTCGAAGCCGCTCGGATTGCACAAAGTCATATCGAAGAATGGAAGTCACTAAGTAGGGACGGTAGCCTGCCCCGGCCAGTACTTAATCTTGCAGAAATAAGCGATAGCGTCGATAGAAGCAGTGAAGGCCTTACCCAACTTGAGAATGGACTTGGACGAGATTTTTCAAGCCAAGGAATGGATGACACGCTGAAGCTGGTTCAGAAACTGTCAGCAACGCGGACTGTCGCCACTACTCTCCCTCGGATAAGGGAACTTGAGGACTACTTCCGCGAAAAAGAAGTCTCGAACTTCCTGCAGCAGATCAGGGCGGATCTTCCACATGACAGCATTGCCGATGCGCTTGAGTGGGCGTGGCTGGATGCGCTGCTTATCAATCTCGATTTTCGGGAGCTGGGAAATTTCGACCCCTTCGCACTTGAGCAGTCTCGGCAGCGCTTCATCCGCCGCGACAAGGATCATGTGGATCAAACGCCTGCTCGGATACGACGTGCCGTGGCCGTGAATGCCACAGACACCATGAGCGCTCGCCCTATGGAGACACGGGCAGTACGGGCTGAGGCCGGCAAGAGGAGCCGACATCAGTCTCCGCGCACGGCATTTCGGAGGGCCACTTCGGAAGTGCTCATCGCTTTGCGCCCAGCATGGATGATCTCTCCGTTGATGGTCGCGGAAATGTTGCCACAGACCCAGGACTTGTTCGACGTCGTTATATTCGACGAGGCGTCCCAGATTCCGCCAGAAGAGGCGATCGGCAGCCTTGCGAGGGCGAAGCAGGCCGTCATCGCCGGAGACAATCGACAACTTCCGCCTACCGACTTCTTTCGACAGGCCCACGTGGATGATGCCGACGATGATTTCGATGAAGACGAGGAAACCAACCTGCCTGTCGCTACGAATACGGCTGCCTTCGAATCAATCCTTGACGTCTTTTCCAGCGACCTACCTCTGAGAAAACGGATGTTGGAGTGGCACTACCGGAGCCGGGATTCTCGGCTTATAGCATCTTCCAATGAGCACCTTTATGAGGGTGCTTTGACAACATTCCCTGGCACCCGAGAGGACGGCCCTTTCACTCACCACTTGATAGAACACCGGCCCATACCTGCAATGAACCAGCGTTCGAATCGATCAAATCCAGATGAGGTTGACAGGGTTGTTGAACTCGTCCTGGAGCACGCGAGGACGCGACCCACAGAATCACTTGGCGTAATCGCATTCGGACAAGAGCATGCATCAAAGATCCAAGAGGCCCTGGACAATCGACGAAACGCCCTTATTGATGAAGGGGCGGAATCGTTCTTCGAGAGGCACTCAGCTGAGCCTTTCTTCGTCAAGAACATCGAGCGGGTTCAGGGTGATGAACGAGACGTGATCATCCTGAGTGTCGGGTATCGAAAGAACAATGATGGAAGATTGGTCTACAATTTTGGGGCACTGAACAGACAGGGCGGCGAGCGACGTCTGAACGTTGCCATCAGCCGGGCACGCTCGCATCTGCACCTCGTCTCATCCTTCTCACACATCGACATGCAACTTGGAAGATCCAATGCTCGAGGTGTGGAGTTGTTGCGGCAATACTTGGAGTACGTCTCCTCCGGCGGCATGAGGCTTGGCGGAGAGTACAGAGAACATCCCCTCAACGCGTTCGAGTTGGATGTGAAATCCGGTCTGGAAGAACGCGGCATTCCAAACACTCCGCAATTTGGCGTGTCCGGCTATCGAATCGACTTCGCGCTAGCCCACCCCAACAAGCCTGGCCAATTCGTTCTAGCGCTTGAAGCCGACGGGGACAGCTATCACAAATTGCCTACAGTGCGAGATCGGGACCGCCTCCGACAGAGTGTATTGGAAGACAAGGGGTGGAGCTTTCACAGGTTGTCCTCAACTGCATGGACAAGAAACAGGCAGAACGAGCTCGACAAGATCGAGGAGGCTTGGAGACGGGCTGTAGAAATGGCTGACAGTCAGCCCCAAGTGAGCTCCCAATCCGAAGAACCCCAAATGGAGGCGGAAGACCCTGCCCCAACTATCGAAGCTCGCCCCCAAAGAACAGAGCGGCGTCCTTTCTTACTCTCACGAAACAGTATTGAGGATTACGAGGATTATGAACTGATTGGGCTGTTGCGTTGGATTGAGTCGGACACGCTACTCAGGACGGATCAAGAACTCAAGCAGGAGATGACTAGAGAACTCGGCTTCAAGAGGCTTGGCAGCCGTATTGATGCGAGACTGACTCAAGTGATAAAGCAGTGGGGTTCGTTAAGAGCCTAATCACTCTCTATCTACTCCGACACGGGTTCCCGTTCCGGGGTTGATTCGCGGGTGAAGTGGCCGTCACGGAGTTCGAGGACGCGGTCTGCTGCGGACATAATTGCGCGGTCGTGCGTGGCGGCGATGATCAGGACTCTTTCTTCCTCAACGAGGCTTCTAAACAGCGAGAAGACGGTCTGCGCCGAAACGGAATCGAGTTCGCCCGTGGGCTCGTCGGCCATGAGGACGGAGGGGCGCGATGCAATGGCGCGGGCGATGCCGACGCGCTGCTGTTCACCGCCGGAGAGTTCATAGGGGCGGTGCCGCATCCGGTGCAGCAGGCCGACGCGGTCAAGCACTTCACGGGCGCGCTCTTCACGGTCGCGTCGCGACCAGCCGGAGATTCGGAGGGGGAGTTCCACGTTCTCGGCGGCAGTGAGCAGCGGCATGAGCGAGGACGACTGGAAGACGATGCCGACGTGTTGACGTCGCAATGCGGCGCGGCCTTCTTCCGAGAGTCCATTCAAACGCTGTCCAGCCAGGAACGCCTCACCGGCAGTAGCCCGGTCAAGCCCGGCGAGGATGTTGAGGAGGGTGGTCTTGCCAGAGCCGGATCGCCCGATGAGGGCGATGAACTCCCCTGCCGCACCACTCATATCAACGCCGCGCAGGGCATGGAGCCGCTCGGCTCCCAGCGAATAAACGCGCTCGACGCCCCGTGCCTCGGCAAGAATATCGGGCCCTGCCCCGTCTCGTGGCACGTTGGTCATTAGCTACATCTCACCCGATTCCGACGGAGTCACAACGACGCGGTCGCCGTCTATTGTCACCACGGCCCTCTCCCGCAAGCGAACGCGATCCATCATTTCACGCGGCAGCTGCAATCGTCCCATGCTGTCGACGAGGATGTATTCGCGGGGCGGCTCCAATACGCCGTCTTCTTCGGCTCGCTTGAAGGAATGCAGCGAAACGATCTCAGCACTCGCGCGGCCGTCCCGGATGATGATGACACGGTCGACGTAGTTGGAAATATCCGGGTCGTGGGTAACGATGACGATCGTTGTGCCGTATCGGTCTCTCAAGGACTGAAAAAGGGTCATAACAGTCCGGGCGGTGTCGGTGTCGAGTTCGCCCGTCGGTTCATCTGCGAGAAGCAGGTCGGGTTGATTTGCCAAGGCAATGGCGATGGCGACGCGCTGCTGTTCCCCGCCGGATAGTTCATTGGCGTGGTGGGTGGCTCTTTCAGTGAGGCCGACGGCGTCCAACAGTTCCTCGGCCCGTTCACGTCGCTGCGATCCGCCGACGCCGGCCAGCAGCATGGGGAGTTCTACGTTCTCACGCGCAGTGAGATAGGGAACGAGATTGCGCCCCGTCTGCTGCCAAACAAAACCGACTTCGTGGAGGCGATAGGATTCCACGGCGCGCCCACGCATAACGAGCAGGTCACGATCCCCCACACGGATATCCCCCGCAGAGGGATTGTCATAGCCAGCGAGGATGTTGAGGAGGGTGGATTTGCCGCTTCCGCTCGCGCCGACGATTGCGACGATTTCGCCGCGCGCAGCCTGGAAATCAAGCCCGCGCAGGGCAACAACTTCAAGATCCTGCGCCTTGTAGATCTTGAAGAGGTCTCTGCAAGCGATGTGGATGTCACGAGGACTGTTGTGATTGGTCATTGTCATCAGTATGACTGTTCCTCAGTCTTCTCCAATTCGGAGAGTTTGGCCGAGGGCTAGCGTATTGTACATGCGGACTACGAATGCGGTTGCGGCGATGAAGACGACGGCCATAAGCGCGTAGACGATGCCGATGGAGAAAGCGCTGGTCTCGATGACGTATGGAGGGAGGACGGCGACGCCGTCCTGCGTGCGGTCAAGGAACGGCATAAGTAGCGCGCCCGTCCTTTGGCCGATCAGGAATCCGGCTCCGATCCCGATGCCGACGACGAGCATGTGCTCAAACCAGACGACGGCACGAATCTGCGGGCCGTTGAGTCCCATGGTGCGGAGCAGGGCGAATTGCCTGCCTCGTTCGCCGACCGTCAATATGGAGTGGGCAACAAAGCAGGTGCCGCCAAGGAAGAGTACCGCGCCATACGCCACAAGCAATAGCGCGCCCCACCCCGCCGCGACGAGAGGGTCTGCCTGCGAGGTGGCGATCAAATCCTCGCGGTCGATGATTTGGCTTGCGCCGGCGGTCTGCAAAATGCCCTCGAGGGCCTCAGTTCGTTCCTCGCCTGCCAAGCCTTCATCGAGCCTGTACCAGACTTCGTTTGCCTGCTCTTCCTGTCCCTGGCCGACGAGGTTCTGGTGTCGCAGCAGGCCCTGGATCTCTGTGATGACATATCCTGCGCCCTCGGTTGGATTCAAAGTGGGGAAGAAGTCGACAACACCGACGATTGTGCCGGGGACCCGAGCGCTGCCGACGCCAATATCGAGGGTGTCGCCGACGCGGAGACCCGAGGCCCGCAAGATGCCGGGGCTGACCAGCATGGGCAGTTCATATGTCTGCGGACCAACGTAGAATCCGCGCTGAACGAATGCCGTGGCCCTGCCCCAGCTGAAGAGCAGCGAGGGGCCCTCATCACGTCCTGCGCCTCCGATCACCCGTAGGGAATCCGTGCGCGTGAGGGGACCGATTTGAATGACGGCCAAATCATCGTTGCTTGTGAATCGGCGGACGGAAACAGGCTCCGATCCCACCGCTGCAGTTCTGGTCATGATCTCGTCGACGAAGAATGCTCCGGCAGACATACCCTCAGACCGGGAACGCTGTCTCACCTGCAAGGACACCAGCGTAAAGGGCGCGGCGGGTTGAATGGAGGGGATGCGCCGTCCGAATGACGTTCGTCCGAGTGGCTCAAGCCGCGTCTCCATGTATGTCCAGTCCGTGCTTTCCAACGTACCAAGGGAAATGGTGAAGAAACGACCGTTGGCGTCTTCAAGCACGGCCCTCAAGAACGAGCGTGGATCGGGTTGGTTGGCGCTTCGGACCCACACGCCCATGTACCGCGCATCTTCAGGCAGCTCGATGCCCCAGTTTTCGATGGCCTCACCATCTACGGCGTCCAAGGTTTCGTCGAGGGAATTTGACGCGAAATCGTCGCGCCACCAGGTCACATCTTTGAGGGTTTGAGCGTCGATAGCCAGGACTTCGAATCGGTCAGTGGATGAGCCCGCAGCGAAGCCACTGGAGGCACGGAAAACACGCGCCGCGGCGGCTACGCCGTCGGGGGATTCCACGAGGGCCTGCATGTCCTGGGTTGGCCCCTGGTTGCGCGCAATCGCGGCATTGGCAACGCGGGCGTCTGCGCCGGCTTCATAACGGGCCCGTTCCTCATAGCTACGATCAAGCGTGCCGCCGAAACTCGCTGCAAACGCGCCAAGCCCCGCCGCTAGAACGAGAAGCAGAACCAGTCTCGTGACGGACAGCGGGTTGCGCCCGACCTGCCAGAGGCCAAGCGCGAGCCATGTTGGAGAGACCGGGGCGGCAATGCGCGCGACGAGCCCGCCTATGAGCGGGAGAACGCGCAATAGAAGCAGGCCGGCAGATAGTAGGAAGAGCGTCGGTATGAGCAGCAGGAAGAGGTCCGCGCCCTGCTGGCCGGAAAGCGTATCCGCAACGAGGGAACCCTGTTGGCCCAACTGCCAGAGGAATATGAGTCCAGCCGCGGCCAAACCAACGTCGAGATAGTAGCGCTGGACGAATCCAACCTGGTTGGGACGGACGATGAGGCGTCGTTCCTCCAGGAGGTTCCGTCGGGCAAGGCGGAGGGTGGGAATGAGTAGGACGGCGAAGGCGAGCAAGCCTCCGACCCCCGCCAGACCAAAGGCCAGCGGCGAGACGGAAACACGCAGCGGGCCTCCGTCACCGAGGGACGAGAAGACGGGCAAATAACCGACGCTCGCGATAAGGCCGGCGGCGAGGAACGGGGCGGCGGCGGCGGCAGCAGCAGTCACCAGAAAGCCCTGAACGGCGTAGATCTGGAGAACCTGCGGTGTGCGCGCGCCCCTGCTGCGGAGGAGGGCGGCGTCCGCCCGCTGCCTGTCTGTGACAAGGCCTGCGAGGAAGACGATGGCGTATAGAACCATCGCGGTCACGAGGAATAGCATGATGGCGATGGGCGCTTCGATGAAGCGGATGCGCGTGTCATAGGTATTCAACACGTCATCGAGCTCGGTGTTCTGCCTGTAGCCGTCCATGGAGGCTCCGAGGGAGCTATTAAGGCTGGCAATTGCCCTCGCGAAACGTTCCGAATCTGCCGCTCGGATGTCGGCAGGATTTGTTAGGTAGCGCGAGTAAAAAGAGCCGTCCGCCTTGACGAACATCGTTCCAACGACGTCCACGAGCGTGGCCTGAGGGATGATGACGGGGAGCGTGCTGAGCAGTGTTGGCTCGCGCACTATTCTCTGCAGCGCAGGGGAGTCCCAGTAATGGGCTTCAGGATCGACGGGGGAAGCTAAACCGGTTAGGCGAACATTTATCTTGCTGTTCCTGTCTTCCCAGAACGGGACAAAGGGGACCGTGTCGCCGATGGAAAGGTTGAGGTACTCCGCGCCCTGCCGCATAGCGACGGCCTCAACGGTCGCGACGCCGTCGACTGTTTCAACGACGCCCGGCTCCGGCATACGACCCTCTATTGCCAGCAGTTCCGCGCTTGATTCGAGGACGTGGAAGATTGAGCGCGGTGTTACTTCAAGGTCAACTTCGTCGGAACCGTCAGTGGGCACGAGGAATGTTGAAGACCGAACGTTGAACACTTCTCGCTCGGCAAGGCCATCAAATGCCGACGTCACTCTAGAATGTACGCGGCCCGTAGCCCGCTCATAGACTTCACGGTCGATGCCGGATGTCCTGAAATGAACTTCGAGGTCGAGCGATCTTTCGTCGGCGTTGTTGACGGCGTGGCTCAGTCCGAGGTCGCGGAGGGCCTGTGTATAGATGACGATGCTCGCCATGGTCGCGGCGGCGACGGTGGAACCGAGCAGAACGGGCAGCAACAGGGGCGCGTACGTGCGCAACCGGCGCAGAACCAGAGGCAGGAGTTGTAGGCCCACGCTACGCCTCCGCCCCGCGCAGTACCCATGCAACGGGCTGCGACACGTATGCGCGCCACAAGGCAGCGGCCAGGCCAAGGCCCGTGGCGCATATCAATCCAATGACTAGCCCCGCCACCTGCCAGTCCGGGGACAGGATCAGGCTGGGCACAGGCTCTGTTCCGGCTAGACCCTGGAATCTCGGCACGAGAATCCAGCTCAGGTAAATGCCGACGGCTATTGCGCCCGCGCCAGCGGGGAGCACGATCGAGATGTATTCCACAGCAAAGGAAAATAGCGCGGTGAATCGTGGGACGCCCAGAGCGCGCAGCACGGCGTTGTCACGCGCTCGATCCGATGCTGCGCCGGCGGCATGCGCTGCGACGCCGATCAGCAGGGCTCCTATGCCCGCGAACAGGGCGATGAGTGTCATGCCACGCCATCCGGCGGACGCGAGCGGGCTCTGCTGTGTCTCTTCCTGGATGGCGATGCGATCCACCACTTCGCCCGTATATCTCTCGTCGTTCACGATAAAGTCCAAGATTGCCGTTCTCTGCTCCGGCACGTCAGGCAGGGAGAGGAATACGCGATTCGGCCAGAGTTTGTTCGTGACGCTGACGGCGTTGACGTGGTCGATAAGGGATTGCCCGTTGGCAACCAGGAATCCGGCCGATCCGGGTTCGATTGTCGGAAACGCCGTGAGCGTGCCCACGATGCGGATGGGGACGAGTCGATCCGCCACATGCACTGCGGCCAGACTGCCCATTTGCCAGCCGCGATTCAGCAGGAGGTCGGCGGAGGCAAGCATGGGTATGGAGGACGCGCCCGGAGAGATATAGATGCCGCGCACGCCGTCACGAGTATCGCGTCCCCAAACGAATCTGAGTGTGCCCTCGCGCTCTCCTGCAGTCGCGCCAGCTCCGATAACGTCACGCCGCTCCCCAGTTAGGAGGATTGGGAGCCAATCGGCAGCCTGGTCAAAGTCCTCAACGACGGTTTGTGCTCCCGCGGCATCGACTGCGATAAAGTCGTCAAGCTCAAAGGATCCGGGTGTGCCATTTGCGCCCTCGACAGGTTCATAGATCATGATGCTGTTGAGCGTGTAGGGGCCTGGGGGTGGCGGCTGGCTCCCCCGGGATAGTCTTGTTTCGAGGAATCGCCAGCCGGAAAAGTCGAGCGCGCCGAGGCTGTACGTGTCCGGTCTTCCCAGGCCATCAATGATCTGGAGCCACAAGAACCGATTGGCTTGCGGCAGTTCCGGTTTCACCCACACGCCTACGCGCTGTGTTCCATCCGGAATGACGCGAGGTGGCGCGGGGGACTCATCGGTCAATGCGAGGTCTATAAGCGATTCTTCCATTGGAACTTCCGCGTAATCTTCACGGAATTCCAGCAGCCCCCCAACCGTTGACGGATCGATGCCGATGATCGGGACGAGCGTACCCACCTGAACTGAGCCAAGTCCTGCCGTGCTCGCATAGGCGGGGGAGGCGTCAAGGATGCCATCTAACGCTCGGTAATTCTCCGTGACTTCCGCAAAGGAGTTTCCGGTGAACGAGCTATGTCGGTCGATTCGAACGTCGACCCCAGCTTGAAAGGTCGCCTGGTCTGCCGCTGCCTTGTCCAGCGTCCCGCCAAAGGTGGCGACGAATACTCCGAGCACACCAAACAGCAAGAGGAGGCCGGCGAGGGCGGCGGCCGGAGTGGAGGCGCGGTTGATGCGTTCCAGCGCCATGTCTATCGGCAGCCGTCCGATGGCGCGGGCGACGGCGGCGGCAACCTGTATGCCAAATGGCAACAGGCGATACAGAAGCAGAAGGACGGCAAGTGTCATTGCAATCGGAACGATTAGCACCGTTCGGTCCAACTGTGATGTGCCATCCGTTTGCGCGACGGCGACGCCTTCTTCGACAACTCGTAATTCCAGCTGCCACAGGATGGCTGCGGCGATCACAAGAAGAACAATATCCAGATGCAGGCGGCGGAACCACGGGAGATTTGTCGGTCGGGATCGCTCGCTCTGGAGGGTGGAAACGGGGACGCGTGAGGCACTGATGACCGGTACGGCCATGATGACGATGGTCACGGCTACGCCTGCTGCGAGCCACGGCAGAACGGGAACGATTGGCGTGGGCATCAGAATCGCGCCATCAAGGGCGGCTTTCCACGCGCCAAGTTCACCCAACCCTCGAATTGCTCCGTAGGCGATCAGGGGGGCGAGGGCTGCAGACAGGACGGTCGCGCCCAGCGCCCAAGCGAGGATGAGTGTCACCGTTCTACGTCCCCCTGCTCCCCTGCTCCGCAGGAGGCCGACAACGCCCTCGGTTGTCCGACCGACGGTGAACGCGATCATCGTCAAGGCATAGAGCAAGATTGTGCCCACAATGACGAGGACGATAACGAGCGGCATCTGGTTGCGAGCGACCTCATCGCGGTAATCGGGCAGGCTGTTCGCGAGCAGGGATAGAAAGAGGCTGCGGGATGCATCTGAGGTGAGTCTGCCCTGCAGTTCCGCTACGGCCGCGTCAGCGTTGGAAAGCCCCATGTCCAGAAGGCGATCCGGGTTGATGTAGAGGGTGTCCGTGACGTTGCCGAGCAGGGACGGGGTTTCAGCACCGATGCGGTTGACCAGCGTCTCTTCGGGCAGGAACAAGCTAATCATCCAGAGACCGGCATCGTTGGGCTCGGCATCCAATCGCTCGTAGAAGAGACCACCGACCTGGAACCAGTACCGCTCCTGCGGATCCACCGGCTCAACGATGCCCACGAGGATGGCGTCATAGGGCATTGCGGGCGGTGGGAGCCGGGGGTTGAGCCGGAATTGCTGGCCAACCTGGAATCCGGTCTTCTCGGCGGCTTGCCTCCCAAGCATGACCTCGATAGGACCGTTTGAGACGAATTGCGCACGGCGACCTTCAACGACATTAACCTTGTCGTCCAGGCCGGTACGAGAGGTCAGCGTCGATATGGCGTCCGACTCATCCGTGTCGATGAGCGCAGTGCGGATGGGAAAGGCGGTGGAGTAGACGCCGCGACGATCCAGCGCGTCGCCAAGCGTGTCCTCGGCGGCGTTAAGGATAACGTTGCGTGTGGCGTTATATTGCTCCGGTTCGAACGTGGAAAAGCCTGTCGCGACGAAGGTATCCAGGTTAGAGGAATTCCGTTCGAGGTAGTCCCGGAACGCGAGGCGTTCGACCGTGTTGAGGTAGAGAGGGCCGAGAACTGAGAGAGTGATTGTGAGAAGGATGCCAAGGGATGCCACGAGCGCCAGCGCTCTATTGCCCCTTGTTTGTCTCCAGGCCAGCCGCCATGGCGACACGCGCCAACCCTCCCCTTGAACCCCAATTCAGCGAATTATACTTGTTTGCGACGGTAACGGGACCCGCTGAGGAGGCCGGATGGCGACGTTTATTGACGCGCACACGCATATTGACCAGCACGACGCCGATGAGTGGCCAGACATTGTTGCGCGGGCGGAAGAGGCTGGTGTTGGGGCCATCATCGCGGCCGGCGTGACGATTGAATCGTCAGAACGTTGTGTGCAATTGGCGGAGCAGTTTCCCGGCGTGGTGTGGGCAGGCGTGGGCGTCCATCCGATGGATATATCCGGTCCGCTTTCGGATAGCGAAATTGCGCGGTTGCGTGAATTGGCCTCACATGAGCGGGTTGTCTGCATCAGCGAGGTCGGGCTCGATTGGGAGCCGGGTCGACCGGACAGGGTGGCGCAGGAACAGGCTTTTCGAGCGCAGCTGCGTTTGGCGGTTGAACTGAATCTGCCCGTGATTTTCCACAATCGCGAGGCCGGTATGGAGCCTCTGCGGATCATTGCGGAAGAGGTTGGCAACAAAGTTCCTGTGGTCGCGCACTATTTCCAGGGGCCGCTCGGTTATGCTCATGCGTGCCTGAACCAGGGCATCTATCTCTCGCTGGCAAAGCCGCTGCTACGGCTGCCTGATCTGCAGGAAATCATTGAGAAACACGCGCCGCTGGAGTCCATCGTGCTTGAAACGGATTCGTATCCGCAGCCGTACAAGAAGAACCGCAACAATTGGACTGAGCCGCGAGACGTGCCGATGGTCGCGGCAAAGGTGGCGGAGCTAAAGGGGATATCAGTAGATGAGGTTGCGGAGACGACTACGGCAACCATTCAGAGGGTGCTGGGGCGGGACATCCTGACGTAACGAAGGTCTAGGTGACGCCCCGGGAATATGACGCCATATCTTCATCTCCGGTTTCCTTTTCATCGCCATATAGTCGGTCAGGCGCGGCTGTGCTGCGTAGCGACCTGAAAATCAACAGACTCACGATTACCAGGCCAAGTGTGATTGCTCCCATGATTGCGGTTGCGGTTGGCGCTCCATAGTTTTCCGCGAGCCAGCCGATCATGGTGAATCCCACGGGTGAGGCTCCCCACGTCGTTGTGCGAATCGCAGAGAGGCGGCCTCGCATGGAGTCGCTGATTAGGAATTGCGCCCGCGCGGTGGTGGCCACAAGGCAGGACTGGAAGCCGAACCCTGCGATGTACGCGAAGAGGAGGGAGAGCGTGAGGATTTCAGAGAAGCTAAAGGCTATGAGGGCGAAGGCAAAGCCTATGCCGCCAAACACAATCAGGTTGCGAATTGCGCGTGGACTGCTAAACGTCGCAAGGACGATGGATCCTGTCATTGATCCAGCCCCCGCCGCCGCGCCAAGGTCGCCCGCCACCGTCGCGCCCTGGTTGAGAACGTCACGGGCAAAGACAACAAGTTGTGTCTGGTATGGCGAACCAAAAATGATGGCCACCCCGGCTACCGTCATCAATCCGAGGATGACCTTGTAACGCCAGACAAAGGCGGCGCCTTCAACAGTGTCAGTCCAGACGGTCATCAGCGTCTTGTTCCCTTCGCGGACATCCTGGCGCGTATTGACGAAGAGCAGGAAGACGATCGAAGCGATGGACATGACAGCGGCGGTGCCAAAGGCCGTGGCGCCTCCGAATTCATCAAATATGCGGCCACCGATAAAGCTGCCTACCAACATGCCACCGCTGAACATGATGGAGGACAGGGCAATGCCATTGGCCATGTTGTCCCGGCTGACAAGATTGGGCACGACGGCCATACGCGAGGGAATGGCAACGGCGAATGCGATGCCCGCTATCGCTGAGAGAACGAAGAGACTCCAGACTTCCATCTGGTCGATCGCGAGCAGCACAACGAAGCCCAGCAGGGCGAGGATTGTCACGATCTCGGTGACAATGAGAATCCACTTTCGGCTGAACCTATCGGCCAGAACACCTCCGGGCAGGGAGAGGATGAGGGACGGCAGTTCTCCAGCAGTTGCCGCGGCGGCAACAATCTCAGGGGAATCTGTTAACTCAAGCGCGACCCACCCCCGGAAGAGGAGGAGCATCATATGTGAAATGATGGCAGCGACGGACGACAACCAGAAAAGGGTGTAGTCGCCTGACTGGAAGGATCGCAGAGGGCCGCGGCCAAACAAAGCTTGCAACAGAAAGACCATCGCACTAACTACAATACGGCATTAGGCTGCGGTTGACGGTTGGCGGGCGGCTCGTTACCGTCCCATCTGAGGGTCATATGGGGAGCGGCTGGAAAGCCGGAAGGAGCAGATAGCCATGACAGGTTCATCAGACGTAGTTCTGTACGAGAAGCGGGATCGCATCGCATATGTGACATTGAATCGACCGGAGGCGATGAACGCCCTCAACTCAGCGGTGGGGGCACGCCTCTATGAGATTTGGAGCGATTTCCGCGACGATGACGACCTGCTCGTTGCCATCCTTACCGGGGCTGGGGGACGCGCATTTTCTGCCGGCGCGGACCTCAAAGAGGTCAGCGGCAGGCAGGCAGAGGGACTCTCTCAGTTTGAATCGAGGGGCCCCGGTTCACGATTCATCACGGACCTGAACGTCTGGAAGCCGATTATCTCAGCCATTGACGGCTACTGCGTTGCGGGGGGCCTTGAGCTTGCCATGCAGACAGATATCCGCATTGCGACGGAGAAGTCGCAGTTCGGTCTGCCTGAGCCGCGCTGGAGCATCATGCCTGCGTACGGTTTGCATCACATGATGCGAATGGTTCCGACGGGTGACGCGCTACGGATGATGCTGACGGGCAGTCGCATCAACACGGAAGTGGCTCTGCGAAACGGCCTCATCCAGGAGGTGTACCCGGACCGCGATTCCCTGATGGAGGCCGCGCAGGGCATCGCGGAAGAGGTCAAGCTCTGCGCACCGATGGCCGTGCAGGCGATCAAGCAGATTGCGTACGTGGGGCGCAGCATGCCGCCGGAGTATTCCTACCGGTTCGCGCAGGAGTTGAGCGCGAAGGTTCTCGGCAGCGAAGATGCTGCCGTCGGCCCCGCCGCATTCGCGGAGCGCCGCACGCCGGAGTGGAAGGGGCGGTAGCAGCGACCGGCAGCCCCTTACTCAAGCCCTTCGACAAGCTCAGGGCGAACGGGGGGCTGCCTTTGCGGTGATTTGTCCCTACCCCACTCTTCGTGATGGGTGGGATTCCGGCAGGAGTATGCCGATCAGGCCTACTGTGACTGAAACGGGCAGCACGATGAACAGGGCTGTCCCCAGCGACCCCGTGCCCTCCTGTAGCGCGCCTGCGAGTACCGGGCCGATGGTGGAGCCGAGCGGCGTGATCGTCCTGATGAGGCCCACCGCGACCGCAACTTCACGCGGCCTGAACTGCATATCGAACGGGACCGTCATGATCATCGGCACCACGGATGACGTCATCATCCCCTGGATCACCAGGAAGGGTAACAGCGCGAGCGTCCATGAATTCGACGATAAGAAACTATCGGGCAGCCAGGACAACAAAGGGTTGTCCGGCCCCAGGGAGAGGATCGTCACATAGAGGACGGGCATGATGAATCCCTGGACGAAGATGAACGGTTTTCGCCGTCGGAAGAAATTGGACAAAGGGCCAACGCTGAGGGAGCCAATGGTGCCCCCAATGGGGAATGCCGAAAATAGCAGGCCCACCGTGATCAGCGATAAGCCATGTTCCTCTTGGGCGAACGTCGGAAAAAATGTCACGAACGATGCCCACGCCATCGCCCCGCCAAACTGCGTTGAGGCAATAAGGAACAGAATCGGGTGTCGCCGTAACACGCCCGCCGCCCCGCCTGAACTCTCTGCGGGCAGCTGCGCAAACCGGGCCGTCTCGGAAGATTGATACCTACGCTCACGTCCGACCATGAACCAGATAATTGCAACGGCGGCGTAGACGACGGCAAGCAGGAGATGAATCCCACGCCACCCTCCGACATGAGGCATGAGGATCGGCACGAGCCCGATTGCAGCTAGCTGGCCGATGCCGAAGCTCGCGACAGTGATGGAGTTCAGGGTGGCAATGCGCGGGCCGCTGAACCATTGCTGGATGAGCATCACCTCTGCTTGCGTCCGGGACACAAGCGCGTACATGAACATCAGCCTCGCGGCCAGAAGAATCCAGTAATTCGGCGCGATGCCCTGCAAGACCGCCGTGATCGTCATGCCAATCAGGGCCAGCAGTGTCACGATGCGCGGGCTGAACCGGGACATCCAAATCGCGGACGGCAGGGAGAGGGTTGTCAGGGCAACAAAGAACGCCGAACCCAGATATCCTTCCTGGACCGGGCTGATATTGAATTCGTTACGAATCTCCGGCAGCGTCAGACCGATCAGAAAGATCATCACCGTCGATGTGCCGTCGACCGCCCACAGGGCGGACATAACTACCCATCCGGAACGGTTTGAAGCCTGGGACTGTGTCGCGGCGCCGGGGCCGCTCATCGACGGATCACGCAGGTTTGAACTTCACCAGCGTCCATTCAGGCGTGATGTCCTCATAGACCGCGACAACCGGCATATCTACCTGGACGTCGTGCGGCTCGATGTCGATGACGTTCGAGATCATCCGCGCGCCCTCGTCGAGTTGGATGACCGCGTAGACATACGGCGCTTCCTCATTGAAGCGGGGATCGTTGGGCTGGTAGACGATTGTGAACGCGTGGACGCGGCCTCGCCCTGACACCGGCGCCCACTCCAGGTCATCGGACAGGCAGACGGGGCACAACTCACGCGGGTAGAAGAAGAACCCGTCGTGCTGGCGGCAACGCTGAATCACGAGCTCGTGGCGTTTCGTCGCCTCCCAGAACGGCTTCGTGAAATCGCCCAGCGTTGTGCCATGCAAGCCGCCGGGGATGGGAACCGGCTTTGTGTATTCGGTCGTCATTGTTCAATCCTGCTCTTTACACCAAAGTTGATAGGGATTTCCGGTTCTTTTTAGAGCGTGTCCTCGGACCCGAGGACGAGGGTGGCCATACTGGACACCGTGCCGCCTCAACCATTCACCAGACAGAGGTCGTTGCGCTCCACCTGCCGTACGCCTGCTCGGCCCATGATCTGCCGTGTGGCTTCCATGACGTGGCGGAATCCACCGGCGTCGCCGGGTTGTCCGCATGAGAGTTGGCCGCCGTCAGTGTTAATCGGAAACTCGCCCTTGTAGGTGGTGTCCGTTGAGGCGAAGAATGGCCCGATCTCGCCCTTGGGCACGAGACCGGCGTCCTCAAGGCAGACGGCGTGCAGGATTGTGTAGCAATCATAGAACTGCGCGAACTGGATGTCCGACGGGCCGTATCCCGCCATGCCAAGGGCGATGGGCGCCGAGCGGGTCACGACGGAGCGGGTCAGGCGTTCCCGCTGCCAGCCTGACAGCGGATCGCATGCGATGCCAGCGCCAAGGATGTAGACGGGTTTATTCTTGAGCGACTTTGCCCTTTCCGCCGATGTGAGGATGATTGCCCCGCCTCCGGCACACGGCATCACTGATTCCAAGAGCCGGATCGGGTAATTGATGTATCGCGAGTTCAACACGTCGTCAATCTCGAGTGGCTGTCCGCGGAAGACGGCGTTCTCATTCTCCAGTGAGTTGAAGCGCTGATTGACCGCGATGTTGGCCAACTGCTCCTGCGTGGTGCCGTACTCATGCATGTGTCGGGAATACATGAGGCCGTAGCCGGTATTTGCAGCAACGGCGGGGCCATATGGGTCTTCAAATTCCGTCCTGAGTCCCGGGGACGCGGGACTTCCCCACGGTGATCCCGCGGTTCGCGCCTCGGAAAGCGTGACGAGGACTGTGGTGGCGAGTCCCGAGTAAATGGCCATGGCCGCTACGGATGTTGCTGTTGCGCCGCTCGCGCCCATTGTACTGACACCCGTCACGAAATTGGGATTGAGCCCCATGTACTCGCCGATGGGCGCGGGGTAGAAACTGCCGCCCTCGACGACAAGGCCGTCGATTTCCTCTTTACGGATACCGGCATCGGCCATGGCGTCTCGTGACGCCTCTGCCATGAGGCCGAGTGCTGTTCGGCCTTCGTAGGTGCGGCGGGTGGGAATCTCAGAGAATCCGACAATCGCCGCAGCGCCTCGCATCGTCATGACTCACCCCCAATTCACATGATATCCACCATGCGCGCTGATGAGACTAGAGTTTACACTACGAATAGGCACCGCGCCCCTCAAGTCGTTAGAGCGGCGGCCACACTCACCGCAGGCAAACCAATGGAGGATCCAACTGCATGATCAAGTTGACGGATGAGATGCGTGAGCATGTGAACTCAGCACTGGAGAAGGGCTATCCCTGCATCATTTCCACGGCATCGAAGGACGGCGAGCCGGGCCTCGGCTTCCGGGGAAGCCTGATGATCTGGGATGACGAGCACATCGCGTGGTGGGAGCGCGGACGCCGCAATCAGATGGGAAACATGGAAGAGAATCCCAGAGCCGCAGTCGTCTTCCGCAACAACGAACTCAACGTCGGTTGGCGATTCTACGGTGAGGTGACATTCCATCCAAAGGGCGATCCCCTCTGGGAGCAGGTGTGGGAGCGCGTGGTTGAACCGGAACAGGCGCGTGACCCGGACCGTATCGGCACGGCAGTACTTATGCGGGTCGACATTGTCCGAGGCATGATGCCGGAGGCCATCCAACAGCGGGACTAAACTCCTGTTGCCACTCTCGCCTCAGACCGCCCCACTCGCCAATCTAGCCCGCTATGATTGAATGGTTGGTTTGGCGCGTTACCGCACTTTCAGTTCACGGGGACGAGGGATATGGCTCCGTCTGCCGAATTCGTTGATCTGATTCAAATTCTCGGTGTTGCCACGATCGCAGCAGTGGTCGCGACCACGCTGCGGCAGCCGATTGTTGTGGCATTTATCTTTGTGGGCGTTTTCGTTGGCCCGGCGGGCATCGACCTCGTGCCGGCGGACTCTGCATTTGTGGACCTGTTCGGGCGCGTCGGCATTGCGTTGTTGCTCTTCGTCGTGGGCCTGAAGCTTGATCCCGCGCTGATTCGCACAGCGGGCTTCGTTGCTGTTATATCCGGCCTCGGGCAAGTAATCATCACAACCGTTGTCGGATTCCTGATTACCATAGCTTTCGGTGTTGATCTCCTGTCAGCCTTCTACATCTCCCTCGCGCTGACGTTCTCAAGCACGGTCATCATCGTCAAGGTTCTCTCAGACCGACGCGAAATCGATTCCCTTCACGGTCGCATCGCGCTCGGCATCCTGATTGTGCAGGACATTGTCGTCATCGTTGCGCTTACGCTGCTGTCCGGTCTCCAGGGCGCCGAGGGAGCCGGGGCAACACTTGAGCAGCTGGGGCTGAGTCTGCTACGTGGAGCGGCACTCGTCGCGGCCATGATTGTGATGGCACGTTTCCTCATACCCTTGGTCGAGCCCCGTCTGTTGACGACTCCCGAGGTGCTGGTTCTTGGGGGGATTGCCTGGGCCGTGCTCATGGCGGCCGGCGCAACATGGGCCGGATTCAGCCCGGAAATGGGCGCGTTTGTTGCCGGTGTTGTGCTTGCAACCAAGAGGCCGCGTCAGCTGGTGGCCGCCCGCCTGACCACCGTGCGAGACTTCCTGCTGCTTTTCTTCTTCGTAAGCCTGGGGGTCCATCTGCAACTCTCGGACTTGCAGTCCCAACTCCTTCCGGCGCTGGGACTCTCCCTCTTCGTGCTGGTGGGCAACCCGCTCATCGTCATGGGAATTACGATCGCCATGGGCTTCCGCGCACGCACCGGCCTTGTCGCCGGGATGGCTCTGGCCCAGATCAGCGAGTTCTCATTCATCCTTATGGCGCTCGGCCTAGACCTGGGCCATGTGGATCAATCCACCCTCGCACTTGTCACGCTGGTGGGCTTGATAACGTTCGCCGCGTCCACCTACATGATCACGTATGCGAACCAGATTTACCGGTTCCTGCAACCCGTGATGAGCCGGATTGAACGCCCAGTTGCTCACAGAGAGGATGAAATTCTTGACGAGGCGGATCAACCTGTTGAGGTTCTCGTCTTTGGAACGGGAAGGCTTGGCACCGTCATCCTTTCCCGTTTGCGGGACATTGGCGTTGAGGCCATGGGTGTCGACTTCGATCCTGTTGCCGTGCGCCGGTTGCAGGACCTGGGATTCCATATGAGGTTCGCCGATGTTGAAGCCCCGGAGTTCCTGCAAGGTTTGCCCTTGTCGTCTGCCCGAATCGCGGTGTCAACGATTCGTTCCTCTGATATTGAAGTGGGACTCCTAGAGGCGTTGCGCGAAAACAACTTCCGCAGTCCGGTCCTCCTGACCAGCCAGTCAGCTGCAACCGCTCATCGTCTGGAGGACCTTGGCGCGACACTCGTGTTGCTTCCATTCGAAGCCGCTGGCGAGCGCGCGTCAGAGATGATTGAAGAAACGCTGCGCGATCCCACGTTCCTGGATCGCGCCCGCTCCAGCCCGCGCGCGCCGGTTGAGGACGAGCCTCTGGAGGAAGAATAGTTAGTCGATGACGCCGATGCGGGGGCGCAGGCCGCGCTCACGACGTGTCAGTCTGAATCCGGCCCGTGACTCCGTTCGCTCTCGTTGTTTCGGCGCGTCCTCCCATCCCTCATGAAGGAGGAGGCGTTCCTTGATGGCAAGCCCGCCGCCGAATCCGGTGAGGGCGCCGTCCGCGCCCACAACGCGATGTCAAGGGACGACGATTCCGAGCGGGTTGGAGCCGACGGCCTGTCCGACAGCGCGTGCCGCCTTTGGCCTACCGATGGCATGAGCAACGTCACCGTATGTGCGGACTGTACCGACGGGGATCTCCGTGAGGGCTTGCCAGACGGAACGCTGAAAATCCGTGCCGCCGTCCATGTCCAGCGGACCGGACAGGCCCAGTGTCTCGCCGTTTGTGTAGCGTGAGAGGACATCCGCCCAGTGATTTAGAATCTCGCTGACGGGGTCATCGTTCAGTGGAGCAAGGATGTCGGCGCGTTCCTGCTCGACGAGTTCGCGGTCATCATGCGGCCCCAAGACGGCTTTCAGGCCTTTTTGAGAGGCGACGAGGCCGAGGAATCCCAGCGGTGTTGAAATAACCCTGTAGCCATTAGCTTGCATCTGCAGTTCTCCTTCTCACTCGGGCGCGCCCTCTTGGCACCAATCTCAAAAACGTTAATGCGAGCAGCCCAACTACTATGGCGCGCCACGAGAATGGCCTGTCCGGTGGGGCGTCCTTATCGGGACCGTACAGGACATGGTCGTACCATTGCACGACGCCGTAGAGCGCCCATGTTGCGCGAGGCCATGCAGCGGAGAGGCGAGCGATGTATTCGGCCGGTGTCTCATCTGACCTGGTCTTGATGCCCGCCAACCTCCCGAGGCGGACGGTTTGGGCGTACGCCCGCCCCGCCGTGTGCGGACGCGCCAATGCCTGCCACCACAAGAATATCAGTGCAGCCACTGCCGCGAGCCCAAGCGCCACACCGAGGCCGTACCAGACCCTGGGGTCGATCCCCACGCCCGGCAGCAGTCCGCCTCCCTCAATTTCAAAGGCTTCGTCGCCGAATTCGAAGAAATTATCCTCCTGAAGCAGGTCCGCCTCTTCAAATGCAAACGCGCCAAGATCGCCAATGATTTCGAGGTCAACGTCCGGAACGAGGGCGGAGAAGGTCCCTGTCGGGCCGCCGGGGGCGTCCGGTTCAACGTTGGGAGTCGGCTCGAAGGGGATCCCCCCGTATCCCGGGAAATAGGCCTCGGCCCAGGAATGGAGGTCAGATTCACGGACAACGAACGCGCCCAACTCCTCGCTGTACTCGCCGGGCAGATAGCCGACCGCCATCCGGGCAGGGACACCCGCCGCGCGGAGCATGACTGTCATGGCAGAGCCGAAGTATTCACTGTACCCGGCCTGTTCTCTGAAGAGGAAATGGTCGAGGCCATCAACACCCGGCGGGGGCGCGTTGATGTCCTGTGAGTATTCGAGCGTCCGCAGATATTCGCGGATAGCGATGGCCTTGATGTACGGCGTGTCACCGCTTCTCGCTAGCGATTCGGACAGGAGACGGACCCGAGGGGGGAGGTCCTCCGGCAGCTGCAGATACCTCTCCACCACCCAGTCTTCATATTCAGGGGTGACGGTGCTGATATCCTCGACGGTTACCTGTGGAACGTAGCTTTGAACGGTATACCGCTGGTTGGGCTGCAAGACGTCCTGGCTTTCCAGTTTGACCAGCCGATGGCCCTCATCGACATCAAGGTTGGAAAATTGGGCCTCCACAGGCAGCGTGGTGCGGAGAGGGGTGGCGGCGGTGAAAACCGTGCTCGCCGGGGCCTTGAGTTCAAAGGTCACGTTCCTGATGCACTCCGGACAGCCTGTGTAGCTGCTTCCTGCGATGTCTTCGAGACCGCGCCGCTCAGCCACGACGAGGGGGCTATTGCTCCACCCCCAGCCGGCGTAGCGGTCATACGTACGAGCACGCCAGTACAGCCTCTCATCGCTCTCGACGTGCATTAGCACATCGGAGGGCAGGTTGATGTTGCCTCTGAACGGCAGCTCATCCGTGAAACCGAATAACCCCATCGAACGGCGGGCAGGCAGCGAGGCAAAGATGCGTGCGAATGTGCCTTCGGCGTCACCGATAGGAGATCGAATCTCCGTCCACATGGAACGGATCATCCGTGGGCCTGAGCCAAGCGACGGGGTCACGGTTACGACGAGGAATACGATGAGCGCGAACCAGATGCCGGCGTGCATGACGTGGACGGGCAGCCATGATCCCTGCGTGGTTGTCGCTTCCTCCCATTTGCGTCGGCGCTCAAGGTGCACAAGACGGACGATGAGCAACGCGGAGGCCAAGAGGAACGCCATGAAGAAGGGGAGGGTGCTCGGCGGCAGGTAGGTCAGATTGGTGACGATGGCAAAACCCGCCGGCAGCGTGGCCCAGATGTTTCGCAGGAGCAGTGTCAGGTAGACGGTCACATATGCGACGGCCCATGCGCCGAGCAACAGGAGGAATACGAAAGTCAGCCGATCCGTGCTTGCGCCCCCATCCAGGAGTGCCTGCGCCCAAAGCGTCATGCGATGGACGGCCGTCAGCGCCCTGCCCTCCAGGCTAGCGGCAGTCACGACCGTAAGGGTATGAACGAACGACTGCGCCAGTGCGATGAACAGGGCGACGGCGTGCTGGGCTACATGATTGCGACGATGCGTTGCGTTGATCAGCCCCGCCGCGCCGCCTATGAGAACGGCAAATGTCACCCCCGGAATCACAGGGACCCAGTGGGCATCCTCGACACTCCAGACGACAGTTGCGGTGACCAACAGGGCGAGGAAGACCGTGAGCCATCCCGTGTCCGGGTAGGCCAGCAGGCGATGCCACAGGCGGGTCAGCCACTGCGGCACAGCGATGGGCTGGGGGGGCGGCATGCGCCGCTCTGCCGTGCTCACGCCCCCCACCTTTCAGGCCGCGTGAAGCTGCGGCGATTGCCGGGCTGCATGGCGATGGGCCCAAGCGCGTTGAAGCTCAGCGCTCGCGCTATATCGTCACCGAGTCGAACGACGTAGGCAGCTATGCCCATGGAGTAGAGGTTCGCCAGCTCCGTGGTGTAGTCTCCGGGCGCGCCGAAACTTGTCGGTTCAAGGAGGACAACTGCCCCGGGCGAGTTTCGCTCCTGTAGAATCCCGGCGGCGGCCATGGCGTCCTCAACGGAGGGAGTGATGGCGATAACACCGGTTCGGCGGCTGAAACGGGCCTCGTGGATGCCAAGTAACTCGCTCAGGCTCACCCTGCCCTCGGCTTTGCAGAGCGCCAGCGCTTCCAGAATGCGCCACATGTGTTTGTCACCGTTGCCGTTGGGGATGGTGTATTCGGAATCGCCGATGGCGGAGAACCCGACACCGTTATCAAACTCGAGCAGATATCGAGCGATGGAGGCGGCGACAGTGACGGCAATCTCTTCCGTCCCTTTCAGGCCTTCACCCACCTGCACGGCAGCGTTGAGGTCGAGCAGGATGGCGAGGTCGGACTGCACCTCCGTCTCGAACTCCTTGACCATGAGGCGGTTGAGCTTGGCGCTGCTCTTCCAGTGGATGCGATTGAGGCTGTCTCCGACTGTGTAGCGTCGGACCGAGACGACGTTGGGGGTGAATTGCGATGTTGCGCGGTAGTCCGGCGCATCGCCGGTCTCCTCTGCGCTGGAGATGACAAAGTCCTCTAAAGGGAACGGGGCCGGGTAGACGACCAGCTCGCGTTTTTCGCCGATGACTTGTGTGGTTTCAAATAGGCCGAAGGGGTCGGATGCCGTTACGCGAAGTGGCCCCCAATGAAAGCGGCCGCGCTTGTCCGCCCGCGTTCCCAGCTTTGTCCAGTTGCGGGAGCCTCGTGTGGGAACGCCCATGACCTCCGACGCAAGCCCGGGAACGTCACCGATGTCTTCAAGATGGAGCCATGGGCGGGGCAGGAGGGATGAATTCTCAAGCCAGACGGACTCTTCGACACGCTCTCCCACCTGAGCAAGCGACGGTTGATCATCCGCGCCGGCGGATATGCCTCTCATACTCAGTTTTGTCCACAGCCACGCCAGGATGAAAACGCCTATGACGGCGCTGAGTAGATAGGACATGACGAAGAACCCGGACCCGAGGGTCAGGAAAAGCGCCATCAGGATCAGCACGCCGAGGTAGACGCGGCGACTCCTCATGGTGTTCCCTCAGTTCCGCAGCCACCCTCGCGGCACGGCTCCCGGCACAGGGACACGCTCGAGTACCTGCGACAGCACATCGTCCGGAGTGATTCCCTGCATCCGAGCGTTTGGGTTGAGGATGATGCGATGCCCAAGGACCGGGTTGACCAGGTACTTGATATCGTCCGGGAGCACATAGTCGCGTCCATCCATGACGGCCCGGGCCTGTCCGCCACGGAAGAGTGTCAACGCGCCGCGCGGCGACGCTCCGACGTAGACGGAACCGTGATCGCGCGTGCCGTCAACAATGTCAACGATGTATCGCTTGATCAGGTCGTCCACGTACACCTGTCGCACTGTTTGTTGGAGATCCAGCGCTTCTTCCGGGGTCGTGACGGGCTCGATGGAGTCTATCGGGTGTTCAAGGCGGGTTCGATCCATAATTTCCATCTCGGAATCGATTGTCGGATAGCCAAGCGAGAGTCGGAGGAAAAAGCGGTCGCGCTGCGCCTCCGGCAACAGGAACGTACCCTCATGTTCGAGTGGATTCTGTGTGGCGATGACGTGAAAAGGCCGCGGGAGAGGGTGGGTTACACCATCAACCGTCACCTGACCTTCTTCCATGGCTTCCAACAGCGCGGACTGGGTTTTCGGAGTGCCACGGTTGATTTCATCGGCGAGGAGGACATGAGCGAGGACGGGGCCTGCCCGAAATTCGAATTCTCCGGTGCGCTGGTTGTAGAGGTTGACGCCAATGACATCGGTGGGGAGAAGGTCGGGCGTGAACTGGACACGCTTGAAGGATGCGCCAAGCGAGACCGCGACGCTGCGGGCCAGCATCGTCTTGCCGACGCCGGGCACATCCTCAATCAGGAAATGGCCCCCGCCCAGGACGGCTGTGAGGGCAAGCTCCGCCGCCGTGCGCTTCCCTACAATCACCCGTTCGACGTTTTCCAACGTCCTGTCGACAACTTCGCGCGCGCGGTCAACCGTCGCTACCAATTTCTACCCCCAGCCGGTTCCCTACCCTACGACTGATACTAGTATAGGTTGGCGGGCATGAACGCCCGCCGTCCAGCACGGTCAAACGACAATACCACAGCAAGCCTTATGAACACCCACGATTCACAAACCAACGGGCCACTGACTGCCTGCATCGTGGCGGGAGGCGATATTACGCCCGGCGACCGCGTGATGGCCACGATCCGGGAGAGCGACATCATTATCGCGGTCGACCGCGGGCTGAACACCTGCCTGGAGTTAGGAATCACGCCGACGCTTTGCATCGGTGATTTTGATTCCGCGTCAGACGATGCCGTGCAGGCAGCGCGGGAGCGCGGGTGGTTGCTGCTGGAGCACCCGCCGGAGAAGGCGGCCACGGATGGAGAGCTGGCGCTGGATGAGGCGATTGCACGGCGCGCGAAGAGAATCCGGATACTTGGCGCGTTGACCGGCCAGGATCGGATGGATCACGGCGTGGCGAATCTGTTGTTGCTGACCCGCCCGGATCTCAGGGAAATCGACACTCGTTTGATCGATGAGTATCGGGAAGCATTCGTTCTCAGAAAGGGCGCATCGGCATACGTCACGGGACAGCGTGGGGATTACGTGACGCTGCTGCCTCTGTCAGAAACGGGCGCGACCGTCACATCGTGGGGGCTCAAGTACGACTTGCTTGGCATCCCATTGGGCTTTGGCTCAACACGCGGGGTTAGCAATGAGCTGGCGTGGCAGCAGGCGAATATCACGGTTGAAGAGGGGTTGGTACTGGTGTTGCAGGAGCGGGGGCCTACTCAACCCAGTCCAGCAGGCGAACCTGATTCCAGTCTATAGAGACTGAGACAGTCGTGTTTGGGTTGGGACGGGTGCTTGTGGCGCCGACAAGGACGCGGGCTCGGAGTTTCTCGCCTCGGATGTTCAACGTTACGTCGTAGCTGCCGCCCTGGAGGGTGACGTCTTCGATGGTTGCCTCTGCGCCGTTCTGATTCGGCTCAACAATGGTTATGGCTTCCGGTGGGATGAGGGCCGTGCAGGCCTGAGATGTTGGCACATCGATGGGCTGCCATGTGCCGAGAGCGCAACGAGCCTCATTCGCGCCGTCTTCTGTTGTTGATACCTCGCAGGGAAACAGGTTCTCGTGTCCGAGGAAACGGGCGACGAACGGTGTGGCGGGTTTGAGCCACACGTCCTCCGGCGGACCGTGCTGAACGGCTCTGCCTCCCTCCAGCACGAGAATGTCGTCGGCTACGGCAAACGCCTCATCGTGGTCGTGGGTTACGTAGATTAGCGTCACGCCCTCGTGGTCGCGGATACGGCGAATTTCCTGGGCGAGTTCTTCGCGGAGACGGCGATCAAGCGCGCCGAGCGGCTCATCGAGCATGAGGAGGCGGGGACGCGGGGCGAGGGAGCGCGCGAGGGCTACGCGCTGTTGTTCGCCACCGGATATCGCGTCGACTGAGCGGTCGGCGAGCGGCTCGATTCGCATTAGTTCCAGCAGTTCATTGACACGACGCTGGATGCCCTCAGCGTCCCATCGTTGGCTGCGGAGGCCGAAGGCGATGTTGTCACGGACGTTGAGATGAGGGAACAGGGCGAGGTCCTGGTGCATGAGTCCGAAACCGCGGCGGTGGGGCGGGACGCCGTTGAGGGATTCGCCGTTCATTGCCGCTTCTCCACCGTCCGGCGTCTCAAGCCCGGCGATGAGGCGGAGGAGGGTGCTCTTGCCGCAGCCGCTGGGCCCCAACACGGCCAATGATTTTCCTTCATCCAGACCAAAGGTGACGTTGGACAGGGCGGGCGTTTGGGCGGCGTCATAGGTCTTGGTGAGGCTGGTGACGGTCAACAGATTTGTCATGGCTAGAATTCTCCCCAGCCACGGTAGCGGGCACGCTCGATGAGGAAGAAGCCTGCACCGGCGACGACCATGAGGACAGTGCTCATGGCGAGCGCGCTTGCGAGATTGATTGCGCCCGGGCGGGTCAGGTAATTGAGGATGGCGACGGGCATGGTGGTGTATTCGGGGCGGTTCAGGAGGAGGGTTGCGCCAAACTCGCCGAGGGAGACGGCGAACGCAAAGACGCTGCCAACAAGGATGGCCCGGGAGAGGATGGGAAGATCCACGCGCATGGCGGTGGCAAGAGGGCTTGCGCCAAGCACGGTAGCGGCCTCTCGCAGGTGGGGTCGGATGGCTCGCATGGTCGAAATAACGACGCGGATGACGAACGGGTACGCGATCAGGGTATGGGCGAGGATGATGGGAACGACTGTAGTTCGAACATCGAACGCGCCGACTCTCAGGCTAAGCAGGTAGCCGAGACCGAGCGTGACGGCAGAAACACCCAGCGGCAGCATGTACAGGGCGTCGAGGGGGTTCCGCCACCATGCCCTCGGATTCCGCAAGCCATACGCGGCGAGTACACCAAGCGGCACGGCAAGGATGACCGTGACGGCGGCGAATGCAAGCGAGTTGCGAATGGCCGCTATCGGCGAGATGTAGAAGTACTCGTTGCGGTCGTTGGACATGATAGCCGTGTAGCCGTCCAGTCCCAGCCCGTCGGGGGTGATGAATGAGCGCAGGAGCAGGGCGAGCGGCGGGGACAGAACGAGGAGAACGGAGGCGAGAGCGCCGATCCTCATGATGTAGTCCGCTTTTGAGTGGCCTGTGGGCGGCGGCCCGCCCTGGGCGCGGAGGCGGATGCGGGTCACAGCCGCCGATTGGAGCTTGACGTACGCCCAGAGCATTCCAAACGTGGCGATAAGTTGAGTGAGGGCGAGCGCGGCGGCGATGTGCGGCCTGAATAGTTTTGTCATGAGGGTATAGATTTCAACTTCCAGCGTTGCGTGCTGCGGCGCGCCGAGGATGAGGATGATTCCGAAGCTCGTGAAGGTAAAAAGGAAGATCAACGCGGCTGCGGCTGCCACCGCCGGAAGCAGGAGCGGCAGTGTCACCTGAAAAAAGACGCGGCGGGGCGATGCGCCGAGCATGGAGGCGGCCTCTTGCACGGCGGGGTCCATGTTGGCCCAGAACGTGGAGATGAGCCGCACGACGATGGCGTATTCGTACACGACATGGGCGATGAGGATGATGGCAAAGGTATTGAGGAGTTTGATGGGCGGCTCTTCGAGTCCGAATATGCCGGTGAGGGTGTCATTGACCAGTCCTGAGGGTCCGAGGAGGGAGAGAAGGCCGAGCGCCATCACGATGGGGGGGAGGATGAACGGAATCGTAATCGCGGCAAGTAGCGCGCTACGGCCACGGAACCGGTGGCGGGCGAAGACATATGCGGACGGGAGTCCGAACGCGAGCGCGAGGATGGTAGAAAGGGCTGCCTGCCACGTGGTGAAGAAAAAGCGTCCCCTGAGATAGGGATCGCTCGCCGCATCAATGAACGGTTGGAGAATGCCCTGCCCGTCCCAGCCGAGGCCGATACGCATGACGCTGACCAGAGGCCAGGCGAATGCCACCACCAGGAAAGTCAGTGGCAAGGCAATTCGCGCAGTGCGCCACACGCTCACTTCGCTATCCTTCACATCTCAGCGGCACACGCGTGGAATGCGCACACTTCCTGTGTATCAATCGTGCTTTCGCAAGAGAGTCGTCCTCATTAGGCGAACAAGAAATGGGTGGGGGGCCGCTTTCCAACCCCCCAGTAAAGCGACCCCCCATGTGAATTGGCGTCAATCTGAACAGCTTTCGTGCGGCTCTTAGCTCCTTATCAGTGCGTTCCATTCATCGATCCAGCGCTCACGATTGTCCGCGATAGTACCGGGACTAAGCAACGCCGGTTCATCCGGGACAGGGGCGAACTCGAAAACGTCCGGCAGCGCAGCCTCTTCATTCACAGGATAGACCCACATGAGGGTGGGAAAGTCCTCCTGGAATCGTTTTTCCATCACAAAGTCTACAAATTGTTGCGCAAGTTCTTCGTTTCGGACGCCGTCCAGGATGCCGATGCCCTCGATCTGGAGAAAAGCGGAATTGTCGCCCAACACGTTCGCGGTGGGCGGCTCCGTCAGCGCGCCTTCGGAGTAGAACACCTCGGCAGCCGGGCTGGTGGTGTAACTAACCACGATGGGGCGGTCTCCCTCATACAGGGAGAATGCAGTGTAATAGGCGTCTGTCCAACCGTCAGTGACGAGGACTTCATTTTCATGCAGGTCCGCCCAGTAGTCCTGCCACGTATAGTCCCCATCTTCACCGAACGCGGAAACAGTTGCCAGGAGGAAGGCGAGGCCGGGCGACGAGGTGGCGGGATTCTGGACGACGGTCAGCCCTCTGTACCGGGGATCGACAAGTGATTCGAGGTTTTCCGGTGGAGCGATGCCCTGTTCGTCAAACCACGCGATGTGGTAATTCAGTGCGACGAAACCATAGTCGACGGGCATGACGTGGTTAGAGGAATCGAGTTGATATTCGCTCGGCACCTTGTCGAGCACCGGCGATTGATATTCGATGAAAATCTCCTCGTCGAGAGCCCTGCCGAGGAATGTGTTGTCGATGCCGTACAGAATATCAGCCGTGGGCGCGTCCTTAGCCAGGATGGCCTTTGTGAGTGCTTCACCGGCATCGCCGGACTTGAGGATTGTCACTGTGGCGTCATGCTCTTCCTCGAACTCCGTTATGACGTCCCCGCTGATATTGAAGCTGTCATGGGACATGATGATGAGGTCGCGTGGCGGGGGTTCAGTGTTAATGCTGACACTGAAATTGTCACAGGCCACACCGAGCGTCGCCAGTACGATGACAAGCGCGACCACTGCCGCGCGGAGCAGCCTCCCCTCGTGCTTCTTCCGCAAATACCTTGTCATGGCGCCATTCATAACAGTCCCCCCAAGACCTTCATCAAAAAAACAAAGCCGCTGAACTTGTCAGCGGCGCTCATTGGATTTCGGAAACGCCAAGGCATTTCCGCAGCCTCTTCCCTCCGCTGGCATTACCCAGCTCAGGTTCCGACGGTCGCCCCGATTCCAATGTCGGGGCCTCTCAGCCAGGCTCACCCAGCTCCCGCAAGACCCGTATTCAGTTGTTACTGGCGCGCAGTATACATACCAACGCGGGCACTGTCCATTGACCGCGCCACCCAGTCGCCAAATCATTAGAATATTCGGTGACGGACGGAGCGCACATGATCATGCTGTACACGGTTTAGGACATGTTCAAGGGAGCCCGACCAACGGACTTAGCCGGCCTGCTCGGGCTGGCATCCCGAGCGACGATCGATCATGCCTACCCGTATACGCGGGTGGGTCATGAGATGGAGGTTGAGCGGTCCGTCGCGAGGATCGTGGGCGCAGCTTCCCTGCCAAGAAAGGGCGAGACACTTGCCGTTGTCTTGAAGAATGACGATGGGTTGGGAGGGCTGGCCTTCGTTCGTGGCGCAAAGGACAGCTCTTCATGGGAGATTGAGCACCTGCTGATACCGCCTGATAACGGCGATCTATGCGCAGAACTCTTACCGCAGCTCAGCAGACAGCTGCGTCCGAAGAAGGGGACGAACGTCTTTCTCAGGTTGTCGGACGACAGCCCAATTGTGGATTCAGTGGGGAGCGCCGGTTTTCGCGGCTACGCGGAAGAAGAGCTGTACGTGCGGCCCGCCGGTGATCGCGCAGAGCGCGGGATGCCGGAAGGCGTCAGTGTTTGGGAGTTGACTGAGCCAGCGGACTTCCGGCTATTTAGGCTGCACACATCCTGCTCACCGGTTGAGATGCGCGCCGCGGACGGGATGACGCTGCGCGAGTGGCAAGAGTCATTGGCAACGCGGTGGATCGACGTGCGCAAGACGACGGACATTGTGGCATCTACGAACGGTGTGGAGCAGATTGGGTGGGTGAGGTTTGGGCAGGTGGGTTCCAACGCAGTAATTGCGCGGTGCGCCGCATCGTCGGAGCAACCTGAGGCAATCGAGGCGCTGATAGAGTCGGTTATTCAGTCATCGGGGCGTTCGCGGACGATTCAATTCCTCACACCTTCTTACGACGGGGCCACGGCACGGGCACTATTGTCACGGGGATTCCGCTCAGAGGCGACATACAGGAGCTTCTCTTACCAGATGGGGCAGCGGGTTCTTGAGGGCGCATTCGCACCCGCAGGCCTTTAGTGTGGATGGCAGAATTTCTGGCGCGCGTGCGGTAAGCTCAAAGCAGGATCTTGGGGGGCGAAAGGGGCGCACATTTGGAGCAGCAGGTCTACGTTGCCAGCGAGTCGGAATCCGACGACATGGAGGCACTTTTCTCCGCTCTTCCGCCGCGCATCTCCATTCCTCTTCGCGCCCATGGCAACGCGGATCAGCTCCTCGAGATTGTGCTGGATCTTGGCCGCAAGCCGGAGGCCCGCTTCCTTGATGCCGAGATTGAGCTGAGCGATTCGGAGATCACGTCAGAGGACCTCGATTACATCGTGGGGCGCGGCGGCGAATTCAACGACGACAACCGCGCGGGAATCGAGCGGACACTGCATCGGATTTCAGCCATTAAGAATCGGCAGGATCGCGTCGTGGGGATCACGTGCCGTGTGGGGCGGGCGATCTTTGGAACGATCAAGATCATCGAGGACCTCATCACGGACGGCGGCAACATCCTGCTCCTTGGGCGTCCGGGCATCGGCAAGACTACGATGCTCCGCGAAGTGGCGCGCGTTCTCGCGGACGACGCGCTGCGGCGCGTGATCATCGTAGATACGTCCAACGAGATTGCCGGGGACGGGGACATTCCGCATCCTTCCCTGGGCCATGCGCGGCGGATGCAGGTGCCGCAGCCGCATCAACAACACCGGGTGATGATTGAGGCGGTGGAGAATCACATGCCGGAGGTCATCATCATCGATGAGATCGGCACGGAGGCAGAGGCAGCCGCGGCACGCACGATAGCGGAACGCGGGGTGCAACTCATTGGCACTGCCCATGGAAACCGTCTGGATAATCTCGTTCAGAATCCGACGCTTGCAGACCTGGTGGGCGGGATACAGGCCGTGACACTGGGCGATGAGGAGGCGAGGCGCCGGCGAACACGCAAGACAGCGCTGGAGCGAAAAGCGCCTCCGACGTTCAACGTGGTTGTGGAGATTCGCAGCCGCACCGAGGTCGCGGTACATGCCGATGTAGCCAGAACCGTGGACATGATGCTGCGCGGCGCGCCGGCACGTCCGCAGACCAGAAAGATCAGCGATGAGGGGGCGGTTGAGGAAACCGAGGTCGACCAAGAGTCGTTTGGGTTGATCGGCGCAGGCCGTCCGGCCTACCAGATGGACGAAGAACGGGAGATGGACGAATCCCGCGAAGCGGACTATCGGCGGACGTCTGCCGACGTCTATGCGCACGGCATCGGGCGTGGAAAACTTGAGGAAACGTTGTACACGCTGAGTCTCCCATTTCGCGTGGTTGATTCAATCAGTTCTGCGGACGTGATGCTGACGACGAAGCAGCTTTATCGGCGGCGCACACCGGCGGTGCGGTCTGCGGAGGAGAATCACGTTCCTGTGTATGTGCTTAGGAAGAATACGCCGACGCAGCTTGAACAGGCGTTACAAGCCATCGCGCATTCACGCGGCATGGCGGAGGACATCGAGTCGATCCTGGAGGACACAGAGGAATCGCTGCAACGGGTCTTGGCCGGGGACATGGATGAGATTGAATTGAGGCCGCAGAACGCGTACATCCGTAGACTCCAGCACCAGATGGCGCAAGAAGCGAGCCTGCAATCGCATTCAAACGGTCGCGAGCCGAACCGGCGCGTTCGGGTCTATCGGGCAAGAGAAGCCGTCGGGGTCGGGCGCTAACGCAGCCGTGGGTATTTTCATTACTTTTGAGGGGTGCGATGGCGCCGGCAAGACGACGCAGGCGAAACTGCTCGCCACGAAACTCGGACAGACACGCGACGTGCTGTCACTCTATGAACCGGGGGGCACTTCACTAGGGGAGCTTGTCCATTCATACGTGAGGAGCCACGGTTCCGGCGAGATCAATGAGGCATCCGTTGGGCAAGCGCAATTCGACGGGATGAAGGACTTTGATGCGCGGGTGGACCCGATTGCGGAGTTGTTTCTCTTCGCCGCGTCACGCGCGCAGCTTGTATCAGAGATCATTCGGCCCGCTCTCGAACAAGGGCGCATCGTCATCTGTGACCGCTTTGCGGATTCGACGGCGGCATATCAGGGTTATGGTCGCGAGTTGTCGATCGAGCAGGTCACCAAGATGAACGAGGTGGCGACGGGCGGTTTGAAACCTGACCTGACAATCTTGCTGGACATTTCACCGGAGGACGGACTTTCCCGCGTGCCGGAGAAGAAGGATCGCATGGAGAAACAGGCGCGGGATTTTCATCGGAGGGTGCGTGACGGGTATCTGAAAATCGCCGAACAAGACCCGGATCGTTTCCTTACGGTGGATGCGACCCAGTCCGCCGAGGACGTGCAAGCGCTAATCTGGAATCGTATTGAGCTTCTACTCAAGCCCCAGGCTGAGCAAAGACTTCTCTAGGGACATTTCACAACCATGACGTCTTCCAACAATTTGCATCATCTCTCCGCGTCCGAAGCCGGGCGGCTACTGACGGCGGGAGAGATCAGCGCCATTGAGCTGACTGAAGCCGTGCTGAGCCGCATCGAGGCCGTTGAGCCGCAGGTGCGGGGTTTGGTGACAGTGACGGCGGAGCAGGCTCGTCAAGCGGCGCAGGAGGCGGATAAGCGCATCCGGGAGGGGAACGCGACGCCGCTGACAGGCGTTCCGCTGGTGCTCAAGGACAACATGTGCACGGCGGGAATCTCAACAACTTGTTCGTCACGGATGCTGGAGGGGTTTGTGCCTCCCTACACTGCGACGGCGGCGCAGAAGCTGCTAGATGCCGGGGCGGTGCTGGTCGGCAAGTCCAACATGGATGAGTTCGCGATGGGGTCATCGACCGAGAACTCTGCGTTCTTTCCGACGCATAACCCGTGGGACTCGGGACGTGTGCCCGGCGGATCATCGGGGGGTTCTGCGGCGACGGTGGCGGCAGGCGAAACGTTGATCGCCCTTGGTTCCGACACGGGCGGCTCAATCAGGCAACCGGCGTCGTTCTGCGGCGTGGTGGGCATCAAGCCGACCTACGGAACCGTGAGCCGCTACGGGCTCATTGCGTTTGCATCGTCGCTGGATCAGATTGGGCCGTTGGCATCGAATGTGACCGACGCGGCACTGACTCTCAACGCCATCTCCGGCTATGACGCGATGGACTCAACGTCGATCAATCGAGAGTCACCGGATTACTCGCGGGCTCTTGTGCCGGATGTGCGCGGCATGAAGATCGGTGTCGTCAAGGAGATGTTCGGGGAGGGCGTGGAGCCGCAGGTTCGAGACACGGTTCTTGAGGCAGCGCGTGTACTGGAGCAGGCTGGGGCGATTGTCGACTGGGAGGTCTCGCTGAGCCTCACGGAGTATGCCCTGCCCGTCTACTACATCCTCGCGCCATCGGAGGCGTCGTCCAACCTGGCACGGTACGACGGCGTCAAGTATGGGTATTCATGGGACGGCGCGGCAGACATGTGGGAGGGGATGGAGCGGACGCGGCAGCACGGGTTCGGGCCGGAGGTGAAACGACGCATTCTGTTGGGGGCGTATGCGCTTTCGTCCGGCTATTACGACGCGTACTATCGCAAGGCTCAGCAAGTGCGGACGCTGATTCGCCGTGAGTATGAGGACGCTTTCACACGATTTGACGTGCTGTTGACCCCAACATCGCCGACGCTGCCGTTCGGGTTGGGCGAGCGGACGAACGATCCTCTGGCAATGTACCTGGCGGATATCTGCACGATTCCTGTGAATATCGCGGGAGTGCCGGCTATCAGCCTGCCGTGTGGGTTTGTGGACGGGCTGCCTGTCGGGCTGCAGCTTATCGGGCCGTCTCTCGGGGAGGAGACCATCATCCGCGCGGCGTACACGTACGAGCAGGCGACGGATTGGCACGGGATGCGGCCGGAGTTGGGGTGAGGGTGATAATCACCTGCAGTCGACCTCACGGTCTGTAAACACAACGCCCTTCTCTCAGAGTCGGTATCATTTGATGTGATGGATGACATTCTTCGGATTCTTGAACAGGACGCGCGTACGCCACCAGAACGCATCGCGGAGATGACCGGGCGGTCCATCGAGGACGTCCGGGAGTCTATCGTGACTGCGGAGCGGGACGGGATTCTCCTGTCGTATCGGTCGCAGATCAACTGGGATGCACTGGGCCGCGGAGACGTGCACGCAATCATTGAGGTGCGCATTGCGCCTCAGCGTGAAGTCGGGTTTGATTCCGTGGCGGCACGTATAGCGCGATTCCCGGAGGTGCGCTCCATGCACCTCGTGTCCGGCGACTATGACCTGGCGGTGCAGGTGACGGGCGAGAGCATCTATGCAATCTCGAACTTCGTGGCGAGCAAGCTGGCGGTGCTGGAAGCTGTGCAGGGAACCGTAACTCACTTTGTGCTCAAGCGATACAAGGAAGACGGGACTCTCTTCGAGGCAGAGGACGAATCGCCCCACCGATTGCCCGTGTCAATGTAGGCAGCGTGATATGACCAATTCAACTCACCAAGATTCAACGCCCCGCAGTGACAATGCCGCCGGACGACGACGTATCGCGCAGCGGGTTGAGGATATTCCGCCTTCCGGCATTCGCAAGTTCTTTGACCTGATTGCCGGGCAGGAGGGGATAATTTCGCTGGGAGTCGGCGAGCCGGATTTTGTCACGCCGTGGCATATCCGCGAGGCGGCTATCGACTCTCTTGAACGAGGACATACGCATTACACGTCCAATTACGGGACGCCGGAACTGCGGAAGGAACTAGCTGCTTATCTAGAGCGGCTGTACGGCGCGAAGTACGATCCGCAGTCGGAGTTGCTGATCACGGTGGGGGTGTCAGAGGCACTTGACCTTGCGCTGCGGGCCACGCTCGATCCGGGTGATGAGGTCATTACGGGCGACCCGTGCTACGTGGCGTACTTCCCGGTGGTTCATATGGCGGGTGGGTCGCTTATCACCGCGCCGACAACGATGGAGGATGAGTTCCGTTTGCGGGCGTCGGAGGTGGAAAAGCTCATCACGCCGCAGACGCGGGCGCTGCTGATCAACAATCCCTCGAACCCGACGGGCGCGGTGCTGGACCGGGCGACGACGGAGGAACTCTCTGAGATGGCCGCGCGGCATGACCTGCTGGTCATCGCGGACGAGATCTATGACCGACTTGTGTATTCGCCGGATGAGCCGTTCACGTCATTTGCCTCACTGACCGGGCGCAGCGATCAGACAATTGTCCTCGGCGGCTTTTCCAAGTCGTATGCCATGACGGGGTGGCGCGTGGGTTACGCGGCCGGGCCGTCAGACATCATCTCGGCAATGATGAAAGTCCACCAGTACACGATGATGTCCGCGCCGACGGCGGCGCAGGCGGCGGCGGTGGCAGCGTTGCGCGAGGGAGAACGCGACGTTCAGGAGATGCGCGAGGCATATGACCAGCGGCGGCGGTTGCTTGTCGGGGGCTTGCGGCGTATCGGCCTGCCATGCGTGGAGCCACGCGGAGCATTCTATGCGTTTCCTTCCATCATGCCGACCGGGATGAGTTCTGAAGAATTCGCCGAGCGGCTGTTGACTGAAGAGGGTGTGGCGGTTGTCCCGGGGAGCGCGTTCGGACCATCGGGAGAGGGATTCGTGCGGTGCTGCTACGCGGCGAGCGTGGAGGACATCGAGGAGGCGCTCACGCGCATGGGCCGATTTGTGGAGCGGCATTCGCAATCTCGCTGACGCTCCGGGGGAAGGGGTAACTGATGGTCGAGCAGGGGTCAAACGGCCACGGGAACCCTCCGACCGCAAATGGTCCGGGGGAGTCACCGCAGGACGACGATCTGGTCGTCACGTTCACCGGCGTTTCAGCCAAACCGAATGAAGACGGTACCATCGATCTCGTCATCGGGACTAACCGTGGCGAGATCCGGGCGGTTCTGCACCCGAAAGAGGGGCACGACGGGGCAGTCATCTTCGTCGGCGGCGGGCGCGAACTCAAGGGGCCGGCGGATGGCATCTACGAGGATCTGGCCAAAGAACTCACCGAGCAAGGCGTTACATCGCTGCGGCTCGGTCAGCGGCGACCGGAGGTGTTCATCGAGGCCGTTGCGGACGTGCTGGCGGGCATCTCATTCATGCGCGGCATCGGAGCGCGGAGACTTGCTTTGGTGGGTCATTCATCCAATGGGGCAGTGGCGATAAAGTCGGCAGCATTCTCGCCGGATGTCGTGGCGGTTGCGTCGTTGTCCGGCCAGACGTTTGGGGCGCAAGACGTGGCGGAGATTGCGCCGCGCCGACTGCTTGTGGTGCATGGTCGTGAAGATGACGTTCTCCCCTACACCGACGCGGAGCGGATATATGAGTGGGCGGGGGAGCCGAAGGAACTGATCCTTTACCCGGGCGCGAATCATGGCCTGCGGGAGGCGAAGACGGAACTGCGAGACAAATTGGAAGGTTGGCTCGTTGACGTGGTGGGGCCGGCGGAGTCACCCTTACCCTAGCCCTCCCCCATCAAGGGGGAGGGGATTTTGGTGGTTGGCGTTACGGGGTTTGGTTGCACTCCGAGGCTTTAGATTCTTCGCTACGCTCAGAATGACAGGACGGCTTTGGTGACGGGGCGGTTTAGGGTTCGGTCTCGTCCTCGCCGAAGACGTAGCGGACGCGGACGTAGCCCTCTTGCGCGGCGGGGGCGTTGGACAGCATCTCATCACGACCGTAGGACTCGCGGTCGGAGTCTTCCCGGTAGACGTTGGTGACATCAATGGCGTGGCCTGTCGGTTCGACGCCGTCAGTTTCGACCTCCTGCAAGGCGGAGACGCTCTCGATGATGGCATCAAGCTGGCCGCCGAACGACTTGATTTCGTCTTCGGTCATGCCGACGCGGCTCAGTTCCGCCAAAGAGCGGACGAGTTCAGGGCCGGAGGGGGCGTTGTCTGTGTCGTCGTTTGTCACGCTATGTCTCCTGAGTGTCTCAGACATTGTAGCGAGGTTGGAGTGGAGCCGACCCTCGCCGATCTCACATGTCGCTCAGAGGTTTCGCATGGTCTTGAAGCCAAGCTATTAGCTCCGCAAATCGGAACGTATTGGTGTCGAAAAGGTGCATGAAGTGCGCATGGGCTTCTTCGCTGTCGCAATCGATGAAGTTGCCATTCATACGCAGGAAGATATCAGCGGTACCAAAGGCGACTCGTTTATTGCCGTCCACGAATGGATGGTTCACAGCCAAGCTCTCAAGGAGAGCAGCGGCTTGTTCAATGAGGCTCTGATAGTAGCCAATCTGAGGGCGCATCAGGGCTGATTCCAATGCCCCGAAATCGCGGAGGCCAAAGGCACCTCCAAATTGCTCTATCAGATCGTCATGGATGGCGACGACTTCCTCAATGGTGAGGAACCGGATGGGCACTACTCGGCCAACATCCGATATAGGCGCCGGTTCTTCTCAACGCTGTCACGGAAGTGCGCCATTACTTCCGGACGAACGTTATTGTCGTCACGATTTTCGATGTAGGCGGTGATGGCGTCTTCCAGGACAGCATTCAGGGTTCGGCCATCGGCACGGGCGATATCCCTCATGCGGGCGAGTATGTCCGGCGATACGCTGCTTGAGAACTTTGTCCGCGCGACCATTTCTATCTCCGTCCAGCCGTTTAGTTCATTCTGTAGCTCGTATCCATGGTATCGCATAGGGGGGCCTTTAGATTCTTCGCTGCGCTCAGAATGACAAGGTGGCGCAGGGATGACGGGGGTTACCGGGCGGGGGCGGCTCAATGGGATTCAGATTCCCACCCCGTATCGGGGTACGGGGCAAGCTCTGCACGGGAATGACGGGGGGGTGGCGGGAATGACGGGGGGCCTCCTAGGCGTCTGGTGAATCGGCACCCTCATTGTTGTTTGAGTTTGCGCGGCGGCGTTTTTCGTAGTTGGCGATGCGGGCTTTGATATCGGCTTCGAGGCCCTGCTCTGTGGGTTCGAAGTAGCGGTGTCCCTGAATTGAGTCAGGCCGCATCTGCTGGTCTACGACGTGGCCGGGGTAGTCGTGAGGATACATGTAGCCATTCGCGTAGCCCATGCGACTCATCAGTGGGTGCGGGGCGTTGCGGAGGTGCAGCGGCACGGGCAGAGCGCCGGTGTTGCGGACATCCTGTTGGGCGGCAAGGTATGCCTTATAGGCGGAGTTGCTCTTGGGGGCGGTGGCGAGATAGAGGCACGCCTCCGACATGGGCAGGTAGCCTTCCGGCATCCCGACAAAGTGGACGGCCTGCTGGCAGGCGGTCGCGACGCTGAGGGCCATCGGATCAGCTAACCCAATATCCTCGGCGGCAAAGATAACCATGCGCCGCACGATGAAGAGTGGGTCCTCGCCGCCCTCCAGCATCCGTGCCATCCAGTAGAGTGCGGCGTCAGGATCGGAGGCGCGCATCGACTTGATGAACGCGGAGATGATGTTGTAGTGCTCTTCGCCGCCCTTGTCGTAGCGGACGGCGCGGTGCTGCATGGCGTCTTCGATGGTGGGTAGGTCAACGATTCGGGCGCCGTCCGCCTCCGGCGGCGTGGCACTGACTGCGACCTCAAGAGTAGTGAGAGCCGCACGGGCATCGCCATCCGCCATGGAAATCAGCGCGCTCTCGGCATTGTCGGCGAGCCGGGCATTGAGTTGACCCAGGCCATGTTCGGGATCGGTAAGGGCGCGGTCGACGAGTTCTCTTATCTCATCCTCGGTCAGGGCGTTGAGTGTGTAGACGCGAGCGCGTGAGAGGAGCGGGGCGACAATTTCAAAGGCTGGGTTCTCAGTGGTCGCGCCGATGAGGGTGACGGAGCCGTCCTCCACATGGGGTAGAACGACGTCCTGTTGGGCCTTGTTGAAGCGATGAATCTCGTCGATGAATAGGATGGTGCGCTGGCCGGAGAGGCCGCGGCGCTGGCGAGCTTCCGAAAGCACGCGACGCAGGTCCGCGACACCGGATTCGACGGCGCTGACGGGCTCAAAGTGGGACTGCGTCATGTGGGCGATGATGCGGGCGAGGGTGGTCTTGCCAGTACCCGGCGGGCCCCACAGGACGATTGAGGGAACCTGGTCGGCCTCTATGGAGCGGCGGAGGACATGGCCTTCACCGACAATGTGCTGCTGGCCGACGAATTCATCGAGGGTTGTAGGCCGCATACGAGCGGCAAGCGGCGCCTCATGTGACAGGCGTTGCTCCCGCTGCTGCTCGAACATATCGGGCCCGGCTGCGGCGGACGGCTTTCGCGTTTGCCTCGCCATTCGACTCCCGCCCGGGGACGCCACTCAGATCAGTCGCGCGTCGCCCTGCTACCCCTTGCGGCCATTATAGCGGTGAGGAGGAGGTAAATCCTTCAGAGGGTGTCACCATGATTCGGGTTTGGTAATGATGCCGTGCTGATCTGTGAGTTGGTGGGGGAGCTGGCTTTGGGCGAGATCAGTTACTTTGATGTCCCGGATGTACGTGGATGCCCGCCTAAGCTCCCGATTGATTCCCTGGCGTCGTACGACATTCGGGTTGAGGACAATAATCGGGATACCGATACTGTCTCGCAAATATCTCATAAGTCCCGCGAAATCAGCATCGTTGGAGATGATGGCTACTTGTTCACATTCTCCTTTGATTGCACTTGCAACTGCATACGTGGCCAGATTGACGTCAGACTGTTTCTCCTCGACATCCATAACGCGGATCTTGACGATGTGGTTGGGCCAGCCCTCTGCAAGTGGCTGGAAGGAAGGGCGTTGGCTGAAAGTACCCAGATGAATCTCCAGGTCTTTGAGTGTTGCCAAGGCACGCAGATGAGCACCTTGCTTGATTGGCTGAGCGTAGTCCGGAGGGCGGCCCTGTATCGGAGCAGTGAAGTAGTACACGCGGCCTATCGGATGTTCAGAAAGCACGGTTTCCGCCAAGCGTCGAACATCCAGCCATTTGTAGGTTGTGCCTTTGAGAGCCCCGTTGTATAGATTCATCCCATCAATAAAGACATCGGTAAGGAGGGGGGCTATCGTCATGGTTTCTTGTTGTGAGATACACGAGCAAAAGTGTCGAGACCGCCCGGAGGCGGTCTCGCCATGCCATCGAAACGACATGGGTGGTTATGAATCAATTATGCGGCGGGGTGTTTGGAGCGTCAAGGGATTGGGTCTTTGAGGCTATCCCGTGGGCGGCATGGAGTCGAGGTTGTTTTGGACGAGTTGGGTGGCGGGGTGGGCCTCGCCACGGGTCTGTTCAAGGACGCGGCTTGCACGCTCAAAGAGTTCCCGCGCGCCGTCCATATCACCCATGTATTGCAGGATGCCCGCAAGGTTGTTGGCGCGGATGGCGACGAGAGGGTGGTCTGCGCCATAGGCCGCCTCATCGATCTCCATGGCGCGCAGGTATCCTTCGCGCGCTCCTTCGAGGTCACCAAGGTCGCGCAAGACTCCGGCGATGTTGTTGACCTCCGCCGCAACGACGGGATCGTTCGGGCCGCGCTGCCGCTCATCAACGGCGAGGGCCCGTTCGTAGTAGGTCCTTGCGCCTTCCAGGTCGCCGGATTCGTGGGCCAGGCCGCCGAGGTTGTTGATGATGGAGGCGACGATGGGGTGGTCTTCCCCGTGGATAGCGGTCAATACTTCAAGCGCGGTTTCCAGGTGGAGTTTGGCGTCGTTGAAATGCCCCAACTCCTGTAGGACGCCACCGAGGTTGTTATGGACTATCGCAACAGCCTCGCCCTCATCGCCGTAGTGTTGGCGGGCACGGTCAAGGGCCTGCTCATAGTGCTGGCGCGCGCCGCCCATGTCCCCCAGCTCCTGGAACACGGTGGCGAGATTATTGAGGTCCTGGATGACGTTAGGATGATTCTCGCCGTGGTCCCGGCGGTCAATATCGAGGGCCTGTTGCAGGTGCTCCCATGCCGTCAGCGGCTTGTCCTGTTCACGCGCTGACTGCGCCATGGCGCGGAGTTCGTCGGTTGAAGGGGTATCGCCCTGGTCGTTCGTCATGCCGTTCGCCATGTAAGCGTCATTCCGCCATCGACGACGATAGTCTGGCCGATGATCATGTGCGACTCCGGCAAACAGAGGAATGCCACGGCACGGGCGATGTCTTCCGGCTCGACCATGCGTCCGGCAGGCGTGTCGCTTGTGGCTTTGGCAATCATATTTTCGCGGTCTTCAAAGTGGTCGAGGGCGTCTGTCTTGACGAGTCCGCCGGAGACAGCGTTGACGCGGATGCCCTGCGGGGCAAGTTCTACGGCGAGATAGCGGGTCAGCGATTCCAGCGCCGCCTTTGATACGCCAACCGACATGTAGTTGTCCATGACACGGCTTGACCCAACACTGGAAATGTTGACGATGCTTCCACCGCCACGGGCGAGCATATGGGGGACGGCATGTTTGGCGGCAAGCCAGGGGCCGCGCGCATTGATGTCCAGTGTCCAATTCCAGTGGTTGGCTTTCAGGTCCATTACCGTGCGCTGCACGCCGGAGGCGGCATTGTTGATGAGGATATCGAGGCCGCCAAATGCATCGGTGACATCGGCGATGAGGCGCTGAACATGATCCGCTTCGCCGATATTCGCCCTGAACGGCTCAGCGCTCACGCCGAATTGTTCCTTGACCGTATCGGCCAGTTCTTTGGCAGGACCGGGATTTCGAAAGAAGTTGATAGCGACATCCGCGCCCAGAGAGGCTAGTTCAAGGGTGATGGCGCGACCGATGCCGCGGGACCCTCCGGTGATGAGGGCGATAGAACCATCCAAAGGCTTGCCGGGGTTTACGGCGTTGTCTTGCGTCATGGTGACTGCATTGTATCGCGGGGCGGGGTGGGGGCTTAGGGAAGATAGTTTAACGAAACAGGGGCCGCCGGAGCGGCCCCACTTGGTCGCCGAAGCTCCCAAGGAAGTATGCAACCAATTTATGCAGGGGAGACGACTGTGTCAAATCTCGCGCGGAGTTGATTGCTTCACCAGTCCACAGGTTTTGTAATCAGGCCTATTTCGTCACGCAATGGGCTCGGGAGAGGGCTCGAAGCAACATGAATGGGCCTCAGCTTTCTAACGTACGTTGCCGCGGTTTCGAGATCACCCTGGGTGCGACGCCTTATGGCAGGATTCAAAACGGCCACATCGGCTCCAAATTCACTCCGTACGCAGATTATGGCAGGAACAAAATCGGCATCGTTTGAAACAACGATGCCCTTCTCAAAGCGGTGCTGGCTAGCGTCAGCAACGAGCCTGGTTGCCAGAGCCACATCCGTCATCTTCTCGCGAAGCGAACCTCTGCCCCTAATGATCCCCAGATGAACGACTACACCTGGCATGCTGCGCAAGGCGCGAATATATGCTTGTTGCCGAATTGGTGCTGCCGGGTCGGTCGGAACCGATCGTACTGCCGACGTGAAGTAATGGATGACCTGTATCTCATCATGCGGAAAAACAAGCTCAATCATTCGCCTGGGATCGAGCCATTTGTGAGGAGTGCCTCGAAGCGCGCCATAGTAGAGATTCGTGCCATCGATGTATACGTTCGTCAGCATATCGTTTGTCTTTTTCAGTATTCTCGGGATTCAACTATGCCAGCGCGGCTATTGCAGCGTTTTGGGCAGCGATGAGGTTGGTGATGCCCTGTATGGCGAGGTCTAGGACGGAGTCGAGTTGGGGGCGGGTGTAGGTTGAGCCTTCGGCTGTGCCCTGCACTTCCACTAGGCGGCCGGATTCTGTTGCGACGATGTTGAAATCAGCTCCTGCTTCGGAGTCTTCTTCGTAGCAGAGGTCAAGGAGCATTTCGTCCTCGGATGGGCCGGCCATGATGCCGACGGAAACGGCGGCGACCGCCTCCTTGAGGGGAAAGGTTGGAAAGGGGTCTTCTTCGCCGGCTTCCAATGCGGCGTTCTGCGCCCAACGAATGGCCTGATAGAGCGCTACATACGCGCCAGTGATGGCGGCGGTGCGAGTTCCTCCATCGGCCTGGATGACATCACAGTCGACAGTGATACTGCGCTCTCCGAGCGCGCCAAGATCCGTAACGGCGCGGAGCGAGCGACCAATCAATCTCTGGATTTCTTGAGAGCGTCCGACGTCCCTGCCCTGCGCACGGGCCCGGGCGGTGCGGGTATGGGTAGAGCGCGGGAGCATGGCGTATTCCGCCGTGACCCAGCCGCTCTGTTGGCCGCGCAGCCAACCGGGAATGCGATCTTCGATGGACGCAGCGCAGAGTACCCTGGTGCTGCCCTGCACGATTAATGCCGATCCTTCGGCGTGGTCGAGGTAGCCGGGTGTGATTGATACCACGCGCAGTTCATCGGCGGCGCGACCATCAGAACGACTTATTGACGACAAACCGGTTGCACCTCCTAGGGGCTGCAGGCTACAGGAAATCAATATTGTCAGGACTCTTGAGGTTCTTCTTGAGTATATGGGGGGAGAGGGAGCGGCAGGAATCCAGCCATCGACGGCGTCGGGTCTTGATTACGGACAAGGATGCACTAGTATGTATCTGTAACCGGTTGGCAAGTTCCTACACTTCCCTCACAGATTGTCTGCCGGTTTTGTTGATGGATTAAGTTGGGTGGCCGCATCAACGTGGCCAGTCGGTTACGGTGCGGATTGGATCGGATGGATCGGCGGACTCCTGTTGATACCCCTGCGACTGTAGAGGAAACTCGTTCATCGCGGTTGAGGCCAATACTTGCGACAACACTCCTGGTTGTCGTCGCGGTCGCATTCGCTATCTTGATGGCTCGCGAGTGGGCTTTTGCGCCGGCTCCGGTTGAGATCCAGCTTCCACCATCTGAACCGGCGATAGGCGCCGTAACCGTCCACGTTGGGGGAGCAGTCATGGAGCCCGGCGTGTATTCCCTTTCAACGCCTTCACGGGTTGTGGATGCAATCGAACTTGCCGGAGGGCTGATTGAGGGGGCGGACACAAACGCCGTGAACATGGCGGAGGAGTTGGAGGACGGCACGAGCTATGTCGTTCCCCTCCAAGAGGACACCCCGCCTGAGAACAACATGGTGGTTGTGCATGTCCGGGGCGAAGTGCGAGAGCCGGGGCTCTATGAATTGCCTCAGGGCTCACGGTTTACAGACGCATTGGCGGTGGCCGGTGGCCTGACAGACCGGGCAGATGAGTCCGGTCTGAATCTTGCCGAGGTGCTCCAGGATGGCGCGCGCTATGACGTGTCGGCTCTGGCCGATTCAGAGAACGGCTCAGTCTTTGTCCACGTCGTGGGCGCCATTGCAGAACCGGGGACGTACACCCTGGGCCACGGGGCCCGCCTAACCGACGTTATTGACATGGCGGGTGGAATTTCCGCGGGCGCGAATACAGATGCTGTGGACCTTGCACTGCAACTGGTGGATGGTCAGCGCTACTACGTTCCCTATAAGGGTGAGGAAGCCGTCGGAGAGGTGACCGTGCACATTGCGGGAGCGGTGGCCACGCCGGGGTTATACACGCTGCCAAACGGGACACGACTTATAGATGCAATTCTGGCCGCCGGCGGCACGCTTTCGACGGCAGACATGCACGCGCTGAACCTGGCTCAACCAGTTCAGGATGGGGCACGGTACGCGATTCCCGTTTTACGGGCGACCGTGAATGTGAATATCGCCGGTGCGGGCGAGCTTGAATCCGTCCCGGGCATCAGTAGAACTGTGGCGCAGGCGATTGTGAATTATCGGGAGGCGTCCGGGGCATTCACGGAGGTGGATCAACTGCTGGACGTTCCGGGAATCGGCCCGTCCACGCTAGCGGCAATACGTCCATTCGTCTCAGTGAACTAGTTCGCGATGCGTCTGTTTTCGCTAGCTGTCGGAACACTCTGCGGTTTGGCGCTGTCGCTAGTTGTTTATCTGCCGTTCCTAATTGTTGTTGCACTCGCAGCAGTGGCCGCGGCAGCCTCCTTGTTGTCACGTCGGGGCGGCCTGCTGTTGGCCTGTTTATTCACTGTGGGAGTTCTGGTGGGAATGGCGCGGGGGGTCTTGCCGGACGCGAACTCATCGTCGATCCCCATCGGGAGCCTTGCGGGCAGGGAGGCTGCGCTGGAAGGTGTCGTGCGGGATGATCCGTCGCGTCGCGGGCAATTGGTTCGCGTTCGGCTGACGCTTGACCACGCACAGTTGCGTGACCAAACCGAGCTTGGTGCATTTGGCGTGGCGGGGGATGCAATCGCGTGGGTCTATCCTCCGCCGTACGAACTCGGCACCGGCGACCGCGTGACGTTGACGGGGGTTCCGCAGCGTCCCGTGCCGGACGGAGATGACGAGAATGCTGCCGCTGGCCAAGAGCAGGCAACGGTTTCGTTTCGGGATGATCTTGTCATCCTGATGCGGCCTCAACTTCGGATAGTCGGGCGCGCGCCTCCGCCGATGCTTCTCATCAACTCAGTGCGGGACAGCTTGAGCGCGTCACTTGAACGGAATTTGCCGTCGCCACAGGCGGAGTTGGCGCGGGCACTGCTGCTGGGGCAACGAGATGATTTGCCGTCGGAGCTAAGCGATGAATGGCGGCGGGCCGGAACGGCGCATCTGCTGGCGATTTCCGGGCTCCATGTGAGCGTCGTGCTGGGCGTAGCCCTGGTGACAGGCGTGATGGTGTTGGGTCGGCGGCTTGGGTTATTCGTGCTCTTGCCACTTGGAATCATCTGGGCATACGCGATCCTCTCAGGCCTAAATCCGCCTGTGGTTCGAGCAGCGATCATGGGAAGCGTTTACCTGGGAGCGATTGCCTCCGGACGGCAGCCGAGCGGGGGTTTGGCGCTGGTTCTCGCGGCAACGGTTATCGCCCTCTGGGATCCGAAGGTGATGGCGACTGCGTCGTTCCAGATGACTGTGGCGGCGATGGCGGGAATCGTCTTTCTTACAGACCCGCTGCGGCGAGTCATGGGGACGCCGTTCGGCGGAGATATTTCCAACCCCGGCGCAAGTCTAGCAGACAGCTGGCAGCGTGTTGGCATAACGGGAATCTCTGCGTCGTTGGGCGCGGTTATCGGGATTAAGCCACTGTTGCTGCACTATTTCGGCGCAACCTCGCTGTTCACGATACCGGCGAGCTTGTTGGGGACAGCGGCCCTTCCTGCCGTCCTGCTTGCCTCCGCAGCGACAGGTATGGTTGGCGTGTTTGCGGACGGGGCCCTCGCATCCGCGACAGCGTGGGCGGCATGGCCATTTCTGACGTTTCTGCTTGGGCTGTCGTCGGTGTTTTCGTCGCCGACTTTCGCCGCGATCACGATTGCGCCGCTGAGTGCTGAGGCGGTAATCCTGATTTACCTTGTTATAGGCGGCTTGTTCCTCATACCGCTATTGCGGAGTCCATCCGGGCTGCTGGGTCCGATGGTGTCCCTGCCGAGCATATCCATGCCAAGCGGTCGGCGGATTTTGACCTCATGGCCGATCGTGGGCGGACTGGTCATTGTGACGGCGGCTGCCGGGATTGGAGCGGCAGCTCCCTACATCTCGCATGAAGAGCAGTTGACGGTTCATGTCCTGGACGTGGGACAGGGCGACTCCATTTTGATTGAATCGCCGACGGGTCGGCGCGTTCTCATCGACGGCGGGCCGGATGGAGCATTGCTGCAGCGGCGGCTGGCAGAGCACCTGCCGTGGTGGTCGCGGCGTATCGACGTCGTTATCTTGACGCATCCCAGCGCGGATCACTTGATAGGCCTCACGGAAACCCTGGGGCGCTATGACGTGGGGTTTGTGATGGACCCGCAGCTGGAATCCGGCACTGTTTACGGGCGGCAGTGGGCGGCGGCATTGAAGGAGAGCACCGATCTGACTGTGGTGCGGGCGGAACGGGGGACGACTCTGGATCTGGGGGGAGGAGCGCATCTGGAGTTAGTTCATCCTCCGCCTGATAGACCATTCGACGCGGCCACTGAACACGATGACAATTCCGTGGTTGCGAAATTGTCCTACGAGGACGTGTCATTCCTGTTTGCGGCCGACATCTACAGGCCCGGAGAGGAGTTTCTGCTGGATTCCGGGGTGGATCTGCATGCGACGGTTCTGAAGGTCGCCCACCAGGGGAGCCGCTATTCCTCTAGTGAGGAGTTTTTGGAGGCCGTGTCGCCGAGGGTTGCAGTTATCACGGCGGGCGAGGGCAACAGGTTTGGGCATCCGCATCCGGAGACGATTGAGCGGTTGGAGTCGCTACCGTCCGCGCCGACGATTCTTCGGACAGACATGCACGGGACTGTGACGTTGACGACGGACGGGCGCACACTCAGTTGGGACGCCGGATAAGGGAGTTCCGGATTCCCGCCTTCGCGGGAATGACGGGGGGCGCGGGGATGACGGGAAATGGGCGGGAATGACGGATGGCAGTCCTTCGACAAGCTCAGGGTGAGCGGGCTGGGGGTGGGGATGCCTCGTTGTTATACTGAAACAAGGGGTAGATTAAGGAGCTTTCATGTCGCTGTTGTCGCAGTCTGATCCCGAGGTATTTGCCGCCATTGAGGGCGAGGAGGCGCGCCAGAGGGACTCGATTATCCTCATCGCTTCCGAGAACTACACGAGCCGGGCGGTGATGGAGGCGCAAGGTTCCGCGCTGACGGAGAAATACGCGGAAGGGTATCCCGGTCGACGGTACTACGCGGGATGCGAATTCGCGGACGTTGTGGAGGATCTGGCTCGGGATCGCCTTAAGCAGCTCTTTGGCATGGAGCATGCGAACGTGCAGCCGCACAGTGGCGTGCAGGCGAATATGGCTGTGTATTTTTCCTTTGTTAAGCCGGGAGACACCATCCTCGGCATGAGGCTTGACCAGGGAGGGCACCTCTCCCACGGGAGTCCCGTCAGTTTCTCCGGCCAGTACTATCGATTCGTCTCGTATGGCGTGGACCGCGAGACGGAGATGATTGATTACGACGAAGTGGAGTCGCTGGCTCGGGAGCATCGGCCAAAGATCATCGTTGCGGGCGCGAGTTCGTATCCTCGGGCGATCGATTTCGAGCATATGCGGCGTGTGGCGGACTCGGTTGACGCCCTGCTGATGGTGGACATGGCGCACTACGCGGGCCTGATTGCGGGCGGCGTCTACCCCGATCCCGCCCCCTACGCAGACATCATGACGTCTACAACGCAGAAGACCCTGAGAGGGCCGCGCGGCGCATTCATCCTGTGCAAGCAGGAATACGCATCGGCCATCGACCGATCCGTTTTCCCCGGGGCGCAGGGTGGCCCGATGATGCATACCATCGCGGCTAAGGCCGTGTGCTTTGGAGAGGCGCTAAGGCCGTCATTCCGTGAGTACCAGGACCAGGTGTTGAGGAATGCGCGGGCAATGGCAGCGGAGATGACGGACGACGGATTGCGAATCGTCTCCGGCGGAACCGACTGCCACCTCTTCCTCGTGGACGTGACGACGCTTGGTACGACGGGCAAGGCTGCGGCGGACCTATTGGAGTCCGTGGGTATCATCACGAATCCGAATGCGATCCCGTTTGATGAGCTTCCACCACGGGTGGGGAGTGGCATCAGGATCGGGACGCCTGCGATCACGAGCCGGAATTTCGACGAGGATGACGCTCGATCCGTTGCCCGACTGATCACACAGGTTCTAAGGAACCCGGAGGATGCGGCTGTTCTGGAGGGTGCGCGCGAGGAGATCAAGGCGCTGACCGGTGCACATCCCATTCCGCAGCTTTTCGACTAACTGACCGCAAGAATTTCCAGATATGTGAGACGTTTGGTGGAATGGCGTCTCTTGTATACTTCATTAGCGAAAACGGCAAGGGAGGGTGAGTGACTCGATACGAATTGATGGTGATCGTGGATCCGGAGATCCAGGAAGAAGAATTGAACGGGGCGGTGGACCGAATCAAACAGGTCATTGCCGATCGGGGTGGGTCAGACGAGACGACAGAGGTGCAGGGACGCCGTCGACTCGCGTATCCGATCAAGGCGAAGACCGATGGGACGATGGTTATTTCCCGTTTCGATATGTCGGGTGATGCCATTGCGGCCTTAAAAACAACGCTGCGCACAAATGAGAATCACCTGCGAACGTTTCTGACGCGCGTATAGGCGCTTTGTAGGGGATGGTGGTTCTCAATGACTCTGAATAGAATGACGGCTATCGGCAATCTTGGGAGTGATCCTGAGATGAGGTACACGCCGAACGGGAATCCTGTAACGACGTTCAGCGTCGCTGTGAACAGGGTTTACAACACTCAGGACGGCGAACGGCACGAGGAGACGGAGTGGTTCCGCGTTGTCGCGTGGAATCAGCTAGCGGAACGCTGCAATCAATATCTCAGCAAGGGCCAGAAGGTGTACGTTGACGGCCGCATACGGACCGACCGTTGGGAGGGCCGCGACGGGACGCCGCGAACTACTATCGAGATTGTGGCGCAGAACGTTGTATTTATGAACAGGCCCGGCGAGGGCGGCGCTGGGACGCCGCGTGAAGAGGACTATCCGGGAGAGGCATTCGGGGGCGGTGGCGGGCCGGAGGATGACCTGCCGTTCTAGGGGCTCTGGGAATAGCATCTGTTACTACCCTCTCAAAGCCGTGTAGACTTAATCGCAACCAGTCCTGGAGGAAATGAATGACGACAGATACTCCCGCTCCGCCTGAGTCAAGTGACGCGCGCCCGGCTGCGCCCCCTTCGCGACCCGCTTACGACAGGCCGCAGGGCGGGCGAGGACCCGGAGACAGGCCATCAGGCGGGCGTCGCGAGGGCGGCGGCGGTCGGCGTTTCTATCCGCGTCGCCGAGTGTGCTTGTTCTGCGCGGACAAGGAAGCGGTGATGGACTTCAAGCAGCCGGAGACGTTGAGGCGTTTTATATCTGAGCGCGCGCGGATTGAGCCACGGCGCAAGACGAGCACATGCTCGCGTCATCAGCGGGCGTTGGCCCGGGAGATCAAGCGCGCGCGGCAAGCGGGACTGATTCCGTTCACGACGGATACCCTCCACGATATGCCGCCGGCACGCTGAACGCCGTACTGAAGTGAAATTATCCCGCGGAAATAGCGGGAAACGCACAAGGTTCTGACAATGACCGAACAGGACCAGAACAACAACGAGGACGTCGTCTCGTCGCCTGTCATTGGGGGGCATCGGCGTGAGACGGAGCGCCGTCGCCGGCACCGCTTCACGCGGATCCTGTCATTGGCCGGTATCCTGCTGCTGATTACGGCGCTTGTGATTCCGGCAACGGGATATTTCGTCGTCTTCGTTCAGCCTCACCGCGAGACCGCGCTTGTCATCAATGACGAACGCTATACGTGGGGTGACTACCTGGCACGGTTGAAGATGATTGTTGCGGAGGCGCAAGCAATAGGCACGTGGGCGCCGGAATCACTGAACAATCTGATATTTGACATGGTGAATGACCTGGAGCGCCGTGAAATCGTCAAGCAGTACGCGCCACTGGAGAACGTGGCGGTAAGCGAACAGGAAATTGACAACGAGATGAAGGCGCGGATTGTTGGCGTTGCTAACGTGGACAATCCTGATATACCCGAGTCCGAGTACCGGGAGCGTCTACGGCTGCGTCTTGAAATCCTGCAGGTTTCCGAAGAGTTCTTCCGAGAGATTGCCCGGGAGCAGGCTCTGCAAAACAAGCTGGAGGCGGTACTCCAGGAGAGTATTCCAGCCAAGCTGGAACAACGGCATCTGTACGAGATTCGCTTCAACAGCTCCGAGACGGATCTGCTTGACGCGCGGGCGGCGCTCGACCGCTTCGACGCAGGTGAATCCTTCCAGGACCTGGCCCGCGAATTATCCGACGACAACGCCGTGGCTGAGCAGGGGGGTGATCTCGGTTGGGTGCCGCGCGGGATCAAGGACGAGTACAACGACGTCATGGTAGAGCTGGGCGACGGGGAAGTATCCGGCCCCGTGGTCACATCAACGGGCGTTTCGATATTCCTGGCTGAAGGTGTATTGGAACTGCGCGACGTGCGCGAAGATCACATCAAGCCACTACAGGATCAGGCCCTACGGGCATGGACTGCGGCTCACCGCGCAGACCTGGTTGCGGCGAATGCGCTCAGCAGACCGGGCGGAGGGCTGAGTTCAGATCGCTACCAATGGGTCTTAGAGCAACTCAGGCAGGATCGCGAGTTATTCCCGACGAGGAGCGCGAGTGAGTAAGGGGGCTGCGGGCCCCAGTGAACGGGGATACATCGGCGTCGGGCTGCTTGGAATGGGCGTCGTTGGAACCGGTGTCGCGGAGGCTCTCGCGACCCAGGGCTCGTTTCTTGAGGAGTCGGTCGGACTGCCGCTGAAGTTACAAGGCATCCTGGTACGCGATGCCGGACGTAGCCGGTCTTCACTTGTGGATTCATCACTGATCACAACTCGGTCGAAAGACGTTCTTGAGAATCCTGACGTCGATATTGTTATTGAGCTAATGGGCGGTGAGGATGCCGCCTTGCCCGCCATCAGAGGCGCATTGGCCGACGGTCGCTCCGTTGTGACGGGCAACAAGGAGGTCATGGCCAAGCATGGCGCGGGCCTCTTGGCGATGGCCCGGGCGAAGGGGGCCAGCCTCAAGTTCGAGGCTGCGGTGGGTGGCGCAATTCCAGTCATTTCCGCGCTAGAGCGGGGGGTGACGGGAGCGCGGGTTGGGGCACTGCGCGCAATCATCAATGGAACGACGAATTACATCCTCACGCGAATGGCCGTCGAGGGCATGGCTTTTGAGGATGCCCTTTCGGACGCGCAGGCGCAGGGATTCGCGGAGGCCGACCCCGGCAACGACATCAACGGCACTGACGCCGTCTATAAGTTGGCAGTGCTCGCGACGCTCGCTTACGGATCGCCAGTGTCGCCGGAGTCTATCTATTGCGAGGGGATCGGCCACCTGACTCCTCGGGATTTTCGGTACGCGCATGATCTCGGGTATGCAATCAAGCTGCTCGCCATCGCAAAGGAGATCGGTGACGGCGAGTTGGACGTGCGAGTGCATCCGGCATTCATCGCGTCGGACACGCAGCTGGCAAAGGTTGACGGGGTCTACAACGCGGTCCAGTTCGATAGTGATTCGGCGGGGGAACTGCTCCTGTACGGACGTGGGGCAGGATCCGGCCCGACGACAAGCGCCGTTCTCAGTGACCTCATCGAGGTTGCACGCGGACTGACGGGGCGCGGCGGACCGCAGTCGCGGCAGACTCCTGGCACAGGCAGCCGGGTGAGGCCGATTGACGAGCTGGATTTTCGTTACTATCTGCGGATGACCGTATCGGATCAGCCAGGTGTTCTCGCAGCAATCGCGCAGATCCTGGGGGACGCATCAATCAGCATCGCCTCCGTGATTCAGCAGGAGGTCGATGAAACGGCCGGTTCTGCCGAGATTGTGATTACGACACACCGCGCACGGGAATCGGCATTGCGTGACGCGACCGGGAAACTGACGGCTCTCGACGTCGTGCGGGAGATCGGCAGCATCATTCGAGTTGAGGAATGAGGAGCCCGGGACGGATGTCTGCGCCTGTATTTGTGGCTAAAGTGTCAGTAGGGGGACTGACATGGACGATGGCATGAGCCGGCACGCCTCACACCCGGCCGCGCGAGAGACGCGGGGGGTGTGACGATGGGCGTGCTTGCGCGATACGGCCACCTGATTGACGCCGTTACGGAATCAACACCGCAAATCTCGCTGGGAGAGGGCAGCACGCCCCTGATCCGGTCGCGCCACCTCGAATCTCAATTAGGCGTCGGTGAACTGTATTTCAAGCTGGAAGGAATGAACCCGACGGGGTCATTCAAGGACCGCGGGATGGTTGTGGCGGTGGCGAAGGCTGTGGAGGATGGCTGCACCGGCGTCATCTGCGCGTCAACCGGGAATACGAGCGCTTCCGCATCAGCGTATGGATCCGCCTGCGGGCTGGAGAGCATCGTTGTGGTGCCAAAGGGCAATATTGCTGCCGGAAAGCTGGCACAGGCCTCTATGTATGGCGCGCGGGTCGTCGCCATTTCCGGTTTATTTGACGACGCTCTCGACATCGTGCGGTCGTTTTCGGGGCCGGGTCCGATCAAGCTGGTGAACTCGATCAATCCGGACCGAATCGAGGGTCAAAAGACGGCGTCGTTCGAGATTATCGATGAGCTTGGGGATGCCCCGGATGATCTCTTCATTCCCGTGGGCAACGCGGGGAATATCACGGCCTACTGGAGGGGTTTCAAGGAATACCGGGAAATGGGAAACGCGACGCGTCTGCCGCGGATGATGGGCTTTCAAGCTGCAGGCGCTGCGCCGCTTGTGCTCGGTCATCCTGTCGAAGAACCGGAAACAGTGGCATCCGCAATCCGTATCGGCCGCCCGGCGAGTTGGAAAGAGGCGGTGACTGCGCGGGACGATTCCGGTGGATTGATCGACAGCGTAACGGATGAGCAAATTATGGATGCGTATTCACTGCTGGCGGGTCAAGAGGGAATCTTTGGCGAGCCGGCGTCTGCAGCCTCGGTTGCAGGGCTGGCGAAGTATGCCGCGGCGCACCCGGAGATGCAGGATCGGCGAGTGGTTTGCATTATTACCGGGAACGGGCTGAAGGACCCGGATAATGCGATGGCACAAGGGCTGAACGTTGAGGAGGCACCTGCCGATCTCGCGGCTGTGCAGCGACTGCTTGGCATGAACTGACCGTTATCGCGTGCGCTACACTACTGGAAAGCAGTTGGAAGGTCGATACTTTCCCGGATGATTGATCAAGAGCGCATAGTCCGCGCCGTTGAGGAGATTCTTCGCGCAATTGGAGACGATCCAAGGCGCGACGGCGTCGACAGGACACCCGCGCGCGTGGCATCGATGTACGCCGAACTCTTCTCCGGCATCGGGCAGGATCCGCGCGAATTCTTGACGGTGTCCTATGACGAGGGAGCGCGGGACATGGTAACCATCAAGGACATTCCTTTCACATCCATCTGCGAGCACCATCTCCTGCCGTTCTTCGGCACCGTTCACGTGGCTTATGTGCCGTCCGGACGGGTGGTGGGCATCAGCAAGCTGGCGCGGGCTATTGAGTGCCTTGCTCGCCGGCCCCAGATGCAGGAGCGCGTAACGAACCAGTCCGCGGATCTGTTGACGGAGGCGCTTGAACCGCAGGGGGCTGCCGTTCGCATTGAGGCGGAGCACTTGTGCATGACGATTCGCGGTGTTCGGGCTGCGGGGAGCCGGGTGATTACGACGGCATTTCGAGGGGTGTTCAAGGAAGACCCGGCCACACGAGCGGAGTTCCTGTCACTGACTTCACCACAAGGGGCAGGCTCTTGAGTTTCACGGCACAGTGGGAGTCGCTGGCGGCGGTTGCGGCTGAATGGCCGAACCTGTTTTCCAGATCGACGACGCAATCCATATTTCTCTCTCTGCCCTGGCAGACGGCGTGGGCCGTCAACTGCTGTGGTTCAACTGAGGAGCATCCTGTTCTGACCGTGCGGGACGACGCGGACGGCTCGCTACACGGAGTCGCGCCTCTGAACCATGACAAGGATGCCGTCACTTTCGGACTCGATTACAACGTGACGGACTACCAGGATATTTTGTCGATACCGGGCGAGGAAGAAGCCGTTTGGGACGCGATCCTGGAACATGGGGTGGCGGCGGGGTGGGCGTCCATTGAGCTAATCGGCTTGAGGGATGATTCGCCCTCCACACAGATATTGGAGTCGCGGGCCGCGGAGTATGGGTGGCGGGCGGATCGTTCCGTATGGGACGTTTCACCGTATGTTGAACTGCCCGATTCGTGGGACGCGCACGTGCAGAGTCTCTCCAAGAAGGACCGGCATGAGCTGCGCCGGAAGCTACGGCGGCTGGAGGCAAGTGGGGAAGCCGAGTATCGCGTCTACGACAAGGAGCACGATGAGCTGCCGGATGCGCTGGACGATTTCGTTTCCCTGATGGGCAAAAGCAGCGAGGCAAAGTCGGATTTCCTGACGCCGGAACGTCGGTCATTCCTGGAAACGCTGACCAAGACCATGGCGGATGCGGACTCACTGCAGCTCGCGTTTCTGGACGTGGGAGGCAAGCCGGTGTCAGCGACAATGAGCTTCCTGGAGGGCGACCGTCTGTTGCTTTACAACAGCGGATACGACCCGGAGTATCGCCATCTGTCCGTGGGGCTATTGCTCAAGGCGTACGGGCTGCGTGGGGCAATCGAACAGGGGCTGCGCGAGTACGATTTCCTGCGTGGAAATGAGCCGTACAAGTACGACCTCGGCGGCAATGATCGCGTGCTTTATCGATGGCAGCTGGCGCGAGAGAACGGGACACGGTGACTGTTCGATCGGTGGGGCTGGTTGCGCTGCATTCCTGTCCGCTGTCTGCATTGGGCGAAGGGAAGGCGGGCGGCATGTCTGCCTATGTGCTTGGACTCGGGAGGGAGCTGGCACGGCGTGGGGTTGGGGTAATTATCGTCACTGCCAGCCACGAGGACACCCACTCGGCTGAAGTCGACTGCGAGGGTGTTTGCGTTGTTCATCTGCCTTCACCGGCTGCGAATTCCGCGTCTGAGTGGGTGGCGCGAGCTAGTCAGTACGCCGGGGAGATTCAGGCAGCCGTCGGTGAGGGCTGCGACCTTGTTCACACACACTATTGGGCTTCGGGTCTCGCGGGGTTGGAGGTGTCGCGACTATCTGGTATTCCGCATGTGACGACGTTTCACACCATAGCCGCTGTTAAAGAGCAAGCGTCCGAGTTATCGCCTGAGCCTTATGAGCGGCATGAGGCGGAGCGGACAATTGCGCAGAGGGCGGACGGGATCGTTGCGTGGACGCGGTTTGAGGCCAACGCGCTCGTTTCGATGCTCGGAGCTGAGCGGGAGCGGATCGCGGTTGCGCCGATCGGTGTGGACACAGAGCGATTTCGGCCACTGGATCGGGCAGAGGCACGGTCGCGGCTGGACATATCCGCCGATGAGGAGACGTTGCTGTATGTTGGCCGCCTTGACCGCATCAAGGGCGCGGACGTTCTGTTGAGGGCGGCGGGTTTTTTGGCTGACAGGCCACGTCTGCGTGTACGGATTGTGGGCGGTGAAGTGGATGGGGACTTCGCTGAGGGGCTGCGCACGCTGGCGGCTGACCTAAACATCGCGGAAAAAGTTTCGTGGATTGGCACAGTTCCGAATGATGAGTTGCCGCTGCATTACGCAGCTGCCGATATGGTGATTGTGCCGTCGTATTCGGAGAGTTACAGCATCGTGGCGGCGGAGGCGATGGCGTGCGGAACGCCTGTTGTGTCGTCCAATGTTCCGGGGCCGGCGTCGTTTATCGAGGACGGGGTTTCGGGTCGGCTTGTGGCGGCGGGGGACGCCCCTGCCCTTGCGTGTGCTGTTCAACAGTTACTGGATGATGCGTCGCTTAGGGATCGGCTAGGTAGTGGTGGATTGGCAGCGGCACGTCAGATGACTTGGGGGGCGAGCGCGGATTCGGTGTTGGGTTTATATGAGAGAGTGGCCGCCAAATGTGATTCAGGTTCCCGCCTGCGCGGGAATGGCGGTCAGAGCGGCGGGAATGACGGAGGTTAGCGAGTTGTGATTGAGGAGTTTGGTGAGGTTGCGCGGGTGTTGGTGGTTGCGCCGCATCCGGACGACGCGGAGATCGGGTGCGGGGGAACCGTGGCACGGCTGGTACGGGATGGGGTGGACGTTTACTACCTGATCGCGACCAACGGGGACAAGGGAACCGAAGACCCTACCCTGACGAACGCTGACCTGGCGGCGACGCGAGACAAGGAACAGCGAGATGCCGCGTCGATGCTGGGCGTGAAAGAAGTCACGATACTGCAGAACGGCGACGGCGAGCTGGTGGACGGTCGGGAACTACTGGGCGAGATTACTCGTCATGTACGGCGAATCAAGCCGGACATCGTTCTGACAACTGACCCGTTCAGGACGAGTTTCTATATTCATCGGGATCACCGAATCACGGGGATGGTGACGATGGACGCGGTGTTCCCATTCGCGCGGGATCGGCTGCATTTCCCGGAGCACGACGCGGCGGGACTTGAGACGCACAAGACGGCCGAAATCTATTTCTGGGGCTCAGAGAATGCCGATGTATTCGTTGACATTTCGGACACAATCGAAGCAAAGATTGAGGCGACAATGGTTCATTCGAGCCAGTTTGAACCGGATTCCGGCGACTGGATCCGACGTTGGTCGGCCCGCAAAGGGGAGCCGCAGGGCATGGCCTATGCGGAGGACTTTCGACGCTACGGGATAAGTCGCATGGGAACCGACGAAGAGGACTAGAACGACTAGCGTTCCCGCGTTCGCGGGAATGACGGAGGTCTGAATGGTCGACACACAGGGGCGACCCAAGAGATTGATGGCGATCTCGGCGCATCCGGATGATATGGAGTTTGGGTGCGGGGGGACGATTGGCAAGTGGATTCGCGAGGGCTGGGAGGGAGCGTTAGTCATCGCCACCGACGGCCGCGCAGGGACTGCCGATCCGGATACGAAGCCGGAGGACCTTGTTAAGACACGAGAGTCGGAGGCGCGGGCGGCGGCAAGGGTGCTCGGTATCGAGGACGTGACGTTTTTGGGATATCCGGACGGAGAGTTGGACGACAGCCGCGAGTTGCGCGAGCACCTTGTGCGGGAGATTCGACGGTTCAGGCCGGAGGTTGTATTTACGTTTGATCCGTATCGTCGGGCGCACAATCACCGCGATCATCGGAATGTTGGGCAGGCGGCGTTCGACGCGATGTATCCGTACGCGCGGGACGTCCACCACTTCCCTCATCTGGCGCAGCAAGGGTTTGAGCCGCACATCGTGTCGGAGGCGTGGTCGTGGAGCGATGATCCGGACACGTGGATCGATATCGCGGACTCTATCGACCTGAAGGTGGCGGCGCTTCGGGAGCATACGAGCCAGATCAAGAACCCCGAGGGGTTGATAGAACGTATTCATTCCCGGCACGAGGAGCAAGGGAAATCGCCGGGCTATCAGTACGCGGAGGGGTTCCGCGTCCATAGGTTCCGGTGGCCAACTTAGCCGGCGGGAGCGGTGTGGGTGGTAGTGACGGGAGAGCGGTTGAGTAACGGGAATCATGTTCAGCGGCACGTTGGCGGGTTCGTTGATATTCACTGCCATATCTTGCCTGGGATCGATGACGGGGCGCGGGACCGAGCGGAAGCGATTGATATGGCGCGCCTTGCGCAAGATCAGGGCACGGTGACCATCGTCACAACGCCTCACAATTTTCCACGTTCACATCAGTCAGTGCTGGAAGAATCACAGTATCGTGTTGGACTGCTGAGCCGGGCTGTGGCGGAGCACAACCTGAACGTCACACTGCTATCCGGGCAGGAGATTCGTATCACGAATCGCCTTAAGGAGCAGTTGGAGTCCGGGGACGGCGTGACCATCAATGCAACGCGATATGTTTTGACGGAGCCTCCGTTCAATTCGGCGCCGGACTATGTGTACGAGCAGGTTGAGGCGATCATCGCGCTGGGGTATCGGCCGGTGCTGGCGCACCCGGAGCGAAATACGATCATCCAGAAGGATCCGGACATCGTGCGGCGGCTCATCGCAAAGGGCGCGCTGACACAACTCAACACCGGCAGCCTCTTTGGTCACTATGGGCCGGGGTCGCGAGAGGCGGGCGAGTATCTCCTTCAACAGGAGATGATGCACGTGATCGCAACGGACGCACACGGGTCGACGGGGAATCGTGTACCCAATATGCGTGACGGATTCGACCGCGTTGCTGAGCTGACGGACGAGGCGCGGGCGTGGGCGCTGGCACGGGACAATCCCCTAGCCATCACAGAGGAACGGGATGTGCCGTATCGGCCGATTATTGGCGTTGTGGCTGCTGAGGCCGGTGGCTCGACCGGATCATGACGCTTGCCTGCGGGCGGTGTGGACGGCGGGAGTTCGGGACGACGGATGCTGTTTCGCCATTCACCTGCGAGGACTGCCGGGATACGGCTGCGCCGCTGAGGTTCTGCAACCGGTGTGGGAATAAGTCGCCGGAGGGGGAGTTAGCGGCGTACCGTGGCCGGTGCTCATGGTGTCGTTCTGCGGACGATATTCCGTGGGAGGAGCCTGCGGAGTAGGCAGGGTCTACTGCCAGAGTTCGCGATCTGGGTTGGCTGGTTCCTGGGGTTGTGCCGCCGCGTTCCGGCTTGGGCGGGTCGTTCCCGTTTTTCTGGATTCCCGTGTCAAGCTCGGGAATGACGGTGTGCAGGTTTAGGCGAGGTGGTTGGCGCAAATGAGATCTTAGATTCCTCGGCTTCGCTCGGAATGACAGTAGGGGCGGGAATGAGCGAGTGGGGGCGGCGACACGGGGGCGGTTGGCAAATGCGATTCAGATTCCCGCCTTCGCGGGAATGACGGGGTGGGGGCTGGAATGACGGGCGGAACCGATGGATTCCTGCCCCGTATCGGAGTACGGGGCATGCCTTCTTCGCCGGAATGAGGGGATGGTGTAAAGGCGTACGAGCGGATTAGGCGGGGGTGGCGGCTGGGGTGTAGGTGGGTGTTAGCCAGTGGGCATATTGGTCGCGCTCGCCTTTGACGACTTCGAAGTAGAGTTTCTGGAGTTCAGCAGTGACCGGGCCGATGCTGCCGTTGCCGATGGGGCGACCATCAACCTCAAGCACGGGCGTGACGTGGGCGGCGGTGCCCGTCATGAACAGCTCTTCGGTTACATAGACCTCGGTCTTTGGGATGGTGCGCTCCTCGATGCGTAGCCCAAGTACATCACGCGCCAATTCCATGACGGTGTTGCGTGTGATGCCGTCAAGGATGCCGTCGGTCTGGGGAGGGGTGCTGATGACGCCGTCCTCGATCAGGAAGATGTTCTCGCCGCTGCCCTCCGAGATGTTGCCGTCGTCGGTGAGGAGAATGGCCTCGTCGTAGCCGCGCCAGACCGCTTCGCTCTTGGCGAGGCTGTTGGCGACGTACATGCCGGTGACCTTGGCGCTGGGCGGAATGACGTTGTCCTGAATGCGCGTCCAGCTTGAGAAGGTGCAACGGATGCCGGCGTCGGAATCGAGGTAGTTGCCGAACGGGACGATGTAAATCAGGAACTCGTCTTCAAGATCATGAATGCGGAGTCCGACAACGTCAGAGGACTTGTAGGCGAGAGGACGGACGTAGACGTCCTCTTTGAAGCCGCACTGCTGGACGAGGTCAAGGGTGATGCGCTCAAAGTCATCGAGGGAGTAGGGGAGTTTGATGTTGAGCATGGCGCAGGAACGGAGAAGGCGGGCGTAATGCTCACGGACGCGGAAGAGGTACATCTGCTCCTGGTCTGAATTCCAGTTGCCGCGGATTCCCTCAAACACCCCGGTGCCATAGTTGAATGCGTGTGTGACGACGCTAATTTTCGCCTCCTCAAGCGGGACGACTTTCCCTTCAAAGAAGGCGAGTGATGGCATTGGCGTTTCTCCTACTTGCGGTTCGTACTTTAGGTACTGGCCAGTTTATCGCAGTTAGATTGGTAGCGGCAATTTTTTGGGGGATGGCCCGATGGATTCCGGCTTTCGACGGAATGAGGGGATGTGGCGTTACGGGGTTTGGTGGCGCAATGCGATTCGGATTCCCGCCTGCGCGGGAATGACGGAGTTGGGGGCCGGAATGACGGTGGGGGCGGGATAGGGGGGATCGGGGTTAGCGGCGGCGGTCTGCTAGTTCTGTGGCGACATCGGACAGGGAGACGCCGGCGTCCTCCAAGAGGATGGTGAGGTGATAGAGGAGGTCGGCGGCCTCTGCACGGACGCGATCCGGGGCCTTGGCCATGGCGGCAAGAGCGGTTTCCCCACCCTCTTCTATGACCTTTTGGGCGATGCGTTCCGTGCCTCGCTCGAAGAGTGAGGCGGTGTAGCTGCCCTCGGGCTTGTCCTTCCTGCGTTGGGAGACTGTCATTGCGAGTTCGGTGAGTGTTGCGCCGAGGAGGTCTTGCCGGGGGGGCTCCATCTGCCATTCGGCGGTGTCGAAGTCCTGGTAGAAGCAGGTGTCGTTGCCGGTGTGGCAGGCGGGGCCTTCCGGATTGACCTTGAGCAGGATGACATCGCCGTCGCAGTCGGGACGAATCTCAACGACGTTTAGAAAGTCGCCGGACGTTGCGCCCTTGTGCCAGAGTTCCTGCCGGGAGCGGCTGTAGAACCACGCCTGGCCTGAGGCGATGGTGCGGGTGAGGGACTCATGGTTCATGTAGGCGACCATTAGGACGGCGCCGGTCTGGGCGTCCTGGGCGATGGCGGGTATGAGAGCTTTCTCGTCGATTACCAGTTGGGTTGGCATGGGGTTTCTCCTGCCTTTTTCCTAGGGGCGTATATCAATTGTATGGGGTTGTGGGCGCCCTGCGGGGGGCACTGGATTCCCGCCTTCGCGGGAATGACGGTGGGGGCAGGGATGACAGAGAGAGGTTAGAGGGCGGAGAGGGTTTTGGAGGCGACGATGTCTACGAGGCCGAGGAGGTTGGTGACCTCGTAGTCGGGGGTTGTCGGGACGTCCTGCGGCCAGTCCGCGCCGGTGCGGTTGACCCAAACGGCGGGGATGCCGACGCCTTGCGGGCCCTGTATGTCTTCCTTGGGAGTGTCGCCAACGTATATGGCCTGTGATGGGTCGTTGATTCCGAATGCATCGAGGGCGGCCTCAAAGATGCGGGGGTGGGGCTTGTAGACACGCGTGCCCTCGGAGTGGATGACGTGGTCGAATGACAGGTTGTGGGTACGCAGCGTGCCGTGGAGATATTCGTGGTCGGCGTTGCTGACGATGGCGATCGGGACACGAGCGCGGAGGGCTTCGAGCGCGGGGGCGACGTCACGGTACATCTCCCTGCCCTTCAGATCTTGATAGAACATGTCGATGGCGGCGGGAGCGTAGGCAGGATCGAGGTTGAGTTCCGCGGATGCGAGTTCAAAGGCGTGGAGCCACGCGTCGCGGTAGGGACTGAATTGGTCGGGCGGCGGGGCGTCCCATTGTCCATCGTCGGTGAGCCAGACGCGGGATTGGCGGAACGCGGTTTCATGGGCACGCCAGTGTTGGAGGAGGGGTTCAGAGTCTACAGGGACGTTAAGTTGTTCGACAATCGAGCGGAAAAGGACTGACAGTCGCTCGGGCTCGAAGTGAAAAAGGGTTCCGTAGGCATCGAGGAGGACGGCGCGGAGCCGGAATCGTGACCGGCGGCGGGAGCCCCCGTCTTCATGGGGGATTCGTTGGGGTGAGGTCACGCCCCTGCGCCTGCGTTCAGCCGGACGGGGACGTTCTGGCTGAGCATGTATTCCTTGGCTTGCTGGAGGGTGACCTCGCCGTAATGGAAGATGCTGGCGGCAAGCGCGGCATCCGCTCCGCCCTGCACCACCGCCTCACACATGTGCTCAACGTTGCCCGCGCCGCCTGAGGCGATGACGGGGATGGTGACAGCGTCGGCAACGGAGCGGATAAGTTCGAGATCGTAGCCGGACTTTGTTCCGTCGGCGTCGATGCTGTTGAGAACGACCTCACCCGCGCCAAGTTCGGCAGCATAGATCGTCCATTTGAGGGCATCGATGCCGGCGGGGCGTCCGCCATCCGCGCCTGTGTGGGTGCGGACTTCCCAGCGGGTGGTGTCATCAAAGCCGATCTCAGGGATGGCGGCGGGGGCGCGTTCCTGGGTGGTGGCGGGGTCAATGCGGCGGGCGTCCATGCCGAGGACGATGCATTGGCTTCCGAACTGGGCGGCGGAGTCACGGATGAGCTCGGGGTTCTGCACGGCGGCAGTGTTGATGCTGACCTTGTCCGCGCCGGCGTTGAGCATGGTTCTGACGTCTTCGACTGAGCGGATTCCGCCGCCGACGGTGAGGGGGATGTAGACCTCTTCTGCAACGCGGCGGACCACATCAAGCATGATGGCGCGGCCGTCCGAGGAGGCGGTTATGTCATAGAAGACGAGTTCGTCCGCGCCCTGCTCATCGTAGAAACGAGCGAGATCGACTGGGTCGCCGGCGTCGCGGTGGTCGCGAAAGCGGACGCCTTTGACGACGCGGCCGCCTTTCACATCAAGGCACGGGATGATTCTGCGAGAGAGCATGGTTCATTTTATGCGGTACGGGGTTAGGTTGGGAAATGTGATTCAGATTCCCGCCTGCGCGGGAATGACGGAGGGTTAGTGGCTTGTGGGGGGGGGTGGGTCCCGGGGGGGGGGGTGGCCGGGGGGGAGGGGGGGGGCCGGAGTGACAGGCACGCCATCTGTT
>JAPOOK010000047.1 GCA_026713485.1 Chloroflexota bacterium | reverse complement strand
TCCCGTTCCTTCGCGCACTGGTCCCGGCTGACCATGCCCGCGATGTCCGAAGGTCAAAGTGCAGCCCAACCTTTCGTGGGGGCGTATTCGGGGAGATTCACGTCATGGGCGCCATTCGGTACCTTCCCGGCATCGCCCCACGGGCACGCATCCCCGGCGAGTTCGGCAGATTGCCTGAAGTCCCTGGCAAGCTGTTCCGGATCCACGGTCACGACGTTGACCCTCAGAACTCCTTGCACAGGCGCAGGGAGTCGTAGATGGCGGCGTGGATGTTGCGGCTCGCCACTGCGTCGCCGACCCGGAAGAGCATGTACTCGCCGTCCTCGTTGGTGATGATCTCCTGGGGACGGCCCGCGATGAGCGCCGCGATGTCGAGCTCGCCCTCGTTGCGGGCCTTTGGCGAGAGGGTGTGGAAGAGCTCTGCCGCGGGCGGCGTGCCGTATGAGAACCAATCGCCGAAGGGCGTAATGCGGCTTTGCAGGCGAAGAAGAAGCGGTCGGGCCCACGCCTCTCGAATCTGCTTGCCCGCCCGTCCCGGCTGACCCTCCGTATTCACCTGCAATCGCCGTAGCTCGGTCCGCTGCTTCCTGCTCGGCTTTCGTGCGGCGCGGTTGCCCCCGTCGTCCCCGTCCGCGCCCGGAGTGACTTCGGCGATCGGTTCCTCATACCGCGAGTTGACGATGAGCGGTACTATCGTCTTGCGGCTCAACGCTCCACCTCTTCGGTCGAACCGGGTTCCGGCGGGGTAAGGGCATCAAGCAGGGCGATCAGCTCAGGCAACTCCTCTCGCACCGTATTCCACACGATGTCGAGGTTGATGTCGAAATACGCATGTACGAGTCGATGGCGCATTCCGACGATGCGTTGCCACGGTATCTCCGACAAGCACCGGCGCGTGGTCTCCGCAATCTTGGCGGCTGCCTCGCCGACAATCTCGATATCCTTGACTAGGGCGAGGACTAGTTGGCGGTCCCTCTCCATGTCGTCCCGCGTCCGTCCCTGCACGAAGGACACCGCCTCGCGCGCGGCATCCCGCATGTGTCGCAAACGAATTGCGTCATCCTTGCGCATACTGCACTTCCGCCTCATCGAGGACGTCCTGGCGGAAGTAACGGCTCAGGTCCTCCGGGGTTCGCAGGTCCACTCCGCGGCCGCCAAACAGGGCTGACAGTTCGATCTCCAATCCAGCAATGCCCAACAGACCGGGAGTCCGCTCCGGAGAGAACTCGACAAGCACGTCGATGTCGCTCTCCGGGTCAAAATCTGCTCGCAGCGCCGAACCGAAGATCGCGAGACGACGGATGCCATGCGTCCGACAGAACGTGGCCAGTTCGGTCTTTGGAACAGATAGTTGTGAGTTCATGTTTCAAGCACTCAGTTGGCACCGACATCAAGGCCGACATTCTCTAATTCACGTATCAACTGCTCCCTCCAACCGCCGTGATCATCCAACTTGATATAGACGACCCCGTCATAGTCCGACGGTTTCTCGACTTCGTCCTTGGGCTGGGCAAGCTCGCAATTGGCATAGTTCTCGGTCATCAGTCGTTACCGCGCGATTGCGACTGCAACGCGCAAGGTTTCAAAGGCTATCCAGCGCCGACCCTAATGCTCGGCGATGTGGGCAGAAGTTCCGCTGCCGCAGGT
>JAPOOK010000046.1 GCA_026713485.1 Chloroflexota bacterium | reverse complement strand
CTGTACGAGTTGTACTACAACGAAGTCGGTCCTGAAGAACTTGCACTCCCGCCCAGACAACCCTTAGCAAACTTTCAGCTAGACGCAGTCAAACAAGGTTTGGGGATGATAGAGGCGTACGGCGGCTGCTACATCGGCGACGTCGTAGGGCTTGGCAAGACCTTTATCGGCGCAGAACTCCTGAGGCAGTTGCGAAACAGCTACCCCAACGAAGGTAACCCACTGATCCTCTGCCCAGCAGGGCTGATTCCCATGTGGCGGCGCATGAACGAGGAGTTCGGTCTGGGCGCAGAAGTCGTTTCGCATAGCATGATTACATCCGACCCGGACCCTGAGTTCGACGAAGAGTTGGGCCAATACGTCGAAGGTCCTCCTCCTGGGCAAGGCATTGTGCTACAGCGCGAATATGCGAATCGCGGGCCCGTCCTAGTTGATGAAGCGCATAACTTCAGGAACGTCAACATGCGCTCCAAAGGTCTCCGCGATTATCTTGAGGCCGGCAACCACAAGGTTGTGCTGATGAGCGCAACGCCTCAGAACTTGGGGCCTATGGACATCTACCGGCAGATCAACCTGTTTCTGGACGAGAGAGACCACGGGTTGAACATCGAGCCCGCCAGCCTGGAACAATATTTCAGCAATGCTCAGCGTTGGATCGCATATCGCGCCGACTACGAGAACTATGAGAGACAAGTGGAAGAGTGGGAACGGGCGGGATCGAAAGGGCCGACGCCCTCGCGTCCTTCGCGTCCCAACGTACCAAGGGCGGAAGTCCAAGAGGTACTGACGCCGGTCTTCATACGGCGTCGGCGACGTGATATTCATGAGCTGTTTGGGAACTCAGCCCAGATTGACGGGAAGCCGGTGGAGTTCCCCGAAACTGTTCTCGGCAACGTGGAATATCACCTCGACAAGGTATATGCGAAGGCGGGCTCTCTCGATGAGATCGAGGCGTTGCTCAGGAAACACAAAGCCTACCGGTACAGGGCAACCAAATACATCAAGGATGAGGTGCGAGATCGTCCAGAATACCGCGACTTGTTCCGCGCGCAAGACAGGATTGCTCGACTCATGGCAGCCCTATTGCTCAAGCGACTGGAATCGAGCATCGAGGCGTTCCGTTCGACACTGAACTCGCTGATGCGCAGCAACAGGAATTTCAAGGAGGCCCTTGAAGCTGGGTTTGTTCCTATCGGAAGCACGGCAACCCGGATGCTGGGAGGAGAGGGCTTCGAGGCTGACACTCTCCTAAGCGTCTTACAGCAAGAGGAGGTCAGGCGTCAGGAAACCGGCCAAAGGCGCTCCAAGCTCGTACACAATGTCACCGACTTCAAGATTGACGAGTGGATTCCGGAACTTGACGCGGACTATGAGGTCTTGTCGACAATCCTGAACAAGGTGAAGGACATCAGCCCGGAAGATGACGACAAGCTCCGTGTATTACAGGACTTCCTGGACAGGCCGGATGTGAAAAGTGGCAAGGTGCTCATCTTCTCGGAGGCCGAAACAACCATTGATTACCTTTATGAGCAGTTGAATCCTGAGGGAAGGAACCCCACGATCGTACGCCTCACGGGCAGCACCGGAGCTGATACAGAAAACGTCGTAAGGCGCTTCTCCCCGAATTCAAACCCGGCCCGAGGCAGAAGGCTGACGGGGCCGGAGATCCGAATCTTGCTGGCGACCGACGTCGTCTCCGAGGGACAGAACCTGCAGGACTGCGCACGAGTTCTCAATTACGACTTGCACTGGAATCCTGTAAAGCTCATCCAGCGATTTGGCCGCGTGGATCGCATCGGAACCGAGCATCAAACGATCAACCTACACAACATGTGGCCGGACAGAGATGTTGATGCGGAACTAGACCTGACCGAACGCTTGAGGAGGCGGGTTCAGTCTTTCCATGACCTAATCGGCCTGGATAGCAAGCTGCTTCACGAATCGGAGCGGTTGAATCTGGAGGCTATGTACCGAATCTATGGGTCTCAAGAGATGCCAGACGAGGACGATGGGCTGGACGAGGTGGCGGCAAATCAACTGGCCGCGGGACGCCTGCAACGAATACAGGATGAGCAGCCTGATCTTTGGCGCACGATTACCGAACTCCCGGACGGAATACGCTCCGCACTCCGGGTCATCACTGCCCCCAGTGACAACGACCCATCACCTTTCGATGCTCCTCGCCGGGGTGAAACAATCGCCCTCTTCTCATCGAATGGCGTTCGGGCATGCTACGCGATTGACGACTCATTGACCCCCAGAGCAATCAGCCCGGCACAATTCGTTGCAGCCGCAGAGTGCGCGCCGGATACTCCTGTAGAAGTGCTTCTTCCCAAGACGAATGAACGTGTCATGGCGGCATTTGAGACCTTCAGGTCAGAGTTTCGGCAGCGCCTTGGCCAAGTGCGCAGACCTCGTGATACGCGAACACGTCGCTACATCAATCGGGAGCTCAATTTGTCCCGAGGACTGACCGCCAATGACCCCGACAAGACTCGACAAAACGATGACCTCCGCCGGATATTCGCTGACTTCCATACACCTCAAGTCGAGAACGCACTGACCGAGATACGAACTATTCAGTTAGAAGGCGACGCACTGCTAGTCCGCCTACAAGCGCTCCGAGAGCGCTACCGATTAAGCCCGGTCGACGCTGCAACACAAGAGCAGCCAGTAAATGCTCACATTGTTAGGATCGTCTGCTCAGACGGGCTGGTGTAAGGATTCATCGCGCACCCTGCCCCTGAGGCAAGATGGAGTCCTTTGCACGCCGCCCTGCCGAATCAGGTAAATTGCTCATAATCCTAGATCCCACGACGACTGCAAGCTTGGTAAATTTTGGGGCGATCCTCCTCCGAGCCTAAAACGGTGACCGGGATGTTGGAGAAGCGGAAACAGGAGACTACGGCGTGCGCCCGGCCTATCAACGCTCTTCGGCTGCGATGCCACCCGCTATACCCTCGAAATTAAGCTCAAGCATGCGATCAATAACGTCCAATATGCGCACTTTAGTGGCTCCGTCAGTCGTCTGTTCATAGAGGCGAACCACTAGTCCGGATAAACTATAGGCGTCGCCAGCTAACGACGTCCTAATGTCCCCAACTTCTGGTCCCCAATCTGCCAATGCTTGTTCAGCGACCGAGAGTATTGTGAGAGGCAACGGCGTCGCAATATTCTTCAGCCGGTAAAGCAGCATTCTAGCTTGCGTGCCAAACACCTTTGAAGATATGAACGTCTGCAGCAAGCCACTTTCCTCTGACACTTGTTCGTCATCCAAGTGTCGCAAGTAGTCCGCAGCTGCCCTCCGGACTTCGGGATCTGGATCATCGAAGAATCGCTCCAAAGCCTCTGTGCAGGTTTGAGCGACCTCGGGATACTTGATATTGGTGGCGTAAACCTCAGCCGCGCCCTGTCTAAGAGCCCGAGAGCCATTTCTAACTTGCTCTGCATCCGCTACCGCGACATCTTGAGATTCGCTTTCGATTAGTGCCGCCACGCAAATCAGTCTTGCGCCAGCTAGCCTGACTGAATCGTCATCAGAGTCAACCATTCTGAGCAAGGTCGGACGCACCGACTCGTACGATCTGAACGAGGCGTGATAGAGGTACCGAACAAAGAAGTCTGTTCCAAGAAGTGTCGGCGATTCGGAACAAAGTGAATTGAAGAGTTCACTCACACTTTCCTCGTCGGTCTCAATCATGGCGAGCAAGGTCAGGGGAACGAGAGAACGCACAGCAAGAGTTGAATCATGGATGGCGGTCTTGACAGCATCCATCAATGAAGAAGAACGATTCGGGTCGGCATGGAGCAGGGCGGCAATAGCTTGAACGGCCACCCCGCGAACTGAGTTGATTCCTGCAGTTATGGCTTCAATGTTCCGTCCGCCCTGCTCAGAATCGTAGTTCATGTTTGTGCTCGGTGCAGGGTCAGGGTCAGGGTCCTCATTCGCATAGAAGATAATTGCCTGAAGAATCTCGTCTGGCAGTTCCTCGTTTGCCATCTGGTTAACAGCCCTACAGATTGACATCCCACATGGCCTTCCTGGGAGTTCGTGAAGTCTCAAGATTGCGCTGCACAGCTCTGCGGTTGAGATGTCCCCGGGCCACGCCCTGACGAGTCCATCAAGGATATGTGAAAAGTACTGGCTGGACAGATCGTCCTGCATTTGTACGGTTACGAGTTTGAAGAAACGAGCAGGTTCGATGCCGGTCCTACTCTCAAGCTGCCGACTAAACTCGACGGCGTCCCAGTTGGTGTGGCCGGACGGCCGCGAGGCATCCATGTCAATTGACCGCATTGCGTTCAAGAGTTGGTCACTGTCCATGTGTTCGATGGCAGCATCAGGAATCCTGGATGGATTGCGCCAAACTTCCACCTTAGGCACAGTTGTCTTTGCTTGAGATGGGGGCTCTCCGAATTTTCGGATGAGTTCGTCTAGGCGTTTACTGCCTTTCGAACTCAGTGCATCAGGAGCAAAGCTCGACAAGAGTCTGAACTGCAATCTGCCGAAATAAAGACCAGATTCATCCTTTGGCCGAAAATCCATGATGAGGCTTTCCAGTCTGGCAACCAAGTCAGAGCTAGCGCCCTGCGTAACGGCACTGATTGCAAGCTTGGTTTCCTCAACACCCCAAAGGTCTTGTCGATCAATTAGGAACCTCAAGATCGTGTTCCCGTAGTGGTCTGGATCGGCGGCCCACGCCCGGAGCTTCAACCTCTCTACGAGTGCTGGAGAGGGCTGAGCCGCATCGTTCAGGATTGAATCCAAAGTGAGCGGCTGTTCCCTAGATAATTCCCCTAGCGCGACCGAGAGCCCTTCAACTATGTGGGCACGAACCGACATTATGGGGTAGTCCCACTCAAGAGAATCGCTGCCACTAGCAGACTGCGCGACTCGTGGAAGGATTTGGTTGGCGAATGCAGCGGGAGCATTAGAGGCTGCGTTTGCGATCACTTCCTCGCTGTAATTGCTCCACCAGATTCTACTATCGCGAGTGGAGCTGTCGCCTGATTTCTCCAATTCCATAAGACTGTCAAGCCTGTGCCCAATCGCCTCTGCGCAGTATGCCGGATTCTCGCTGGACATCTTCGAGAGAATCATCCACCATTCGCTTGAACCACTAAGACCACCTACCTCCTCAAGCTCGCCAGCCGCTAAGAGTTCGAGAAAGAGATCGAACATGGGACGGCTATGGTGGACATCTCCGAATGCCATCACGGAAGCCACCGCTTGCCTGAGCCTATCATTGTCTTCCGCCAGCAGTCTGAGATATGGAGCCGCTATAGGGGAGCGAGTCTGCAGAATGTTTGGGCCCCGCGACATGACTAATGCCTGTCGTCGCAAATCCTCTATTTCGGAACTTGCCCATTCGCCTATTTTCCCCAGACTGTTGAGCAGGTCGAACCAAGGAACCTTGTTGTATATGGCGTTGAGTAGATGTCGACCTAGGGCGCCTTCAAGCCGCTCAAGGATTCTCCATTCATGGTCTCCTGGATTCTGCAATTGCCCCAGCCAGTCGATTACAAGCCGCTTAAGGTGAAATCGGACCTTGCCTTCATTGAGGAGCCGACCCAAGACGTCCAGATAGGTCTCCGAGTCCCCCTCCCGCAAGAATTCAAGAACTTGTCGAACCTGGCTGCGACGAAAGAGCTCTTGGGAATCTTCAATTAGCCACTCCACAAGGTCCAGTCCTTGGCCAACGAAACCCTTAGCGAACGCATAGTCAAAGAACGTTGCGTGGAAGAAGGAGACATCGGAACCATCCACAATGACGGTCCCTTCCGACCCCATCGCATCAATCGCCGCCTCGTGATCGCCGATGGCCAGTCGCGGTACCTGTAGCTGCCTCCGGTTACTTAAGACCTCGGTAAGCTTCTCGATTGCACCCCAAAAAGCACCCGGTCCGACCTCTGTGTCTACCCGGCGACGTTTCTCATCCCAATAGTTGTCGAAGAGATCTCGCCTAGAAGAAGCTGAAGAGCGTGATCTGTCGCCTTCAAGGTAAAGATACAGGTGGAGGGGCGTGCACAGCAGTTCGATATGGCTATCTGAAAGGCTGGCGAGTTCTACCCCTGCTGTTGTTAGAGCATCCTCGACATCCTCAAGGTCTAATGGCGACACCTCCACCTTGGTCGCCGCAGGTGACGTACCTTCCACTAGCCCCCTTAACGCACTGTCATTATTGAGGTCGAACGACCGGCAGGACAGGAGCATTCGCAGGTTCGGATAACCCTTGAGCTCCTCAATCAGCTCCTCCAATACTTGGTGCCCCTGTGCATTTCGGCCACCCACGAAGCTAAGCGCATCAAGCTGATCGATGCAGAAAACAGCTCTCTTGTTTCTGGCCATCTCGCCGAGAATGATGACTGGTGATGTCGGAAGGCCCAACTTTCGACCAAGGTCGGCAGAGGATATTACTCCTTCGACCTCTTCCATCGAGACAACAAGATACAGGACCTGTTCACCGTCAAGCCTCTTCGCGATTTGTGCCAGTACGCAGGTCTTGCCGACCCCGGCACTTCCGGTGAGCAGTAGCGATTCCTTGCCAGTGATTAGCTTGTCCGCGATGCTGACAGCTTGCGAGCGGGGCAGTTGGCTGCGGTTAACTAGGGACCTACCCACTCTGCTGTGGAACGCTGAGTTGCGGGTCTCAATTCGATTCATCACGGACTGGTTACCGATGAGTCGACGTAGGGCGAGGCCTCGCCCTTCGAGGGCAGCAACTACTTCAGTTCGGTTAACAGGACCTGATCGGAGATGTTGCCAAGCAAACTCAGCCAGGAAGCGACGCACGTCGCCAGGATTAGAATCCCCGCCATCAGCGCGGACTATAAGGGCTAAGATTCTGTTCTCAGTATCCCTTGTCAGACCGTAGTGACTTCTCGCTTCGAATCGGCATCGTCTTAGCTTTAAGTATGCATCAGCGGCATTGTGGCCCAATGGAACAACCTTGGCCTCAAATATCCCGCGCTCCGTCGGAGTAATGTTTGTGAGAAACCCATCATAGTTGGGTGCCCCAAGCGCCCGCTCCGAGATCTCACGCATTTGTCTCGCGCTGTCCTGGCTAATGAAGACAGCGCGAGCATCCGAATTCCTATCCAAATGCGCAAATAGGTCACCGAGTATGCTCCTTTCATTTGAGGCTTGTTGTTTCGTAAGCTGACTCGGCGTCCACGCATTTGATGGGCTCGGAGCACTTCGCTTCACAGAATGGAACTCCCTACTCCCATCAAGGAGAATGCGATAGAATTCAACACCTAATCCGTCAGGCTCTGGAGGTTCGAAATGAATCTCTTCCACAGCGCCAGATATTAGGTCAAGTACCGAGTGAACAGTCCATTCTGCCTCGTACTGATTACCTACCTTATCTGCGGGTCCACCCGGATAACTTGGAGTAGCCATTACCACCACCTTGATGACACCATGACCATTGTATAGGGAGGCTCATCGGTCAGTCGTGATGGAGATCGATGTCGGGCACCAAGTTCTCAAAAAAGGGCTGCAAGGACATCTCCTGCCCTGAATGCCAGGACAATGTGGCCGCAATCAGCGTAGCGCCTACAACCCCACTTCCAACCGGAAAGTTCGCAGTATCATCCCGCTAGGCCCACCACTGCGCGTAGTCAGTGCAGGATCTGGGACAGGAAGAGTTTGGCGCGGTTGCTCCGCCGGGCCGTCCATCTGAACTCCCTCCCATCCTCTGCGTGGTATCATTTCAAGTATAGGGAACCCAATACCGAATCTTTTTCACCCAGACTCTGAAATTGAGGCGTCCGCCAAGGCGGACGCCTCTCCATGTAAGAATCACACCGGACGGTATATGACTGAATCATCACAGACGCATCTCCGCAATATCGCCATCGTCGCGCATGTCGATCATGGCAAGACGAGCCTTGTTGACGCGATGCTGCGTTACAGTCACGTCTTCCGCCCGGATCAGCAGGTGGCTGATCTGATCATGGACTCTGATCCCCAGGAACGGGAGCGTGGCATCACCATCCTCGCCAAGAACACAGGCATCAAGTACGGCGATGTGATGATCAACATTATCGACACGCCGGGCCACGCCGATTTCAGCGGCGAGGTTGAGCGCGTCGTGAACATGGCCGATGGTTGCCTACTGGTCGTTGACGCCGTCGAAGGCCCCATGCCCCAAACGCGCTACGTCCTGCGCATCGCGCTGCAGCAGGGACTACGGCCAATCCTCGTCATCAACAAGATCGACCGCCCATACGCGGACCCGGCCGCTGCGCTATCTGCGGTTCAGGATCTCTTCCTCGAACTGGCGACAGACCCTGACCAGCTGGATTTCCCCGTGCTGTACACCTCCGCGCGTGACCAATACGCCTTGAAGGCAGAGGGGGACCCGCCAAAAGACATGGCGCCCCTGTTCGACGCCATCGTTGACCGTGTGCCACCGCCCGTCGCTGATCCCGATGCCCCGCTGCAAATGCTCGTGGCGGCGCTGGACTATGACAACTACCTCGGGCAGATTGCGGTCGGCAGAGTGTCGCGTGGACGCATCGCGAAGGGTGGGCAGGTCGTCCTAATCGACCACGATAACAACGCCCCTGCCTACAAGGTGGAACGCCTCTTCACGTTCCGAGATCTCGCCCGCCACGAAATCGAATCGGCATCCGCGGGCGAGATTGTCGCGCTCTCAGGTTTGAGTGACGTTCGGATCGGCGACACCGTGGCATCGCCCGATGCGCCGGACCCACTGGAACGGATGAAGGTCGAAGAGCCGACAGTTCGTATGACTTTCGGCGTCAACACGTCGCCTTTCTCAGGCCAGGAGGGCAAGTACGCATCGTCCCGCATGTTGTGGGATCGGCTCCAGCGAGAACTGCAGACCAACGTGGCCCTCCGTGTCGAGCGCACCGACACCGCCGACGAGTTTCTTGTGAGCGGGCGTGGTGAACTGCACCTCTCCGTTCTGATTGAGAAGATGCGCCGTGAGGGCATCGAGTTCCAGGTGTCCCGCCCGGAGGCCGTCACCAACCGAATCCATGGAGTCATGCACGAGCCATACGAACTGCTCTTCCTCGAGACACGAGATGACTATATCGGTGTCCTCACGGAGGAGCTATCGGCGCGACTCGCTCAGATGGTTGATTTGCAGAGCGACTCCATGGGTAACGTTCGCCTACAGTTCCGCCTGCCCACGCGCGGCCTGATTGGATTCCGAAATTTCTTCATGCGCGCCACGCGCGGCAACGGCCAAATGAATACCGAGTTCATTGGAATGGAGCCGATGACCGGGGAGTTGAAGAATGCTCGCTCAGGCGCAATCGTGTCCACGGAAAGGGGCATCGCCGTCACCTATGGTCTCCAGAATGCACAGGAGCGCGGAGAGACATTCGTTGAACCTCAGTCGCCCGTTTACAAGGGCATGATTATCGGTCGCCACAACCGGGAGCGTGACATGGACCTCAACGTGTGTAAGGAACGCAAGATGTCCAATGTACGTTCAGCCACCCAGGAAATCGTTGAGCGCCTTGAGCCCGCCGTGAAGTTCAGCTTGGAAGAGGCCCTCGGATTCATCAACGGCGACGAGCTCGTTGAGATCACCCCCAAGAGCGCTCGAATGCGCAAGCGGATTCTGGATCCGGACGAGCGCCACAGGATCCATCGCAGTCGAGCCAAAGCCTCCGTCTAAACGAAGTCTTGAAGCCCCGCCCCCATCCGCCTATTAGTGCAGGATCTGGGAAAGGAAGAGCTTGGCGCGGTCGCTCTGCGGGTTGTTGAAGAATTCGTTGGGGACTCCCTCTTCTGCAATCATGCCCTCGTCGAGCATGATTACACGATCCGCCACCCCGCGCGCGAAGCCCATCTCATGGGTGACGCAGATCATCGTCATGCCGTCCGCAGCAAGCTCGCCCATGACCTTGAGCACCTCGTTGATCATCACGGGATCAAGCGCCGACGTGGGCTCATCGAACAACATCAGCCTTGGATTCATTGCCAGGGCGCGTGCTATGGCCACGCGCTGCTGCTGCCCGCCCGATAGCTGACCGGGGAACTTGTCGGCCTGCTCCGGAATACCCACACGCTCAAGTAGCTGCATGGCAAGGTCTTCCGCCTCGTTGTGCGGCATATGGCGCACCTTCTGCGGGGCAAGTGTGATATTCCGAAGAACGCTAATGTGTGGGAACAGGTTGAACTGCTGGAAGACCATCCCGGTCTCCGTGCGAATTTGGGCAAGCGTACGCAGATCGTCCGTGATCTCCATGCCGTCCACAATGATGCGCCCTGAGTCGTGTTTCTCAAGCTGGTTGATGGTGCGGAGGACAGTCGACTTTCCGGACCCAGAGGGACCGATCATGACGACGACTTCTCCCTCAGCGATCGACAGGTTGATGTCATTCAGGGCGGTGAAGCTGCCAAATCGCTTGACCACGTTCTCCATGTGGACCATTTCGTAATCGCTATTTTTCGGCATGGTCGAGATTCCTCCTCAACGTGCAGCTATCGTCGTCCGACGCCCAGCCGTGATTCCGCCGTGTCTCCGAGGCGGGACAGCATATAGGAGATAACCCAGTATATGAGCGCGACAATCAGATAGATTTCGAAGAATGCGCCCTCTGCGATGTCTGTTTGGCCGCCAAGGACTTTCCTGGACTTCTCCAGCGTGTTGACCAGCGAGATTGCCGCGAGCAGGGCGGTGTCCTTCCACAGCGCGATAAACCGGCCGATGATAGCTGGAATCACTGCTCGAATCGCCTGCGGCAGGATGATGAGGGTGTACATCTGGATGGTCGAGAGTCCGATGGACTGTGCCGCTTCTCGCTGTCCCCGTGGCACGGACTGCAGGCCGCCTCGAATCACCTCCGCGATATACGCCCCGCCGAAGAACGCAAACACGATCATCACGCGATAGACGAGATCAATGCTGCTGAAAGCCGCGCCCACCGGGCCCAACTCGTCTTTGAGGAATGTTGCGAATAGCAGCCAGACAAGGAGGGGGGCCGCGCGGACAACCTCGATATAGCCGACGGATGAAATCCGAATGGCGCGATAGGGCGATACCCGTCCCATCGCCAATGCAAGACCAATGAAGAATGAGAAGAAGACGCCTACTGAGAAGACGATGATGTCAAGGAAAGCGCTTTCCCAACTGTTTGTTGAAACGCCGAGTTGGAGGAGAACAATGGCCGGGATGAGCAGCACCCATAGCGCCCCCATCCCTTGAAGCATGACTGGGTTGCTCCGGAACCTCGCCAGCTGTTTCCCAATAACTGCCCCGCCTGCAAGCGTCCCGAACAGGCCGGCCATTAGTACCCAGGTCGATCCAAACGGCACTGCCAGTCCCAGGGACAACGCATACAGCCAGGACGGCGCCCAACCCCCTTCCATCACGAGCACCCTGTTGATGCCGCTGATCGTGGTCTGTTGGCCGCCCGACTCAATGATTTCTGTGAATGCTCGCTCTTCAATGCGCGGTTCGACTCCGAGCCCGAGGGTCAGCACCAGGGCTGCCACAGCGCCGACGACAATCAGGTATGGCCGCAAGCGCCCACCCCAAATGCCGTAGGTGATCGCAATTAGAGTCACCGCCAGGAACATGGCGATCCAGACACGGAAAGCCTCGTCGGCGGGGTAGCTGCCGACAAAGAAGAGTTTTCGGTTTAGCGCGACAAGTCCCCAGTTAGCCTGGAAGAGGAAATATCGTACGGTAAGGAACAGGAAAGCTACCGCAGCAACGAGCGAAACGAGCGTAATTGCTGTGTTAACTCGCGTGTCGAACAGGTTGGCCTTCGCCCAGTCAATGCGCTCGGCGATTGCGTCCCTTCGTACGGCGAGCATACTCATTTCAGCTGCACGTTCTTGTTGATTGTGTTCATGATCGTGGAGATGATCAGGTTGGTCACAATGAAGACGATGAAGATGAAGAGGTAAACCTGCAGCAGGTTCCCGGCGTTATTGACGATGCGGTTTGAAATCAGCACAATCTCGCCAAATGCAATGACGTGTGCGAGGGTGGAGTCCTTGTTGGTGTTTTGGAATTCGTTGTTGAGGGCGGGGATCATAATTCTCAGTGCCTGCGGCAGGACCACCAGCGTGAATCGTTGGTACGTGGTGAATCCCAGTGATGAGGCCGCCTCTACTTGACCGTGTGGCACAGCCTGGATTGATCCCCGCACGATCTCCGCGATGAAGGCTCCGAAATACAGCGTTACGGACACGAGCGCGCTGATGTACCCCAGCCCCAGCAGTGCCCCATGCTGGTAGGCAAAGAATCCGGCGTCTGACTGCACCACCTCGGGAAGCGCCGGCCTGAGAGGAAACAGCAGCAAGACGTAAGAGACGACTCCCACCCCGAGGAAAATCGCAAGCGCCCAGGCGTTGCCATGCATCGTCTGGCCCGTCAGATCCTCCTGCTGCTCACGCCTCCTCCGCACCCAGAGCGCCACAGCGCCGCCCGCGAACAGCGCAATCATCCAGAGCCACCAGAAATCGTGCGCGCCGGCGAGCCACGGAACTGCAATTCCTCGATTGCTCACCATGAAGAATCCGTCGATGCCGGTTCGCGCTTCGATCTGCGGCAAAGACCTGAATACGCCGAAGGCGAAGAAGAACATGAGGAGTAGGAGAGGAAGATTCCTAAAGGTCTCGACGTAGATTCCTCCCAGCCGATTCAGGATGGGATTGGTGGATAACCTGGCTACTCCAACAAAGAGTCCAAGCAAAGAGGCAAGCGCAATGGCAAAGACAACGACCGAGATAGTGTTTCCCGCGCCCTTGAGCATTCCCAGCCATCGTGGATCGCTGGCCTCCACGTGCAGGAACACGAAGATGGCGCTCCGGTCCGGGCTACCGTACGGCCCCGTAAGGAATCGGAAATCAAACAGGTTGACGAAGATCGAGTAGACCAGATAGGTGGCGATGATGACAGCAAGAGTGCCAACGACAACATTGACCAGATTGGCGCGGGTAGAGCCGTGGTACCAGAGTTCGCTAACGTATTGCTTCATCACCTATGTATGGCCGGATAAAGATTGGCGCATGGCCCGTACTGTACGGGCCATGCGCCAATCTTTTTCTCGGTTTGAAGCTACCTCATCGGTGGCGCGTAAATCAGACCGCCGTTGACGTAGGAATCGTTGAGGCTGCCGGCTCGTGTCAGGCCAACCGCCTCCAGCGTGCGCTCATACGCCTCGCCGTAGTTGCCTACGGCACTGATGACGTCCTGCATGAACGTGCCGTCAATGCGACCATGGCCGATGCCAAGGTTGCTCGGCGCGCCGCCGTCAAACCCGACGCCCAGCAGACGGGCGACCGTGTTGTTCGGTGGGTTGGCAGCCATCTGGCTCACGTTTGCGGATGTCACGCCCTGCTCCTCGGCGATAATCATGCCGTTGACAACCCAGCGCACGATGTCTTCCCACTCGGAGTCGTAGTCGCGGACGCTCGGTCCCAGAGGCTCCTTGGAGAGCGTCTCCGGCAGCACAATGGCGTCAAGGTTCTCATCTGACTTCAGGGAGAACTGGTGGCCGCCAAGCTGCGACTTGTCTGAAGACCACGCATCGCACTGTCCGCCGATGAATGACCCGCGGATAGCTGCGTTGTCCTGGAGAGTCAGCTCTGAGTATGTCAGGCCGTTCTCAGCGAAGTAGTCCGAAACGGCGCCCTGGGTGCTCGTTCCGTCAAGGATGCAGATGGTGGAGCCACCAAGCTCATTGACGCTTGTCACGCCCGAGCCTGCATGAACCATGATGCCCGCGCCATCGTAGAACGTCGTCGGCGCAAAGGCCACGTTCAAGTCCGCGTCACGGCTGGCGGTCCATGTTGTCGTCCGGATCAGTACATCGATTTCCTTAGCAGCCAGAAGCTCGAACCGGTTCGCGGATGTCGCTTCCTTGAACTCGACGGCATTGGCATCTCCGAATATTGCTGCGGCAAGGGCATGACAGTAATCAACGTCATTACCCACAGCGCTACCATCCGGATTCAACACGCCGAAGCCGGGTGTATCGGCCTTGATTCCGCAGACCAGGGTTCCCCGATCCAGAATCACTCCAAGTGTGTCTTCTCGTGGATCTCCCGCATCTTCCGTTGTGCAGGCTGTGAAAATCATGAGGCCCGCGACGATGGCAAGTGCAAGTAGAAGTATTCTGCCCGTCATGTGTTCCTCCCGCTTGTTCCAGATAGGCTCGATAGACTCATAAGTTATTGTGCCATGAATTGGGTATAGACGCCACCAAAATGCAACCAGTCTACGTATCCTCGTGCCCCCCGGAACTGCCGTTTTCACGACATCGATGTGACAATGGACGGCTGCGGCCTAATCGGCTACAGTGGGTTGTCGCAAGTAGGGGGGATTTGCGGCGCCATCGACATGGTCGTGAACCGCTCGCAGGAGCATGCTCCTGAGTCGATGCGCCAACGTTATGGTTGAAGCTGAACATCAGATTGACGCGAAGAATCTATGGAAGGTGTTTGGGCAGAATACTGAGCTTGCCCTCTCGCCAGACTACACAGATAAGACCCGCACCGAGATTCAAGAGGAATTGGGCGCCCTGACCGCGCTTAGGGATGTCTCGTTCAGCATCGCGCAAGGCGAGGTTTATGTTGTCATGGGCTTGTCCGGCAGCGGCAAGTCCACCCTAGCCCGCATCCTGATTCGCCTCCTTGAACCTACGAGCGGCAGTGTTCTGTTTAACGGTGAGGACATCACCGCATACTCTCAGCAGCAGCTCATCGAGTTCCGTCGCACCAGCGTCGCGATGGTATTCCAGAACTATGCCCTCCTGCCGCATCGCCGTGTCCTTGAGAACGTTGCCTATGGCCTTGAGATACGGGGTATTGACAAGGCGGAGCGGTTAAAGGCTGCCGAGCAGGCCATTGAGACGGTGGGTCTGTCCGGATGGGAGCGGTACTACCCCCGAGAGATGAGTGGCGGGATGCAGCAGCGTGTTGGCCTGGCCCGCGCGCTTGCCGTCAATCCCGATGTCCTCATCATGGACGAGCCGTTCAGCGGGTTGGATCCGCTCATTCGTCGGCAGATGCAGGATGAGTTAGTCTCCATTGAATCCGAGCTGCACAAGACAATCGTCTTTATCACGCATGATCTCAACGAGGCGCTGAAGCTCGGCAACAAGATTGCCATCATGCGGGACGGCGAGATTATCCAGGAGGGGACGCCGGAGGAGATTGTCTCGGTGCCGAGCGATGACTACGTCTCCGAGTTCGTGCGGGATGTTTCAAGCACCCGTGTCATCCAGGCGCGCGCCGTTATGAAAGAGCCGGACGACATGATCTATGAACGACAAGGGCCTCGCGCCGCCCTCCATCTCATGGACACTCTGAAGATGGATACCCTTTTCCTTGTTTCTGATGATTCATGCCTCAAGGGATTGATTACCCGTCGCGCGGCGCAGTCGCTCGCGTCCAATAACGAGGACACGCTGAACGCCGCCCGGGTCATTAAAGCCGTCAGCGTTGCGCATGATGATTCTCTTGAAGATGTGCTGCAGACAGTCGCGGAGTCCACGCGACCGGTGGGAGTTGTGGATGCTGACGGTATCCTGCTCGGCGAAATTCGGAAGAATGACTTACTGCCTGACGAGTAAGATTCAGGCGGACGTGAAGAGTCTGGGGGCAGACAATGGTACGCACTGAGCCGGCTGGCCAGGTCACCACCACATCGGCATCGGAGACGGAAGAGCCGCCCGTACGGATTCCCTTTGGGCAGCGAACACGCGACCGTTGGATTCTGGGGATCGGCGCGTTTGTAATCGCCCTCGTTCTGTGCCTGCTGATCTGGGGCCCAGAGATGGGGTTCTACACAACGGTGACTACGGAGCAATCATCTGATGGCTCAATGACGTTTGACGTGTCTGCCCGCGAGGTGGTGGCAGACTCGATTGACGCTTTCGTCAGCTGGCTCACGCTGGAGGCCTCGTGGGCATTTGACACGCTCAGTACCGGGGTCACGTATGCCCTCGTCTACATCGAAAATGTGCTCACATGGACACCGTGGCCTGCTGTCGTTGTCGGCCTCTGTCTACTGGCTTTCGCCGTGGGGCGATGGGCGCTGACGGGGTTCACGCTGTTCGCGCTTATGTTCATCGGCATCCTGGACCTTTGGGGAAACACCATGGACACTGTCGCCCTGATGGTGGTCGCAGTCGCTGTGTCAGTCTCCATCGGCCTTCCCATCGGCATTGTTGGTGCGCGCAGTCGATTCGCCGATAACCTGATGAGGCCAATCCTGGACGGGATGCAGACAATGCCGAGCTTTGTCTATCTCCTGCCGGGCATCCTGTTCTTTGGCCTCGGCAAGCCGGCCGGCATCTTCGCCACAATCCTTTACGCAACGCCGCCCGTTATCCGGCTCACCAATCTCGGCATCCGACAGGTTTCACCGTCTGTTGTGGAGGCGGCGCGCGCCTTCGGTTCATCCCCATGGCAGACCCTCGCCAAGGTGCAGATACCCATGGCGCTGCCCACCATCATGGCTGGCATCAACCAGACAACAATGATGGCGTTGGCGATGGTGACCATCGCAAGCCTTGTTGCCGCCGGCGGACTTGGTGACAACGTCAACCGTGCCCTGCAGCGGAATGAACCGGGCAATGGATTGCTGGCCGGGCTAGCCATCGTCTTTCTTGCGATCGTGATTGATCGACTTACCCAATCCATTGCGGCGCGGCGAACGGAGGCTGTTACTGCTGGATGACCATCGCAAAAGACCATCGTATAAAGAGGTAGATTTGGCAGGCGTCACGCTGTGCGCTACGCTTAAACGCCTGTCGGAAAAAAAGGAAGGAAGGGAACACGGATGAGGAAACTCACAATTCTATTGATGGCCATCGCCATGTCGATGGTGCTGTTGACTGCTGCCTGCGGGTCGGAAGACCCAACCGCAACACCACCGGCACCGGATCCAACAGCAACGTCCGCACCGGACGATTCTATGGATGATATGGAAGATCAGCCGAGGATCGTCTTCAGCGATCTGAACTGGGCCAGCGCCCAGCTGCAGAACCGGATCGCGCAGTACATCCTCGAGACAGGCTACGGCTACGAGACGGACGTCGTCTTTGGCGCAACGCTGCCATTGCTGCAAGGCCTGCGTGCGGGTGATACACAGATCACCATGGAGATCTGGCTACCCAACCAGGATGCTGCCTGGGTTGACGCGCTCGCCGAAGGCTCGGTGAAAGAGGTTGGCTTCAGCCTCGGCGCCGACTGGCAGTCAGCGTTCGTCATTCCGCGGTATCTCCAGGAAGAATACCCGGAGCTTGACAGCATTGAAGATCTCAAGGATCCCCAGTTCAAGGAGCTCTTTGAGACACCGGATTCAGACGGCAAGGCCCGCCTGGTCTCATGCGTCATTGGATGGGCGTGCGAAGGCGTGAACGACGCACAGATAGCAGCCTACGGCCTCGAGGATCACGTCTTCGCAGTCAAGCCGGGTGACGGCGCGGCAGCGAACGCGGATCTCTATGGCGCGTATGAGCGGCAAGAGCCGTGGCTTGGTTACCAGTGGGGCACGAACGATCCTGCCCTCCTTCTGGACCTCGTCCGCCTGGAAGAGCCCGCCTACACCGATGACTGCTGGACCGGCCTGCAGGCATACATTGAAGCCGGCTTTGATGGCCCAGCACCGTCCGCGGGCTGTGGCTACAGGGACGCCGAGATTAAGATCGCCATCCGCACGGAGCTTGCTGACAGCGAGCCGGAGCTGGTGAGCGTTCTGGAAAGCTGGTCGTTTGACATTCCACAGTACGGCACTGTCGTCGCGTGGCAGCAGGACAACCCTAACGCTGACATCGCCGAATCTGCCCTGTGGTGGCTCAACAACAATCAGGATGAGTGGAGCGGGTGGGTGACCAGCGATGCCGAGGCGCGGATCACCGCCGCCCTCGGTGACAACGTCATCCCCGACGGCTGGCCAACCGAGTAAAACCGGTTCTTAGTTTCCTAGTTGTCCCCCGCTGCCGATTGAACACCAATCGGCAGCGGGGGACGCTTTGTGCTACTCTCCGCGCAGCGTGGTGGTGAACCGCGCGAGGGGTAATGAGAGGCGGAGGGGTTATGGGCAACATCGATTATTCCCGTTTTTGGACGGTGCCTGAGAGGCCCGTGCCCACCTGGCAGGAAGAGGTCTTCCAGTACGACTTCGGCGGCGCCAATCCCGGCCCGGATGTCATGCCCATCGAGGAGCTGGCAGAAGCCGCGCGAGCAGTCATCCACGAAGAGAAGGAAATCATCGCACGCTACCCGCCCACCTATGGGCCGGTCCGCACACGTGAAATCATCCTGCACAAGATGGCCGCGCATCGCGGCATGACGTGGCCGACCATCACTGAGGTGCTCACCACCAACGGATCTGCACAGGGCATCACGCTCTGTCTTGAAACTCTCACCAACCCGGGCGATACGATCATCACTGATCGTTTCTTCTATCAAGGAGCCGTTCGGACGTTCATCGCTCGAGAACTCCGCATCGTCACCATCGACAGAGATGAAGACGGGATGCAAATGGACCTTCTCGAGCAGAAGCTCGGGGAACTGAAGTCCGAGGGCGTCACACCCAAGTTCATCTACACGATTCCCAGTCCGCAGAATCCGGACGGGTCCATCATGCCGTCTGACCGCCGGGCTAAAATGCTCGCCCTCGCCCACGAATACGACACGCTGATCCTTGAAGATGACTGCTACGTGGACCAGATGCTGGACGTCGATGAGATGCCCCCGGCCATTGCGTCACTTGACGGAGCACAGGAACGCGTCATCTACATCGCTACGTTCTCCAAGATTCTTTCGCCCGGCGTCCGCGTGGCCTGGGTGACGGGGGATGAGCGTCTTGTTGAACGGATGGCGGCGTACAAGCAGGATGTTGGCAATGACTATCTTTCAGGCCTCATTGTCGCCAAGTTCATGGAAGATCACATGGATGCCCGCATCAGCCACCTGAACGACCGCATGAGGCACAAGCGCGACACGATGGTCGCCGCGCTTGGAGAGAACTTCGGGCCGCTCGTGAGCATGACGGTTCCCAAGGCGGGCATGTTTGTGTGGGCGGAATTCCCGGAGGGCACCGACATGCAGGCGCTTGAGCCGGTGTCACAGGAACAGGGCGTGCGCTACCTTGGCGGGCACCAGTTCTCGCCCACCGGAGAGGGCTCTCAGCGGGCGCGGCTGAACTACAGCTTTCCCACTCCCGGGGAAATCCAGGATGGCATCAGCCTTCTTGCCAACGTGATGCGCGAAGAGGGGTCTCTGCCGGACTAGCGCGCCCGGTCTTTCCGGCGGCGAAGCGCGAATTGGGGCACTGACGGACGCTAGATCACCGGCCAGCGGGGCGGGAATGACGTATTGGTACGTTCCAACATGGACTCTCCATGTCGCTGCACCCGCTGTGCCAGCTCCCACTCATCGACAAATGTCGCCTCTCCGCCCTCGACGACCGTTCGCCCATTCACAATCACCGTGTGAACGCTGCGTCCGTCCGCGTTGTACACGAGGCTGTTTACCGGATTGAACAGTGTTCGCCACTGCGCCCGGCGCGTATCAAACATCACAAGGTCAGCCTTCTTGTCCGCCTCGATGGAGCCGATCTCATTATCCAGGCCAAGAGCTGTCGCTCCGCCGATCGTCGCCATTTCCAGCGCGGCCTCTGCAGGAATCATCCGTGTGTCTGTACGGGCGTCCTTGAACAAGATGGCAATGAGATACATGGATCGGAGCGTTTCAATGAGGTTCGAGTTATTGCCGGCGTCCGTGCCGAGTCCCAGGGTGACGCCGCTCCGAAGCATCTCCGGCGCCATTCCCTGTTGTGAAAGGCCGGAGCCCATCTTCATCGCTGCTGTCGGGCACAGAATGCCGTACGTGTTGGTACGCGCCATGGAGGCAACCTCTTTGCCGTCCAGTCCAATGATGTGCGACAACACCACGTTATTTCCGAGGATGCCCTGATCCTCCAGCCACATGGTGGGGCGGACATTGTAGTTCTCAAGGAACGCGCGCACCGTAGCCGGGCCGTTCCCGTGATGGAGAGTGAGCCGTGTGTTCATGGAATCGGCCAGCGCCTTTAGCTCCCGGAGCAGTGCCGGTGAGCAGTAGTCGACGGAGAACGGCATCGCCCACGCGTGAACACGCCCGTCAAGACCGCCGTCATACGCGTCAATAGTTCGCCCTGTGAGCGCGACCGCTTCGGCAGTTTCATAGACGGGCAGGTTGAGCGGGTTGGTCCGATCCGTGACCTGCCTTCCGACGACAATGCGGCAGCCGGCCCTCTCGTAGGCGTCCATGCAGGCATCAAGGAATCGCGTGCTTCCCGGGTCCACGAACGTCGTCGTCCCCCCGCGCAGCAATTCCGTAATTCCCAACAGAGACGTGTCGTGCTCTTCCTCCTCCGTCATGGACTGCTGCAGAGCAAATACGTTGGCCAAATAGTCGCGGGGGCTGAGATCGTCGGGAAAGATGCCGCGCGTCGCGTGCGCGTAGGAAATGTGCATGTGCCCGTTGACGAATCCGGGCGTAATCACCATCTCCCGCCCGTCGATGACCCGCTCCGCAGGCGCGTTCGCCAAGTCCACGGCCTTGCCCACGTGTGTGATGCGATCGTCATCGAAAATGATCGTCCCGTCGCTAATGATGCGGCGTGACGCGTTCATCGTCATGATGAACTTGGCGTTGGCGATCTTTACGCGTGCCATTGAAGTACCCCAGACGGTATTAGTTACCGTTCCTCGCCTCAAAATCTGCGCGCACCGCCCGGAGGAAATCCGCATCTGTCAGCGCGTCTATGCCGGTCAGCGCCAGTGATTTCGCCACGCCCAGCGCGCTCTCATGGGCCAAATCGGAGAGGGCTGCTTCTGTCATCTGGATCGAGTGCCCCGGTATTGGCGTCTCGCTTACGGCAAAGCTCACTGCAAATGACGGCATGCGCTGGCTCACGTTTCCGAAATCCGTCGATGCGCCGCCCCGTGAGCCGGGCCGGGGGTCATTGACGTTCATGCCGACGGCCTCCGCGTACTGTCGGGCAACCCGAGCGAGAGGCTCGTTTGGCCGCACGTTCTCATACATCGGATGCGCGTCCAGGATTTCAAGCGTTGCGCCCGTAAGCGTCGCAGCTCCTTCCGCCACCTGTTTCACGCTCTCTACGACTTCACCAAGGTAGTCACGGTCACGCGAACGCAGCATAAAATTCGCGGCAGCGAAGTCCGGCACGATGTTCGGCGCCCGCCCGCCGTCCGTGATGATGCCGTGAATACGAACATCGTCCCGAAGGTGCTGCCTGAGAGCATCGATTCCGGTAAATAGGTGGATGACGCTGTTGAGCGCGTTGATGCCGTGGTGGGGGGAGACGGCCGCGTGGGCGGCTCGGCCATGATAGGCAAAGCGATAGCCGACCATCGCCAGGCTCCAGCTCTCTTCAACCGGGATCGAGTTGGGGATGACGGTGCGGTTGGCCGCCGGATGCGATGAGAGCGCAACGTCAACGTCGCCGAATGAGCCCGCATCGATCATCCGGATCTTTCCCCCGCCGCCTTCCTCTGCCGGAGTCCCGAGCACCTGAATTGTGCCCGGCAGTCGCGGCATCAGGGCCTTGAGGGCTAGCGCCGCGCCGATATTGGAGATCGCGATCAGATTGTGGCCGCAGCCATGGCCGATCTCCGGGAGAGCATCGTACTCAGCCAGGAACGCAACAGTGGGCCCCGATCCGGCGCCGCCATCGAGCGTCGCCCGGAAAGCAGTTTCTACGCCTCCGGTCCCACGCTCAACCGTGAATCCGTGCCGTTCCATGGCATCCGCCAACAGCGCGGACGAATAGAACTCCTCGTAGTTGAGTTCAGGATGCGCGTGAACATCCTTGCTGATGCGGATGAGCTCATCGCTCAGCTCGTCCACCGCTGTTGATACGGCTGACACAAATTCATTCGGCCTCAAATCCGACGTCGTCAAAGGATGCCCCCTCTGATTCCCTTACAAGCCTCTCACTACTGCGATATGCCGCCGGATGCCTCTATTGCCTTGACCTTTTCAAGGCGGCGCGCATGACGTTCCTCTCCAGTAAACGCGGCGGTGACAAACGCATCAACGACGCTGTCGGCAAGCGCTGAGCCGATGATGCGTGAACCGATGCACAGAACGTTCATATCGTCGTGTTCCACACCTTGTCTAGCTGAATAGGTGTCATGGCAGACGCCGGCGCGCACACCTCTTACTTTGTTGGCGACGATGCTTGCCCCAACGCCACTCCCGCACAGCACGACGCCGCGGTCTGCACGGCCCTCCGCCACCTCCGTGGCCACGGCCAGAGCAAAGTCCGGGTAGTCGTCATCGGCGTCGAAGTCGTGCGCGCCGAGGTCGACAGCCGCGTGCTCTAGCGCGCCAATGCGGTTGATAACCGCTTCCTTGAGCGGGAGACCTGCATGGTCAGCACCGACGGCGATCTTCACGAAATAGCGCTCCCTTTTAGCCCAGGAAAGTTCCTGCGATGTCCGGCGCAATCCGCCCAAGCCATGAAAGAGCAATCATCTTGATGATTGAGGCAATGATGATGTAGATGAAAAAGGGAATCAACGGGAAGCGTGAGATGCCTGCGATAGCGCTGATCGCGTCGCCGGGAGCGAAGGGAATCAGGTTGCCGAGGAATAAAAGGACCGCACCCCATTTGCTATTGAAGAGGTTCGTCATCCGCTGCTTGAGCCTGCTAGACTCTCCCATCGCGCCGCGACCGACCGCCCCGGCAAGGTAGGCCGTGCTGCCGCCGATTCCGGTGCCGATGCCCGTCACAACGCCCAGCCGCCACGGATCGATGATCTCCGCCATGCTGAGGATGATCAGGATGCCGGGCGCGGGCAGCACGACCGTCGCGCTCGACGTCAGGCTGATGACGAAGGCGCCGATCAGGCCGAATTGTTCTACGCGCGCCTCGTCCGCGTTTAGATATGCGACGAATAAGCCGCCTGCGACAAGGAATGTGCCGAAAAAGAGTCCGCTCAGGGCGATCTTTGTCTGCATCGTGAGGCGCAATCGGGTGGGGCGGAACCTGCTAAAGCGATCGCGCAAATGCTCAAGCTCATCGGGGCGTCGTACGCCGGCGCGTCCACGTCGGCGACCTGCGGTGCGTGCAGGCGCAACGCGGTTCGGATCCATCTGTGGCGCGTCCGGAGCGCGCCGTGTGACGGGCGACAGACCTGTCCAACGGGTGGCCACTATGCAATTTCCCTTTGCGCTGATTGGGGAGGCAGTACCGCCGGCAGGCGGTGGCCTCCATTCTCCACCTCGTCCTATCTTATGACATCTTCGCTAGCGACTGTCAGAGGGCGAACGCCTCTGCAGCCTTGCTCGACAGACTCGTCGGCTCGATGCCAAATGCTTCGCGCACTACAGCTGGATCAGTCCGGTTATCGTGAGTGAGCTGACGCAATTCAGATGACGTAACCATTGCTCTCTTTCCCACCAGTCGTGGGAGTCCCGCCCCGGCTAACAGCAGAGGTGATGGGAGTGGCAACAGAATTCGCCTGAGCTTGAGTTGGCGCAAAGCCAGCCCGACGAGTTCCCTGTACGTCCACGTGTCCGGCCCACCAAGTTCGTAGGTGCCGCCCAGCAAAGTCCCGTCTCGCAATGCGGCGGCGACACACAGCGCAGCATCATCCCGCCAGATTGGTTGATACAAACCATCCTGTCTTGGCACGACTGCGAATGGCCACGTGCTCTTTAGGCTCCTTGCCACGAGATCGAACATGCTGTCGCGCACGCCGAATATCACGGACGGCCGCAAGATAACCCAATCCAGACCTGACTCGCGCGTTTCGCGCTCCGCCAACCCGCGCGACCGCTCAAACGCGTAAGGAGAATCCGGATCCGCTCCGATGCCCGTCACGTGGACGAAGTGCCGAACACCTGCCTGACGAGCCGCCTGGATGACAGCCCGCGTGCCCTCCAGGAACACACCGCCAAAGGTCTGCGCGCGCCCGGCCTCGCGCAGGATTCCCACGAGATGCACGACGGCATCCACGCCACTGAGTGCTGCCGCCAGGGCGTCGACATCGCGAATATCGCCATCAAAGGGCTCTATACCAGGCGAGACATGTGCTTGCGAGGCTCGCCGTGAGTAGACGCGCACTGAGTGACCTTCTGCGAGCAGGTAATCTGTCACCACAGTCCCCATAACACCCGTTCCACCCGTCACAAGTACGGTAGAATGGAAGTCGGCGCGGGGAGGCCGATCGACGCGGTTGCCTGGGGCGACCATAGTCAAAGTATAGCTATCATCAGGCAGGAAATATGGCTCTCGCGCTAGTCAACTGGAGAAGAGTGGGCACCAATTCATGATGTCGGGCAGCAAAGGCGCTAGTGGATTGCTGAGGCTTGTGCTGCTCGGCGTGATTACAGCGGGTATCGTGCTTGCCGTTGGGCTGAGTAGCGGCTGTGATGGAGGACCGGCGTCGCCCACACCCACGACAACACCCATCCCAACGTATACTCCGCTCCCGACCCACACTCCAACGGTCACGCCCACGCCAACCGTGACGCCGACTCCAACCGCGACGCCACAGCCGCCTCTGCCCACAGCAACACCCTTGCCAACTCCAACTGCGACGCCAAAACCAATCCGGACTCCGGAAGAAGTGGTCGCAGAGGTGACGGATTCTATTGTTCGCATCAACGTTGGAAATCGGCAGGGGACAGGGTTCGTTTTCGACGAAGAGGGACATATCGTCACGAGCTCTGAACTCATTCCATTGGATGCCACGGAAATCCAGGTGACACATGCCACGACCGGTTCGGTGCTTGCCACTCTTGTCGGCCGGGACGAGATTCGGGATGTGGCTCTCCTTCGACTCCCCGTTGACGGACAGATTCCACCGCTAAGCCTTGTGGGAGACGCGTTCGTACCCGCCGGTGAGAGTATCGTCGCTGTTGGGTACCCCGGTGGGGCCGGCGGCCAAGTGCCGTCCGGTGCGAGTGGAAGGATTCAGGCCCGGCACGAGATCGACGTAACGCTGTATTTCCAAATTGACAGGCAATTTGTCGAGGGACTAAGTGGCGCGCCCATCTTCAACCTGAATACGGATGTCGTCGGCGTCGTCTCACCGAGAATCGTAGAAGTACTTGGTCCCGGCTCTGCCGCGTCCGGCCTGGGTATTTCCGTCCGATCGATTCTGTCTAACGCAGAAGATCTCAAACGAGGCGCCACCTGTTTCCGTACGCACAATCCTCCTGCCGTCGGTGTCAATCCGGTTCCACCCTTCCCGCGGCTCTACCGGGGAACAGTCACAATAGACGGTGCACCGGCGCCGATTGGCACGAGCATTCAGGCGCGGATAGCGGGATACGTCACGAAGATTGAAATGATTGTCGAGGCCGGGAAGCTGCCGTTCATGACCGTTCAACCGCCCGAAGAATCAGGGTATGTCGGGGAAGAAGTGAGATTGTACGTTAATTGCTTTGAAGTCGCGATTGACGATCCCGAGAAGAGGCTCTATGTCTCCGACGTTTCCAATCCCCTGGTGAACATTGATCTGATCCTTAATACGACCTGATGCCGCCCGCCGTCCGGTGACATTCCTCGACGAGGCCGGGTTACGTTTCCTGCTGTCAAATGATTATCCGCCTTACCGGCGCCCATAACGCAGAATCCGCCGCGACGAGACTGGCGGGTATCGTCATTGACGGCCGTGTGGCGCTGGATGCCGGCAGTCTGACTCGTTCGCTGACCCTTGAGGAACTGCAAGATCTGCGCCATGTGTTCCTCACCCATCGCCACTACGACCACATTCGCGATCTTCCTGCGCTGGCATACGCAACTCCACTAGCAGGTACGCTGCATGTCTACGGGCTCGCGGACACGCTTGATGCCCTCGCTGCTCACTTGATGAACAACGTCATCTATTCCGCGTACCAGGAGCGGATAGGCCAGGACGGCAACCCACGCGCCCAGTTTCACACGCTGGAACTGGACAATGCGGTTGCGATCGGCGATCTTGCGATCACTCCCCGTGCCGCCACTCACACCGCGCCTGCGCTCGGCTTTCTGGTCTCAAACGGTGAGCGAAGCCTCTACTATACGGGCGATACCGCCCCAGGATTCTCGACTCACATTGCGACGGCCCCGCCGGATGTCCTTATCTGTGAGGTCACTTACTCCGACGCGAGTGCAGGGGACGCATCTCGTAATGGACATATGGCTCCCGCGCTGCTGCATCGAGAAATTGCGGACATCGTTGACGAGTCCGGGTGGACGCCCCGTGTGATCGTCGTTCACCGCAACCCGGCCCACGACCGGCAGATCGCGCACGAAGTCGACATCCTCTGCTCTGAAACGGGTTGGGATATCACTCTTGGCGCGGCAGATATGATACTGACTGTCTAAGCCCACCGCCGCCCTGTACCATAACGACAGGGGAGAGCAGGGGAACGTGGTACTACCGATGACAGCAGGATTCATGTACAGTCCGGAGCTCACGCGAAACATCTTGCGTGAAGATCACGTGCTGCGTCCCATGCGCCTGCGCCTCGTCTATGAGCTTCTGCAGGCGTACGGCGTATTCGAGCGCCCCGATGCCATGGTGATTGAGCCGCGTGTTGCCACGGAGCAGGAATTGATGACATTCCATGGCCGCGATTACATCGAGTCCGTGCAAGCGTTCAGTCGCGGAGAGGACCTACATCGCCAACACCGCTATGGCTTCAGCGATTGGGGTGATAACCCCATCTCGGAAGGCATGTATGAAGCAGCTGCGCTGGCCGCAGGGGCCTCGCTCGTTGCGGCGGAATCCGTGTGGAACGGCGAAGCCGATGTCGTCTTCAACGCGGGTGGCGGCTATCATCACGCCGGCCCGGACTTTGCCTACGGCTTCTGCGTCTTTAACGATGCGGTCATCGCCATCCTGCGCTTGCTTGCCCTCGGCGCGGAGCGTGTCGTCTATATCGACATCGATGCGCACCATGGCGACGGCGTACAGAACGCCTTCTATGCCAGCAATCGTGTGCTGACCATCTCTTTACATCAGTCCGGTCAGACGCTTTTTCCTGGCACCGGAGACACGACCGAGATGGGTGAAGAGGGGGGCGTCGGCTACGCTGTCAATCTGCCGCTCGCGCCCGGAACGCATAATGAGGCGTATAGGCAGGTTCTGGAGAACGCCGTCGCGCCACTTATTCGCAAGTTCAATCCGGATGTTCTCGTGACACAGCAGGGCATTGATACGCACATAGATGACCCGCTCACTCACCTACGACTCACGTCTACAGGTCATACATCGGCCGTCGCAACCCTGGGCGCTCTGTCTCCCGGCAAGTGGCTGGCTATGGGAGGCGGCGGATATGATCTGTCCGCCGTTGCGAGGTGCTGGGCGATGGACTACGCCGTGATGGCGGGCGTGGAACTGCCAGACGAAATACCTGAGTCGTACCAGGAAACGTACGGCCTCAAGCAGTTGCGGGATGACCCTGCCGCCGATCTGCTTGAGGCGGATGACGCTCGTGTCTGGCGAGAGGCTGAGGAGTCCGTCAAACGCGTGCAGGAACTTATATTTCCTATTCACGGGCTGACGGTGTAGCGCGCCCGCGAGCAAGAACCGGAATTCAAGAAACCCTGAGATTCTCCAAAGCAGGATACCGTCAATTATGGAGGCCGCAGAATCGTGACCATTTCCACCCAATCTCAGATCGCCTTTGGAACCGATGGCTGGCGGGCGATCATCGCGGAGGAATTCACCTTTGAGAACGTGCGGTACTGTGCCAAGGGCGTCGCGCAGTATCTGAAAGCGCAGGGCACGGCGGGGCAGGGTGTCATCGTCGGCTATGACACGCGATTCGGCTCCGAACGGTTTGCCGCCGCCATCGCAGAGGTTTTGGCAGCGGAAGGCGTGCCGTCCTACCTATGCCAGACGTGGGCTCCAACGCCGACTGTCAGCTACAACGTCATCGCTCTAAAAGCCGCCGGGGCTATCATCGTTACTGCCAGTCACAACCCGCCTGAATGGAACGGATTCAAGTACAAGCCGGACTACGGCGGTTCTGCATCGCCGGAGATTATCGCTGCCGTAGAGCGCGAGATTCATGAGGCTGAGTCAGCCGGTCCGCCGTCCGTGATGCCGCTGGCTGACGCGCTAAGGGACGGGATTGTTACTATGATCGATCCCCGCCCCGGCTACATCGACCAACTCCGCTCTCTTGTGGACGTGGAGCGTATCCAGGCTGCAGGCCTGCGCGTCGTGAGCGATCCGATGTACGGCGCGGGAATGGGCTATCTCGCAGACTTGCTTGGCGGCGGCAAGACGGAACTGATAGAGATTCACGGCGAACGCAACCCCGACTTTCCCGGTATGAGGCAGCCGGAGCCCATCTCCCACAACCTCGGCGAATTACGCGAGGCTGTCGTTCGGTACGGTTACGGCGTGGGGCTTGCGACCGACGGCGACGCGGATCGCGTTGGAGGTGTGGACGAGGGAGGCCGATTCCTCACGCCCCTGCAGTTCTTCGCGCTGCTCGCTTTCTACCTGCTGGAGATTCGCGGTGAGCGCGGCCCATTGGTCAAGTCCATCACGAGTTCACGCATGATCGATATCCTCGGCGAAAAGTACGGCGTCCCGGTCTATGAAGAGCCGGTCGGCTTCAAATACGTTGGGCCGCGCATGATGGAGACGGACGCGTTGATTGGCGGCGAAGAGAGCGGCGGCTTCGGATTCCGGGGACACGTGCCGGAGCGTGACGGTGTGCTTTCGGCGCTCTACATCCTCGATGCAATGGCGCAGACGGGCCGCTCCCTGTCCGGGCTCATAGATTGGCTCTACGAAACCGTTGGGCCGCACCAGTATGACCGCCTTGACCTTGAGTTCCCTGCCGCTCGCCGAGCCGAGGTCATGGGCAGTGTTGCTGAGAGTCAACCGGCGGAGCTTGCGGGGGTGGCCGTCGCAGAGGTCTCAACCAAAGACGGCTACCATTTCATGCTTGACGACGGCTCATGGATGCTCATCAGGTTCTCCGGCACGGAGCCGCTGCTGAGGATCTACGCAGAGGCGCGTTCCATGGAGCGCGTGCAACGCCTAATCGGCGCGGGCCGAGACCTCACGGGAATCTAGTAGTCCGTAGCCGGACAAGCCGGAACGTGGAATGCCAGCGGGTAAAGCCACGCGAGGCTAATCGCGAACCGAGAAGCGATCGTGCGTTAGGTGTCCAAGCCGGAACGTGAAATGCCAGCGGGTAAAGCCACGCGAGGCTAATCGCGAACCGAGAAAACTAACGCTTGGAGTACTGTTGCTTCTTCCGTGCGCGGAACAGGCCGTACTTCTTGCGCTCCTTCTCACGGGCGTCACGCGTGAGGAAGCCCGACTTCTTGAGAACAGGGCGCATCGACTCATCGAGACTCGTAAGCGCGCGCGCCAGTCCATGACGGATCGCCTCAGCCTGTCCTGTAACGCCGCCGCCGGTAACCCTCACTGTAATCGCAAACCGCCGTAGGGAATCCGTCGCGACCAGCGGCTGCAAGATTGAGCGGCGATGTAATTCCAGCGGGAATCGCTCCTCAAGCGGTTTGCCGTCCACGACAAACATGGACTCAGCCCCCGGCGTCACGCGTACGCGCGCCACTGCCCGCTTGCGCCGCCCCGTTGCCTGGAAATATCGACCTGCTGTCGTCATGCCTTTCCGTTCCCCTCCCCGGGAGTCGCTCCGTTCCTATCCCTGTTCCTTCGACTCGTCGTTTTCGTCTGCCGCTCCATCTTCCGTATCGGCAGTCTCGACTACTTCGTCAGATTCTGGCGCCTGCTCATTCTCCACAACGGTGTCCTCGTTATCTGCAGCGGACGACTCAGAGGGCGTTTCCTCGGCTGCTTGCGCGGCAGTACGCCGTCGTCTGCGAGTCGGGGGCGCAGCCGGTGCTGCTTCCTCGGTGTCCTGTGCCTCGGTAGTCGCCTCTGACGGGGTTTCCTCAGCTGCCTGCGCGGCAGTACGCCGTCGTCTGCGGGTCGGCGGCACGATCGGCGCTTCCTCCTCGGTGGCCTGCTCTTCTGCAGTCGTCGCCTCCGGCGGAGTTGCGTCCTGTGTTTCCTGCGTAGCCGCGCGGCGGCGTCTGCGGGTCGGCGGCACAACCGGCGCTGCCTCCTCGGGAACGGCAACCGGCTCAGGCGCAGCAATCTGCGCTTCCAGTTCGGCCTGCTTGCGACGGCCCACTACCCCCTGGCCGGCGCGTACCTGCGCCTCATGCGGGTGTGCAGGCCCGGCGTAGACGTGCAGGCGACGCAGATTCTGCCTGCCAAGCCGATTGTGCGGCAGCATGCCCTTCACGGCGTTCTGAATGATGCGTTCCGGGTGCTTCTCTCGGAGAGTGGACAGCGTGACTGCACGCAACCCTCCCGGATACTGCGTGTGGCGATAGTAGGTCTTCTGGTCCTCTTTCTGCCCTGTCACGCGCACTTTTTCGGCATTGATGACGATAACGTTGTCGCCGACTGACATGTGCATCGTATACGTCGGCTTGTCCTTGCCGCGGAGAATGGCTGCGATGCGGGTTGCCAGACGTCCAAGTGTCTCGCCCTCCGCGTCTATAACGCGCCAACCGCGCTCGATCTCGCTCTTCTTGGGGCTGAATGTTCGTACATTTGCCATGGAGATTGCCTCAGTCTTCAAGGATTCCGTTGTCATATGTAACGCCCATCAGGCACAGGCCGGCGGCGGGCATAGTCAATGTCGCCTCCCCCGGCGCGCCCTCACGCGCAAGCTGATGAAACGCTGCCGTGCTCATCTGCCCCGTGCCCACCTGCACGAGAGCACCGGCGACACGCCTGACCTGGTGGGGCAGGAATCCACTCCCGCGCAGGTCAATCGTCACAATGTCCCCGTCACGCGCAACGGCTGCATCGTCGTAGCGCCGCAGCGGGTTCCGGTCTGCCGGCAACGGTCCGGTGAAGGGCCGCGCGTCCAGCCAACCGTCCAATGCTATTATCGCCTCCGCCATCGCCGTCTCATCAAGATGCTCTTTGACGTGCGCGGCCTGCTGACGCAGGAGCGCGGACGGTGACTGGCGGTTGACGATGGTGTAGCGGTAGTGGCGTGAGCGGGCGTCCCGCGTGACGTCAAAGGTTTCGGGCGCCCATTGTGCCCTGGTCACGCTGATATCATTCGGCAGATAGTGGTTCAGTCCTGTCACATAACGATCGAAGGGCAGTTCGGTCACAGGCTGGAAGCTGACCACCTGCCCTCGCGCGCTCGCCCCTGAATCAGTGCGTCCTGCCGCGGCAATGCGATAGTGCTGCCCCGTCAGCTTCAAGAGCGCGTCTTCAATCTTGCCCTGGATTGTCGGCACGCCCGGCTTCTGCAACTGCATTCCCTGGTAGCGTTCTCCCGCATACTCAATGGTGAGTACAACGAGTCGATCTGCAACGTCGGGCGGCGTTGAGTCGTCGGTAGGCTTATTGAGTGTGGCCGTCTGCATCGGTGGATTCCCCAGCGCCCCTAGACGAGCTCCAACCGCACCATTGGCGCGGCATCGCCATGTCGGGGTCCGATCTTTGTGATCCGCGTGAATCCGCCGGGGCGGTTTTGATACCGCTCTCCATACACCCGGAAGAGTTTATCCACCACATCTTTATCCGGGATGAACTTGAGCGCGCGCCGACGCGCGGAGAGTCCGCCGTCCTTGCCAAGCGTCACCATGCGTTCCGCAAAGCTGCGCGTCTCCTTGGCCTTCGCCTCGGTCGTCACAATCGCTTCACGCAGGAACAGGTCCCTCGTCAGATTGCGATACATCAGCATGCGCGGCGCGGTTTTTCTGCCGAGCGTGCGGCCTGAAACGCGGTGTCTCATAGTCCGGTTATCCTATTCCTCGTCATCATCGTCCGGGTCGAACGAGCGGCGCGAATAGTGGGTCAGATCCACTTCCGAGACATCCTCGTCCGGGCGCATTGAGAAGACGGCGCCGTCTTCTGATTCGTCGGCGTCGCCATCCGCCCCTTGCTCGGCCCCGGCGACAGTACCTTCGGCGCTCGGAACAAGCGTCGCAAGCGGGACGCGCCGCCACGCGCGATCCTCATCGTCCTCCGGGATCGCCACACCCATCTCCCGCAAACGCTGGACGAGTTCATTGAGAGACTGTTCGCCAAAGTTGCGCAGTTCAAGGAGTTCCTGTGCGGACTTCTCGAGCACATGTCCTACTGTTGCCAGGTTTCCGCGGCGCAGGCTGTTTTGCGTTCGTGTGGAAAGATGTAGATCCTCGACGGTGACCGCGGATAGTGAAGGCGGAACGCTGAGGCCGGGTTGCTGCCCGGCGGCAAGAGCAGCCGACTCCCCGAGGGAAGCGAATGGCTGCAGTTGATCGATGATTATCTGCGTGCCCTTGCGGACGGCGTCCTCGGGCGTGATTGTGCCGTCAGTCCATACCTCAAGCACGAGCCGATCAAAGTCCGTCACCTGGCCGACGCGTGTTGCCTCAACCTCAAAGTTTGCCCGGCGAATGGGCGTGAAAATGGCGTCCACAGGCAGGATGCCGATGGGATCCTCTTCCGAGGTTTCTGCTGCCCGGAAGCCGGTGCCCTGCTCGACGGTGAATTCGATCGAGAGCTCGGCGTCCGTGCTGTCGGCATTGAGCAGCACAAGATTGGGATTGACGACTGTGTAATCGCCATGCCGCTGGATGTCGCCGGCCGTAATTGCTCCCGCCTGCCCGCTCACATCAAGCCGCAGAGTGCCGGGGCGTCCGGTGATGGACTGGATGCGGATGTCCTTCACGTTCAACAGGAAATCAACCATGTCCTCACGTACGTGGGGCAGGGTGGAGTATTCATGCTGCGCGCCCTCAATCCGCACGGCGGTAATTGCCACGCCGGGCAACGAATTCAGCAAGACTCGCCGAATGGCATTGCCGAGTGTCACGCCAAAGCCCTGTGTTAGTGGCTCGATGATGAATCGGCCATACGCATCCTGCGACCGATCGGTCGTGATCTCAGGAGCAAGGCTCGCGCCCGTCTCTAGATGTATTTCTGCCTCAGTCATCAGGGTCAAGAGTTTGGCCTCCCTGCCGTACAGGTATGCATGCGCTGTCTGCGCCTTTGCGTTCCGCAGTCTCTACCGTGAATAGAACTCGACAATTAGGCGGTCATCGATGCGGATGTCCATATCGGCCCGCTCAGGCTGCCGCAGCATCCGTCCCATCATGCCCCGCGCATCCATCTGCAGCCACTCCGGCGGTTGCCGCCGTTGCGCCTGGTACTGGACGATCTCATATTGGGTCGTGCTGGTGGAGCTGGGCACCCACGAGATCTCCGCTCCCTCCTTGACGCTGATGGACGGCGTTCGCGCCCGGCGGCCGTTCACAGCCAAATGGCCGTGCGACACCATTTGGCGCGCCTCCTTGCGCGAGTTTGCCCACCCAAGTCGATAGACGACGTTGTCCAGGCGGGTTTCAAGGATTTTGAGCAGGTTCTCGCCCGTCGCCCCGCGTTGTCGCGCGGCGACCGCATAGTGCTTTCGGAACTGGCGCTCAAGCACGCCGTAGATGTGGCGGGCCTTCTGCTTCTCCCTCAAGTGGATTCCCCACTCCGAGAGCCGCCGTCGACGCCGATTACCCGTGGCCGATTCGCCGGGGGCGCTGCGACGTCGCTCGATGGCGCATTTCGGTGTATAGCAACGCTCTCCCTTGAGAAAGAGCTTGATTCCCTGTCGCCGGCATAGCCGGCAGACCGGCCCCGTATATCGAGCCATCCCTTACGTGTTCCTCCTGGTTGCCGGCATTACCGCAGACAATCCGTGTGTCGCTGTTCGCGTCATATTGGTTTCTGAATTCCTCGTGCGACGACTAGACGCGGCGGCGCTTTCGCGGCCGGCATCCGTTGTGCGGTATCGGCGTGGTATCCCTGATAGCGGTGACGACGAGACCGGTGGCTTGCAAAGAGCGGATTGCCGCCTCACGGCCGCTGCCGGGGCCCTTCACACGCACTTCTACATGCTGCAGGCCATGCTCCATGCCGCGCCGCGCAGTCTCTTCAGCGGCTCGCTGCGCCGCGAATGCCGTTCCCTTGCGAGAACCGCGGAAACCAACCGCGCCGCCGCTGCCGGAGGCGATCACGTTCCCGACCGGGTCCGTCAGTGTGACAACAGTGTTGTTGAACGTGGCGTAGATATACGCGCGGCCATAGGGCACAGACTTGCGCTCCCTGCGGCGCACTCGCTGGCGTCCTCGTCTCGCCATGTTTTGCTATCGCTCCTTTCGGCGGGCAGGCAGATACTCGCGCGTTCCGGCGAGTCGGCCCTGTTCCACTGTTCTCGTTGGGCCGTTTTCTTACTTGCGAGCAACCCGCCGCTTGCCGGCCACCGTGCGCTTGGGGCCTTTGCGGATGCGTGCGTTCGTGCGTGTCCGCTGACCGCGCACAGGCAGCCCCATCCGATGCCTGACGCCACGATAGCTGCCAATCTCAATGAGCCTGCGGATGTTCATGGCGATCTCACGTCGCAGATCGCCCTCAATCAGATACCCGCCCCGCTCAATGGCCTCACGCAGTAGGGCCATTTCCTGTTCGGTCAGTTCATGAACTCGCCGGTCGGGGTCGACTCCGGACCGCTCGAGAATCTCGCCCGCTCGACTCGGGCCAACGCCGTAAATGTAACGAAGTGAGTAGGCAACCTTCTTGTTGTCTGGAATATCCGCCCCGGCTATTCGTACCATCAGTCCGTCCCGTGCTCCCCGTTCAGCCCTGTCGCTGCTTATGCTTCGGATTCGTGCAGATGACGAACAGCCGGCGCTTGCGCCGAACGATTCGGCACTTGTTGCATCGCGCCTTCACGGACGCTGATACTTTCATGTCGCGCTGTCCTTCTTCTGTGCCTGTTTTCCCTGATGCTTGTCGAAACTAGCGGAAGCGGTACGTTACCCGTCCCCGCTTCAAGTCGTACGGCGAAAGCTCAACAAGCACGCGATCCCCGGGCAGGATGCGAATAAAGTTGAGCCTGATCTTTCCGGAGGCATGAGCCAAGACAGAATGCTCATTCGGCAAGTCCACACGGAACATGCCGTTTGGGAGAGCTTCCCGAACGGTGCCCTCTACCTCGATTGTTTCCTTCTTATTCTTTTGAGTCATACCTCGCCCATCAGATAGGCCGCACGAACAATCAGTATGCCATAGCGTGGATACAAAAAGCTACGTCACGGTTGCCCGGTTCGGCTGGTTAGAACCTCCGGTCCGTCCTCCGTTACAACGATTGTGTGTTCCCAGTGGGCCGACAAACTCCCGTCCACGGTTGAAACCGTCCAATCGTCTTCCTCCACGAATGTCCGCCAGTCGCCCATCGTTAGCATCGGCTCCAGCGCGATTGTCACGCCGGGCCGCAAGCGAAATCTCCGTAGCCCTCGTCGACTCGTACTATCGAAATCGGCGACATTGTTCGGAATCCATGGATTCTCGTGCATCTCAGTGCCGATTCCGTGACCGCCGTATCCGCGAATCATGCTGTAGCCCTTTGGTTCTGCGTAGTCCCTGATTGCGGTCGTCAGATCTACAATCCCGTTTCCAGACCGCGCCGCATCAATGGTGGCGATCAACGACTGGCGCGTGTCCTCTATCAGATCTTTGACCCCATCGGGAACATCGCCTACGGCAAATGTAATTGCGGAATCACCGTGATAGCCGTCATAGATTGCCCCGCAGTCGATGGACAGGACATCACCGTCCTGGATCTTCCGGGGGCCGGGAATACCGTGAACGACCTCCTCATTGAACGATGTACAGATATGAGCTACAAAGCCCTGGTAGCCGAGGAAGGACGGCACACCGCCCCGTCCACGTATCTCTCGCCCCGCAATCTCGTCCAACTGCGCTGTTGTTACACCGGGCTTGGCCGCGTCACGCAAGATGTTTAGGACGTCGGCGACGATATGGCCCGCCTTGCGCATGAGGTCAATCTCACGCGGTGACTTCACGGTCGGCGATTGCTTGTTGCCAAGTACCATCGTGGAGATCTGGAACCTAGTTGATCGCCGCTAGCAGGTCGGCTCGTACAACATCGATCTCCTGCTCGCCGTTGATGCTCGTGAGAATTTCTTGAGCAGTGTAGTAGTCGATAAGCGGCGCAGTCTGATCCCGGTACACGCCGAGGCGATTCCGTACCGTCTCGGGCTTGTCATCGTCTCGCTGGTACAGTTCACCACCGTCCGCGTCGCACATGCCCTCGGTCTTTGGCGGGTTGCTGACGGCGTGGTACGGCGTCTGGCACGCGCGGCAAATCCACCGTCCGCTCAGGCGGCGAACCAACTCATCCTCCGAGACATCGACCAACAGCACCTTGTCCACGGTCTCATTGTGACTCTTGAGAGCCTCGTCCAATGCCTCCGCCTGCGCGAGGCTGCGCGGAAATCCGTCCAGGATATAGCCGTCCGCCGCGTCCGGCTGCGATATGCGTTCCAGCAGCATCCGAACCGTCACGTCGTCCGGCACTAACTCGCCGCGATCCATATAGGATTTGGCCTCAAGCCCGAGCGGCGTGCCCTGTGAGAGAGCGGCACGAAAGAGATCGCCTGTCGCGATGTGCGGCGCGTTCAGGTGTTCATGAAGCGTCGCCGCCTGTGTGCCCTTGCCTGCGCCCGGCGCGCCAAGAAGAATGATTCGCATCGTGACTCCCTGTTTGTATCAGAGTGTGCCTGGCTGAGTGAGTAGCGTTGCCGACGGTTTGGACGCGCGTCCGCTACCTCAAGAACCCCTCGTATTGCCGCATCAGGAGCTGCGATTGCAACTGCCGCATGGTGTCCAACACGACCGCAACCACGATGAGCAGGGCAGTGCTGGAAATCGATAAAGTGCTCACGCCCGTCGCCAACAGCAGGAAGAACGGGACAATAGCGACGATTCCCAGGAATATCGCGCCGCCCCATGTGATCCGTGTTAAGACGCGAATGAGATAGTTATGCGTCGGCGCCCCCGGTCTGATGCCGGGGATGAATCCACCATTGCGTTGTAAGGACTCCGCGAGGTTCTGCTGTTGGAACGTAACCATCGTGTAGAAGAAAGTAAACGCTACAACCAGGAAAAAGAGCAGCAGCCAGTACATGAACCCTTCGGGCCCCAGATTTCGCGCAAAGAAGTCACCCACTCCCGCGATGAGGTTGTTGTCAGCCTCCTGGAAATAGCTCGCAACCGTCGGCGGGAAGATCAGGATGGAGAACGCGAAGATGAGCGGAATCATGCCTGCGGAGTTCACGCGCAGAGGGATGAATGTCGAGCCGCTTTGTCTGTAGACGCGGCCCTGTCGTGTCACGCTTCGTCCATATTGAACGGGAATACGACGCTGCGCCTCCGTGAAAACAACGATGAAATAAATGGTTGCCAGCCCGGCAAATGCCACCAACGCAAGGGAAATTGGATCGTTGGCGAACACGCCCTGCCCGAACAGTGTCGGCAGTCCGGCCACAATGCCGCCGAAGATGATGACTGAGATGCCGTTGCCGATGCCGCTCTCCGTGATCAACTCACCCAGCCATACCAGCAGCATTGTTCCGCCCGCCATGCTCACGATCAT
>JAPOOK010000045.1 GCA_026713485.1 Chloroflexota bacterium | reverse complement strand
GACGGGCGGCTCGTGGGAACTCGCACCTATGAGAGTGTCCTTGTGCCGGAGAAGGCGGGCACGGTGACCATCCCGGAGATCAGCTACGCCTACTACGATACGAGCATCGAGGAGTATGTCGAGGCAATGACGCGGCCAATTGTCATGTCCATTGCCGAGGGAGACGGCTTGTCGCCTCTTCCCCCGGTGCCCGGAAATCGTGCGGCGGTGGAGCGGGCCGGGTCCGACGTTCGGCACATCAAGCCCGTGCCGTCTTCGCTCCAAGAGACCGCGGACAGTCACACAGGCAGCGCCGTCTACTGGGTCGTTTGGGTCGTGCCACTTCTCGCGATTGCGGGGGCGGTGGCGTGGCGTCGCAGGCAAACGTCTTCGGAAAGCGGCATTGCAGCGGCACGCAAGCGGAATGCTCTGCCCGCCGCGCGGAGCGCCCTTGCGAGGGCGGGAGAATCGGGGGCAGACCCAAGAGTTGCCGTCGCCGACATCCTATTGGAGTATCTCTCAGCGCGACTCGACGTGTCCGTGACGGGACTGACGCATGAGGCGCTAGACAGGTGGCTGCAAGGACTCGGTGTTTCAATCGATCTAGCGTTGCAGGTAGAGGGTATCTTGGGCGCGGCCGAGATGGCGAAGTACGCCCCGGAAATCGGCGATTCCCTTGGGGCCCAGGAGCACTTCGACCGTGCAGCCAAGCTCCTCAACGACCTCGAAGAGGCTATTGACGAATGAAGCGGTTCCGACAGTACGCGATTGCCATCGTAGTCGGCTTCGGAGGGGCAGCCGCAGCGGTTTGCGCTGCATTCGCCCAAGCCCCGTCCCCGACTGACCTGATGGCGGAGGCGAACGCGCAGTATGAGCGTGGGGAGTTTGCAGACGCTGCCCAGCAGTACGAGTCCCTCATTGACAGCGGATATGAGGACGCCGTCCTCTTCTACAACCTCGGCAACGCCTACTTCAAGAACGGCGACCTGGGACGGGCAGTCCTCAACTACCTCCGCGCCGAGGAGCTTTCCCCGCGCGATTCCGACATTCGGGCCAATCTCGAACTCGCCCGCGCCAGGACGGTCGACCAGGTAGAGTCGGGAGGCGAGTCGCTCTTCGCAAGCGTGTCCGCCGTCGCGCGTCGATGGGTCACTGTCGGTGAGATGGGAGTCCTGTCTCTCCTTCTGTGGATCGCAAGCGCCGTCGGCATCGGCGCGCTCATCGTGTGGCGCGGAGTTCCGCGAAGGACGGCAGTGCGAAACGGAGCAATCACCGCGTCCGTCGCCACGATTCTGTCGTTCCTGCTTCTGTTGAATATGCTCTATGCCAACCCGAACGACGACAGCGGCGTCATCGTCGCATCGACGATCGAGATTGTGAGCGGGCCGGGCAACCAGTATGAGATGGAGTTCACGCTTCACAGCGGCGCGCAGGTGCAAGTGGTCGATACGCGTCAAGGATGGGTGCGGATCGCCCTTCCGGGCGGCGATCTCCAGGGCTGGGCGCCCTCCAACGCCGTAGAGGCAGTCAGGCGCGGCGGCTAGTCGACCGCCTTTCCTCCCTGTTGCAGAAATTGGGCGAGGGGTGTCACGCTGGCGACAGCGAGTAGGTCGCAGTCGTAGCTAACCTTCTCGGCCCATACCAGGAGGGGGCCCGCCACCAGGCGGGCGACGGCCACCGGGGCGCGGACCTCCGCCTCCCATGCGCCCTCTTCTCGCCCACTCGCCTGGCCGTCCTTG
>JAPOOK010000044.1 GCA_026713485.1 Chloroflexota bacterium | reverse complement strand
TGGGTGGCGCAATTGAGATTTTAGATTCCTCGGCTGCGCTCGGAATGACGGTGGGGGCGTTGTGGCCCTGTCGGGGCACGCGTGGATTCCGGCCTTCGCCGGAATGACGGGGGGGCGCTCGGAATAACGGATGGGGGGCGGGACTCGTGGGCTAGAGGATGGATTCGTAGAGGTCCTGCCATTCTGGGTTCATCTCTTCGATCAGGCGGAACTTCCAGACTCTTTGCCAGTTCTTCAGGGTTTTCTCTCGCTGGATGGCAGAGGTCATTTCGTCATGCACTTCGTACCACACGAGGCTCTTGACACCGTGTTTTGCTGTGAATCCGTCCGTTGTCTCCGTCTTGTGCTGCCAGACGCGGGCGGGGAGGTTGGATGTGGTTCCGATGTATAGGGTTCCTCGTGGTTCGCTGGCCATGATGTAGACGGCGGGGTGGCGTGTCCGGGTCATGTCGCGATTGTAACAATGGGCGCCGGTTGTGGCCCTGTCGGGCCACGCGATGGATTCCGGCCTTCGCCGGAATGACGGTGGGGGCGCCGGAATGACGGAGGGGGGGCGCCCTTCGACGGGCTCAGGGTGGCCGGGTTTGGCATTGACCGGAATGGGTGGCGCGGGGATACTGATTGCCGAGGTCATGCTAGGCGGGGAGCCAGCGGTGCCCTGTACTCGCAATCCGCTCTAGCGAGGCTGAATTCCCTCTTGAGGGCTGTGGTCCGAATGACGCGAGGCGCTCAAACGATGTTGATGTTCGGGTCCCGTGCGACGAAGGCGTCTGAATCTCGCCAGGTCCGGAAGGAAGCAACGATAAGGAATGTCCTTCGGGCGCCGCGGGAGCGCCTGGGCTGAGTCGCGTGGTCGTTTCGCCCATACGGTATCCAGTTCGAGAGGGGGTGCATGGCCTCTTTTTTCGTTCTTTCAGCCCCACCCTGGCCCTCCCCCAGCAAGGGGGAGGGGATTTGAGGCCGCCCTACGGGCGGCGTGGGCTCCCGCCTGCGCGGGGGATTCCGGGGGCGTTGGTTGGCGTAATTGAGACTTTAGATTCCTCGGCTGCGCTCGGAATGACATGGGGAGTTGTGGCCCTCCCCCTTGATGGGGAAGGGGATTCCGCAGCGGGGGGATATGAGTAGCCGGCGCGGGGGTTCGGATCGGCCTCGGTTGAATAAGTCGCTTGGACAGCATCTGCTGGTGAGCGAGGGTGTGCTCGACGGCATCATCGAGGCTGCCGAGCTTTCGGGCGACGATCTTGTTGTTGAGGTGGGGCCGGGGACGGGTCTGCTGACCAAGAAACTGCTTGAGGCGGCGGGGCATGTGGTTGCGGTGGAAATCGACGCGGGCATGGTGGAGCAGGCGCGCGCGATGCTAACCGAACACCAAAATTTGACTCTCGTTCATGGCGATATACGTGAGCAATCTCCGTCGGCGTTGACGGGCGGGAGACCGTATATCGTCGTCGCGAATCTGCCCTATTACGTGGCTTCACCGACGGTTCGGCTGTTCCTCGAGGCCGAGCATTCTCCACGGCGGATGGTGGTGATGGTGCAGCGGGAGGTGGCGCAGCAGATGACGGCGTCGCCGGGCAAATCGAGCCTGTTGACCATCGCGACACAGGTGTATGCGGACGCGCGGACGGCGCGGCGCGTCAAGCCGGGGAGCTTCGTGCCGGCGCCAGGTGTGGAGTCGGCGGTGGTGCGGTTGGACGTGCTGCCGGAGCCTCGCATCGCGGAGGACCTGTTGCCGCAGTTCTTCCGGGTGGCGCGGGCCGGATTCAGCGCGCCTCGCAAGCAGCTTCGCAATTCATTGTCGAACGGGCTTGGCGTGAATGCGGCATCGGTGGATGCGGGGCTGGCGGCGGTGGGGATCGATGGGCGGCGGCGGGCGGAGACGCTGGCGATCGAGGAGTGGGCGGCGATCGCGCTGGTGATGCAGCGGTTCGTCATCGATGGGCAGAGTCGGGCGCCATGATCCACGTTACGGCGAACGCGAAGATCAATCTGAGCCTAGAGATCATTGGGCGGCGTGATGACGGTTTCCATGAGCTGATATCCGTGATGCAGGCCATCGATCTGTCGGACGAGCTGGTTGCCCTGCCCTCGATGGACGGTTCGTTGAGCTTTGAGTGCAACGACCCTGCCCTGACGGAAAGCGACGAGAACACGGTGATGACGGCGGCGCGGTTGTTGAGGGAATCGTTGGGCATCGAGCAGGGTGCGCGGCTGTTGTTGCGAAAGTCGATACCCGTTGCGGCGGGGCTTGGCGGGGGGAGCGCGGACGGTGCGGCGGCGCTGGTGGCGCTGTCGTTGTTGTGGGACGTGCCGGTGCGGCGCGAGCGGCTGCTGGAAATAGGCGCGGCGGTTGGTTCGGACGTACCGTTCTTTCTTGGAGAGTCGGCGACGGCGTTGGTGGAGGGGCGGGGGGAGTCGATCACTGCCCTGCCCTCGATGCCGGCGGCGTGGGCGGTGATCCTTGTGCCGGAGGTGCCGGTGCCTTCGCCGAAGACGCGGGTGTTGTTTCGGATGCTGGATGAATCGATGTTTGGCGGGGGCGAGGGGACGCGGCGGCTACGGGGGCTGATCGAGGAGGGGGAGCCCCTACCCTCCATCCTTCCTTATGTGGCGATGACGAATACGTTCAATGTTGTGGCGGACCGGGCGTTTCCTGGGATCGGGAGGTTTCGGGAGTCGCTGGCGGGGGCTGTTGAGGGTGAGGCGAATGTGAGTCTTTCGGGCGCGGGACCATCGTTATATGCGGTGTTGGCGACGCAGGAGGGGGCGGAGCGGGTGGCCGGGGTGCTTATGCAGGCGGGGTTGGCACTTATTGTGGCGGGGATGGCGGAGCGGCCGTTGAGCGTGTTGGAGCGGTGAGGGGGGCGGCGCTGCGCGCCGCACTGGATTCCCGTGTCAAGCACGGGAATGACGTGGTGGGTTAGGTTGCGACTTCGGCGATTTCCTGGCGTTCTTCTTGTTCAGAGTCCTTTTGCCAGCGCGGTGGGACGGCGAACCATAGCGCGATGGAGCCGATGATGAGCAGGGCCGCGATCACGTAGAACGCTTCGGTGTAGGAGCCTGTGACGTCGAAGGCATAGCCGACCAGCGGCGGACCGATGAGGGCCGTCGGCAGGATGAGGAGGCTGAGCAGACCGAAGATTGAGGCGAATGCTCGTATGCCAAAGGTCTCCAGCGGGAGGAGGGTCATCAGCGATCCCATGCCGCCAAAGGAGATGCCGTAGATGGGAACGAATACGAGCCACACGTATATCGATGTGCCCGCGTTGATGAGCACGACTATGCCAATCGCTTGCATGAAGAGGCTGGCCACAAAGACCTTTCGCGCGGCAAATCTGTCCGCAAGGTCTCCAAGCAGGAGTTTGCCACCCATGCCGAATACGGCCAGGGCGCTGAGCACCCACGCCGCGCTTGTGGAGGTCATGCCCTCGGCCTCAAGGTGCGGGATTAGCTGAGTCAAGACTGACTGATACGGGATCGTCGCCAACAGCAGCCCGCCTGTCAGGAGCAAAAAGGGCTTTGTGCGGATGGCGTCGCGGGCGGTCATGCCCTCTGGGACGGCGGCAGCGGGCGGAGGTTGTGCTGTCTGTTGCACCTCGGCCGGTCGGCGCGGGGTTTCCCTGATGGTGAACGCGATGAGCGGTATGAGCATCGCGATGGTGACGCCGAAGATGAAGTACGTGGCGCGCCAGTCCGTGAGGTCGATGAGCGTTCTTGTCTGGGCGGAGAAGATGAAGCCGCCGAAGTTGGCGCCCATTGCGGTGATGCCGACGGCTCGGCCCCTCGCCTCGGTGAACCAGATGCCGATGAGCTTACCGACGGGGAGCATGATCGCGCCCGGCATTCCGGCGTACATGATGATGTTGAGGACGTAGAACTCCCAGAGCTCCGTCATCCACGGTCGCGGCAGGAAACTGAGCGCGAGAAGGAGATAGGAGAACATCATGACGCGTGATGAGCCGAACCGGTCGAGGATGGGGCCGGCGCTGGGGGCGGAGAGGCCGGT
>JAPOOK010000043.1 GCA_026713485.1 Chloroflexota bacterium | reverse complement strand
TGCCCTCGCCACCTGGGCCCGCGCCACCGCCCCTGCCCCCGCCGATAGCCGCCAGCGCGTCGCCATAGGCACGCCGGGTGGCCATGCGCGAACCGACCTCATACTTGGGCAGGCCGCCACTCGGCGTCACCTTGAATACGTTAGCCTCAACGGAGTTGGCGGGGGTCTGCACCGTCACCGTCGCTCCGGTGCTGCCGCCAAGTTCTGTGATGGCCGCTTCCGAATCTGCGACAGGACGCCCGTGGAAACCGTCCTTGTTCTCAACCGCCGATACGCCCCGTCCCTTCATGGTCTTGGCAATGATTGCGGTGGGGCGGCCCTCGGTCGCGACCGCCTCCTGGAAAGCGGCGTTGATGGCGTCGACGCTATGGCCGTCAATCTCGATGGTGTGCCAACCGAATGCCTGCAGGCGCGCGGCATAGGCCCCTGTGTCCCAGCCGTACATCGTCTCGCCGCGCTGGCCGAGCCGGTTCACGTCGATGATGGCGGTCAGGTTGTCCAGATCCCAGTAGGCGGCGTGCTCCGCCGCCTCCCACATTGAGCCCTCTGCCATCTCACTGTCGCCGCAGAAGACCCACACGCGGTAAGGCAGCTTGTCCAGTCGCTTGCCGGCCAACGCGATTCCTACCGCAATCGGCAGGCCTTGCCCCAATGAGCCAGTTGCCACATCAACAGTGGGCAGGTTTGGAACGGGGTGGCCCTCAAGGCGGCTGCCGATCGAGCGATAGGTCAGGAATTCTTCTTCGTCGATCACACCCGCGGCCTTCAACATGCTGTAGATCAGCGGGGAGGCGTGGCCCTTGGAGAAAACGAGGTGGTCGTTGTTTGGAGCGTCCCGGCGCTCCAGGTCATAACGCAGATAGTCACTTAGTAGCACAGAGGCCAGGTCCGCCGCAGACATGCTGGACGTTGGATGGCCGGAATTGGCCTGCGCGGCCACGCGCACAGAATCGACTCTGAGTTGTTGCGCGAGACTCTCCCACGTTGCGACATCACCCATTGAAATTTGCCCCCTTTGCCGCGTTATCTGCCCCTTACTGTCATCATCAACTTTTTTGTGTCTCGTATCAATCACGATTGCCGGGAATCGTGGCGTGTTCCTATCCCATTGTCGTCGCGTAGTCATAATCCGGAATTGACCCCCTACCGACGCGCCGTCGATAATGCGCCCAACTACCATGGCCATCCGTACCGTTCAGGGCAGTACGCCCGTTATTCATCCCACCGCGTGGGTCGCCGACACCGCTTATTTGATGGGCGATGTCGAGGTTCATGAGGGCGCAAGCATCTGGCCGGGAGCCGTGCTGCGCGCTGAGGGCGGTCGCATCATCGTTCGTCGTAACGCTGCCGTGCTTGAACGATCCGTGGTCCACGGCGGGGGCGTCGGCGCAATCTCCAATGTGACCGAGATCGGCGAAGGCGCGCACGTGGGTGTCGGCGCGATGGTGCATTCCATGGGCGTTGGCCGGTACACGCGGATAGGCGACAACGCAACCGTCCTGGAGGCAGCGACGGTTGGCGAGTGGTGTTGGGTTGAGCCGCGCGCCGTCGTTTTGCCGCGCGCCGTGATTCCTCACTATTCCCGTGTCTCCGGCATCCCCGGCGTTGCCATTCGCACAATCAACGACTTCGAGCAGCGGATCCTGTCCGTTCAGGGCCACAACACTACCGCGCGCGCCGCGCAGCATCGTGATACTCAGCCGATAGGAGGATCACCCATGATCCGGTCATTCAACGGAAAGTCGCCGAAGATTCATCCGAAGGCGTGGGTGAGCGAGGCCGCATACGTGGTGGGCGACGTGGAGATTGGGGAGCAGTGCACGGTCTTCCCCGGCGCGGTGATTCGCGGCGACATGGGCAAGATTGTCATCGGTGACCGCACGAACGTGCAGGACAACGCCGTCGTTCACGCGAACGGCGACATCACCATCGGAACGGACAATACGCTGGGTCATGCCGTGACATTTCACGGTAGTAAGCTCGGAAATCACTGCCTGATCGGCAACAATTCGACGGTTTCCGAGGGTGTGGAAATAGGCGACTTCTGTGTTGTGGCGGCGGGCGGGGCGGTCGCGCCGTACGCAATCATCCCCGACGATTCATTCGCCGCAGGGGTGCCTACGGAGGTTCTGTGGCAGACAGAGCCGGCACGACGAGAGCAAATGGAGGCAACCGGCGGCGGTTACTACGCCCGCCTCAGCGAGGTCTACCAAGCCGACGGCCTCGGCTCATGGCCTCCGGGAGAGAACCCGCCGGGGTAGCGACTTCATTCCCGCAAGGCGTTCTCGGCCAGTTCGCGTAGAATCTTGATGCGCTCAGGGACAGGCTCAGGCCGGCCATAGACGGCGGTTCCCGCAACAAAGAGTCGTGCCCCTGCCCGGACGGCTTGCTCGATGGTGTTCTCGTTTATGCCGCCGTCCACCTCCAACTCAACGTTCAGGCCACGCGAGTCGATGATGCCGCGCATTGTGGCAATCTTGGTTTCAACTTCGGGGATGTACGGCTGTCCGCCATAGCCGGGGTTGACGGTCATTAGCAGGGCAATCTCAATCTCGTCCAGGAACGGCAGAATGGAATCGATGGGTGTCTCCGGTCTGACGGCCACTCCCGCCTGCGCGCCGGTCTCCTGCACAGCGGCGACAGTGCCGGCCAGGTCTGCGCAGGCTTCGGCGTGGACAACAATGACGTCCGCACCGGCCCTGGCGATGTGCTCTATGTGGCGCGCAGGTTCCTCAACCATCATGTGGACGACCAGAGGAACGACCCCGGCATACGGCTTTATGGCGCCGATCATCTGCGCGCCGAACGTGATGGGCGGGACAAAGTGACCGTCCATGACATCGACGTGGATATAGTCCGCGCCGCCCTGCACCGCTGCTGCCACGTCATCGCCGAGCCGCGCAAAATCAGCCGCGAGGATAGACGGCGCGATCTTGATCGTGTTGTGACGCGACATTCAGCCGATCAGCTTTCGCTAGATTCGAGGCGAGCCCGCGCCGCAGTGATGGCATCGCGGACGCGGCTGGGCGCTGTTCCGCCAACGATGTCACGTTTGGCAATCGCGGACTCAACAGTGATGCCCAAAACGTCCTGCTCAAAGCGCTCCGAGGCGCGGCGATAATCTTCCAGCGTGAGATCACGGAGTTGCTTGCCTTCTTCGAGCGCCGTCTGCACGAGGGAGTGGGCGATTTCATGCGCCGCACGGAATGGACTCCCCTGGGCTGCAAGGTAATCAGCCAACTCCGTGGCGAGCAGGAAACCGCTTTCGGCTGCGGAGCGCATGCTGTCGTCATTGAATTCCAGCGTTTGAATCATGCCCGCCATCATTTCCAGGCTGCCGAGCAGGGTGTCAGCCGCATCGAACAGCGGCTCCTTGTCCTCCTGCAAGTCGCGGTTATAGGCGAGCGGAAGGCCCTTGACGCTCGTGAGCAGCGCTACCAGGTCGCCGTTAACACGGCCAGTCTTGCCACGCACAAGCTCCGCAATGTCCGGGTTGCGCTTCTGCGGCATGATGCTCGAGCCGGAGGCGTAGTCGCCGCCGACACGAACGAACCCGAACTCATCGGACGACCACAGGATTATTTCCTCGCACAGGCGCGAAAGGTGCGTCATGGTGAGCGCGGCGGCGGACAGGAACTCGATGACGTAGTCGCGGTCGGCGACGGCGTCCATGCTGTTCCGGCTGACGGTAGCAAAGTCCAGGTCGGCGGCTAGCGCGTCGCGGTCGATTGGATAGGCTGTGCCAGTGAGAGCGGCGCTACCGAGCGGCATGACGTCCGCGCGGGTTAGCGCATCGGCCAACCGGCCTGCGTCGCGCTCGGCCATCTCAACGTAGGCGAGCAGGTGGTGCGCGAGCAAGACAGGCTGGGCACGCTGCAGATGTGTATAGCCGGGCAATACGACATCGATGCCCTGTTCTGCCTGATCCAACAGGGCACGGCAATAGGCCTTCAGGCGCTGCAGCGTAGCCGCAATAGCATCCTTGACGTAGAGGCGCGTATCCGTTGCGATCTGGTCGTTGCGGGAGCGGCCCGTATGGAGTTTGCCTCCAAGTGGGCCGATGAGTTCAATGAGCCGCCGCTCGACGTTGAAGTGGATGTCCTCCAACTCAAGGCGGAACGGAAACTCGCCGGACTCGAGCTCACCACGAACGGACTCCAACCCGCCAACGATGGCTTGCGTCTCATCACTCGTCAGGACGCCGGCCCGCTCCAATGCACGCGCCCACGCCTCTGATCCGCGCACGTCGTACGACGCCAAGCGCCGGTCATACGGCAATGACGCGAGAAAATCCGCCGGAGTAGTACTCAATTCATCCGCCATACATACAGGATAACGGTACGGGGGTTGCACGGAGATGGGAGTTTCGGTAACACAATAGGTGACAAGAGGACAGTAGGGGGGAGAGGCGACGTGAGAAGCGAGGCAACAACGGCTGATGAGTACCTGGCCAGCCTGCCGGAAGAGCGGCGTGAGGCGCTACAAGCGGTGCGGCAGGTGGTGCTGGACAATCTACCGGACGGGTTCGAGGAGTGCATGACATACGGGATGATTGGTTACGTCGTACCGCTCAGTCGTTATCCGGACACGTACAACAAGCAGCCGTTGGGACTTGCCGCCCTCGCGTCCTGGAAGGGCCACATGGCGATTTACCTGACCAGCATCTATGAGGATCCGGAGACGCTGGAGTGGTTCACGTCCGAGTACTCCGCGACCGGCAAGCCGATGGACATAGGAAAGTCATGCGTACGCTTCAAGCGCCTCGATGATCTGCCGCTGGATGTAATTGGCCAGGCAATAGCGCACACGAGCCTGGACGATTTTCTGACTTCATATGAGAAATCGCGGAGCGGGAAAAAGGGTGGGTGAAGCAGCGAGTTGATCAAGGTTTCCTTCACCCAGGAACGAACGTGGAGTCAGCAACGTACGAATTCTGGTTGGCACAACGCGTGAGGGCGCCGCGGGAACGCTCTGTCAACTCCCGGCCACGTAAGGAAGCTTGGACTCTCCCTACTCCTCCGGCCTCACCCGTGCTTGCGTCCTGATTGGCAGGCCCCAGAGGTGGATGAAGCCCGGCGAGGCTGACTGGTCAAAGACATCGCCCTCATCGTAGGTGGCGAGCGCGTGCTGGTAGAGGGCGTAATCGCTCTTGCGGCCCACCACCGTTGCGTGCCCCTTGTGCAGCTTCACCCGCACCGCGCCGGTTACTGCCCGCTGGCTGCTATCGACGTATGCCTGCAGGTCCTCACGCAGCTGGCTGAACCAGAGGCCGTCATACACAAGCTGGGCGTATTCCCGGGAGACGGTCTCTCCGAATCGCACCTGGTCCTTCGTGAGAACCATGCCCTCCAGCGACCTGTGCGCGTTGATGAGAATCGTCGCCGCGGGAGCCTCATAGATCTCGCGCGACTTGATTCCGACCAAGCGATCCTCAATGTGATCAATGCGGCCAACGCCGTGCTCTCCACCAATCTTTGACAGCGTCTCGACCAGGTCGACAGGCCCCATCTCCGCGCCGTCCAGCGCCACGGGCACGCCCTGCTCGAATTGCACCTCAACATAGTGCGGCTCGTCCGGCGCCTCGTGTGGGGCGACAGTCCACTCGTAGGCGTTCTCGGGCGGCTCGCGCCACGCGTCCTCAAGGACACCTGCCTCGATGCTGCGCCCCCACAGGTTGTCGTCGGTGGAATACGGCTTTTCGAGAGTAGAGGGGACGGGAATCTCGTGCTCACGGGCATAGGCGATCTCCTCGACGCGCGTCATGCCCCATTCGCGGGCAGGCGCGACGACCTTGAGATCAGGGGCAAGCGCGCCGACGGACACATCGAGCCGAACCTGGTCATTGCCCTTGCCCGTGCAGCCATGCGCGACGGCCGTGGCACCCTCTTGTCGGGCGGCCTCAACCATCAGACGGGCGATCAGGGGGCGGCCGAGCGCCGTGGCGACGGGATAGACGCCCTGGTAAAGCGCGTTGGCCTTGAGGGCGGGGAACACAAAGTCGCGGATGAACTCGTCACGAACATCGGCAACGTGCGCGCCGACCGCGCCGGATTCAAGCGCCCGCTGCCGTATCTCCTCTAGGTTGTCGACGTTGCCGAGATTCGCCGTCAGCGTGACAACGTCGTACCCATAGTTTTCCTGGATCCACCGCACGGCAACGGACGTATCAAGCCCCCCGCTATACGCAAGAATAAGTTTGTCTGGCATTGAGCCTCCGTATTACTGCCAAGTGGTTGACTAAGAAATCGTGGCGGTTAAAGCAGTCAATGAGATTAGCTTGGGGACGCCACCTGCTCCGCGTAGGAGAGCATGCGGTGGACGAATTGGTGGACGACAGGGCGATCCGCTTCGACCTCATAGTCCTCCATCTCGTCGTGGTAGAAATTCTTGTGGAACTTCTCGGCCGCCGCGAAGCTACCCTGCACCAACTCATCGTCATACTGTTCGGCAACCTGCCTTACGACGTTCTTCATGGCACGGTGAGACCGGCATTCCCACCCGCGTTGGTTTGCCACAGCCATGACAGCGTGAGTGGCGGCTCCCCACAGCTTCTCGGACGCCTGTAGATGGTCTCCTGCGGCGAACTCCTCATCGGACACGGTGAGGAATTCCAGGGCAGTCTGTGAATGATCAGCCTGATTCATGACCACAGTCTACCGCGCTATTGTCGGCCAGGCGTTTTAGGCGTTACTTAGCCGCTTTGGCGGCGGTGCGGAGGCAGCGTGTGCACATGCGGACTTGCGTGCGCGTTCCATTCTCGTCGTACTGCGAGATCTTCTGCACGTTGACGTTCCAGCGACGCCGCGTCTTGCGATGCGAGTGGCTGACGTTGTTTCCGAATTGCGGGCCTTTGCCGCAGACTTGACACTTTGCCATGATGTTTCGTTCAATTCCGCTCGTTGGTGAGTAGTCGAACCGGCTGATTTCGCCTTTGGGCAAAGGGCCGGCTGCATAGCTGCCGTACAGCGTCGTATGCTACCAGAGTCGGAGCATCTGGGCAACGACGCCTGGAGTACGGAACACTGTGGGAGGACTAACAATGACTAGCGGCAACAGTGCTGGCACTCTGGACGGGCAGGGGTTGCTTGATGCGTTGGCGGGCGGAGCGGAATGGCTGCAGGCAAACGTCGACGCAGTCAACGCGCTTAACGTGTATCCCGTGCCGGACGGCGACACAGGCACCAACATGATGCTCACACTGCAAACTGCGCTCCGTGACGCGCAGGAGAACCCCGGCGACGGCTCAGTCGGCGCAATGTCGGCCGTCATCGGACAGGGAGCGCTCCGAGGCGCGCGTGGCAACAGCGGCGTCATCCTGTCCCAGTATCTAAAGGGCTTCGCACAGGGTCTCGACGGTGTCGGCACAATGGACGGCCCGGCGCTTGCGCGAGGTTTGCAGTCCGCCTCTGAAGCCGCGTATGGCGCCATGAGCAAGCCCGTCGAGGGCACCATGTTGACCGTCGGGCGCGAGGCAGGCGAGGCGGCAAACGCCAGCGGCTCGGCAGATGTCATCGACACCCTGCGAGCTGCCGCGAACGAGGCGGACGCATCAACCGCGAGGACGCCGGAGCTGCTGCCCGTGCTAGCGAGCGCAGGCGTCGTTGATTCCGGCGGCCAGGGCATCGCCGTTATCCTTCGGGGCGCGCTCTCGCGACTGACCGGTGAGGACACGGGGCCCGCGCTGGAAGCGCCGACCATTGCGTCCATCGACCCGAGCCTGTACGCAGGAGAGGCCGGTGACGCGTGGGGTTATTGCACCGAGTTCGTGCTGATGGAGCCCACGTCCAACATGGACACCGTCCGCGCGACGATGGCCCTGTTCGGCGAATCGGAGTCCATTGTCGAGGGCGATGGGCTGATCCGCGTTCACCTGCACACGTCTGAGCCGGAGGTTGTGCTGACCGAGGCTGAGGGGATGGGACGGCTTGAGCAGGTATCCATCCGTGACATGGATCAGCAGCACCAACAATTCCTCGCCGGACATGGGGAGGACATCGAGGACGTCGCCTGCGGCGTCGTGTCCGTTGCGTCCGGCCCCGGGTTCGTCAAGATCATGCGCGGCCTTGGCGCCGGCTCGATCATCTGGGGCGGGCAATCCATGAACCCCTCCGCCGAAGAGATTGCAGAGGCCGTCGAGTCCATCCCCGCGCCGGACATCATCATCCTGCCCAATAACAAGAACATCGCTGCGACGGCAGAGATCTCCCGTGACCTCATCCACACCAAGACCGTCACCGTGCTTCCAACGGAGTCGGTGCAGCAGGGCATCGCCGCTCTCCTGACCTACACGGCCACCGTCTCAGTGCAAGACAACATGGAGGGCATGCAGGGAGCGGTTGAGGAACTCCGGTGGGCGGAAGTCACTTTTGCCGTGCGCAGCGGCCAGGCCGGTGATGTTACATATGCGGCGGAACAGCCAATCGGCCTGCTGGAGGGCGATTTGGTCGTTTCCGGTGAGACGCCGGAGTCGGTGGCTCAGTCACTGGTAGAGCGCATCGCGCCGGAGGGCGAAATGATCGTCACGCTGTACTACGGCGCGGGGATCACTGAAGAGCAAGCTGAGTCCGCTGCCGAAGCCATTAGCGCCGTCTGCCCGGACGACGTAGAGGTGGAAATCCAGAGCGGCGGCCAACCGCTGTATCCGTACCTCATCTCTGTCGAATAGGCGCGCGCCGCTTGACAGTGGTCAGCGTTGCGCTCACGCTCACGCCAGTATTGGGGAGGGCGTGGGCCACTCAAATTGTGGCGCCCACGGATTAGCGGGCGATAAATGGCGGTTGAAACGCGGTCGTCACTCGGAATACTGAATCCCCGTCGGGTGTTCTACGGGTGGTGGATCGTTCTGTCGGGATTCCTGCTGATGCTGTTCTCCACGGGTGTCGGATTCTACGGCTTCTCGGCATTTGTGAATCCCATTGCGGACTCCATTGCGGGCGGCAGCCGTGCGATCGTTGCGACGGCGGTGTCAATCCAGCGCGCCGAGTCGGGAATCCTGGGGCCGATCATGGGATTCCTCGTGGATCGTGTGGGGCCGCGCATCATCCTCATCGGCGGATTCGTCATCGGCGGGTTGGGATTCATCCTCGTGGCGCTGACACAGAATGTGGTCCAGTTCTATGCGGCCTATTTCTTCCTGGCACTTGGGCTAGGCGCAGGTTCGTTCCTGATTGTCAGTACGGCGGTCACAAACTGGTTCAGCCGCATGCGTGGCCGGGCCTTAGGTTTCTTGTTCCTCGGTCCGGGGTTTGCGGGCTTCCTTGTATTGGGCATCGTCCAACTGATCGACATGTTCGGCTGGCGATACACCCTGGCAGGAATTGGCGTGGCGATGTGGATCATCTGCATCCCGTTGGCGCTGATCATGCGGCGGGCTCCGGAGGCATACGGGCAACGCCCGGACGGTGATCCGCCGGTTGAAGGATCGTCGAGCGCGCCGGTTGCTCTGACAGGAGGAGGGGTGCCGGTTTCAGAGGCATCTCTGATTGGAATCGGCAGTGTTCTGCGAAGTGCCAGTTACTACCAGTACATATCTGCGTTCGGTTTGCAGCAGATGGGATTCTCTGCGCTGGTCATCTTCCAGATTCCGGCTCTGCAGACCTTCGGACTTTCTGCAACCGAGGCGGGGTTTGCTGTGCTTATCTGGACAGTTGGCGGGCTTCCCGGGCGTCTCGCCTCCGGGTTCCTGGCCGACAAATTCGATAAGCGGCTGGTGCTGGCGGCGGCGTTCATCATGCAGCTGATCGGCTTGTTCTTCTTCTTGACAACGACGAATCTGAGCGGCGCAATGCTGTACGGCGTAACGCATGGCATCGGTTGGGGAATGACAACACCGTCCCGACTGGCATTGCAGGGCGAGCTGTGGGGGCGGGCTATTTTCGGTCGGTTGATGGGGATTCAAACCGGGACATCCGCTATCGGGTCCATCATCTCGCCGATATTCGTCGGGTGGTGGTTCGATACGTTCGACGAATACAAGACTCCGATCTTGTTGCTATTCCTGCCCATGTTCCTCTGCATCGTGTTGGTGCTGACAATTAGGCGGCCCCAGCTGGGTTGACGGGGGCGCGGGCGTAGAATGCGGGCATGAGTGAGTGGCCGCGCCCGTGGCGCTACATCTTTCACGCGGATATGGACGCGTTTTTCGCGTCTGTCGCGCAGCGGGATGATCCTAGCTTGCGTGGCAAGCCCATTGTTGTGGGGGGACCGCCGGAATCACGCGGCGTTGTGGCGGCCGCCTCTTACGAAGCACGAAAACTTGGGGCGCGCTCCGCGATGCCGATGGCGACCGCGCTGCGACTGAGCCCGGATATTATCCGCGTCGGGCATCGCCCCGGAGGCTACGGCAACATCTCACGGCAGGTGATGGCCATCCTGCGCCGGGTGACGCCGCACGTGCAGCAGCTCTCCGTGGATGAAGCCTACGTGGATGTGACAGACGTTGCGGGACCGGACAAGCTGGAGCCGCTGGGCAAGGAGATAAAGAGGCAGGTACGACGCGCCACTGGGCTCGCCGTCACAATCGGCGGCGGCGTCAACCGGACTGTGGCAAAAGTAGCGTCGCAGGTTGGCAAGCCGGACGGGCTGCTCATCGTTCCGCCCGCAACGGAGGATGAATTTCTCGCGCCGCTGGATGTTTCGCTGCTGAGCGGGGTCGGTCCCGTGACGCTCCGCGCGCTGAATTCTCGTGGCATCCGCACTATGGGAGACCTGGCGGCGGCGGACGACGCGTGGCTCGCAAAGGAGTTCGGCGCGCGCGGGGCGTGGTTGAAGGAGAGGTCGCTGGGCGTCGGTTCGTCCGAGCTGGAGTTCGAGGACGAGCGGCAGGTCAAGTCGATAAGCAGCGAGACGACGATGCGGACGGACACGGACGACGGCGAAACTCTGCTCGGAATCGTGCAGGAACAGGCGGCGGACGTGGTCCGGCAGATGCGGAACAAGGGGCTGCGTGCGCGGACGGTCCGCCTGAAGCTGCGGCTGTCGGATTTCACGACGTTCACGCGGCAGCAGTCCCTCCCCCGCCCCACGGACACGGAAGCAGCAATCCTGAGCGTGGCAGACGAGCTTTTGCGGCGGGAACTCGAGCCGGGCCGCGAGTTTCGACTTATCGGGGTGGCGGTGGCGTCATTGGAGCCTGCGCTGGACCAGCCGCAGCAAGCAGACAAGGGACCGGCGGCGGGCGGTCAGATACGGCTGGGAATCTGACGCAATTCCTCGGCTAGTCAGCCCGATAGGCAGCAACTGATTTGACAAGTGCCTCGGCGCGTGTAATTTCGTGCGTGTTCGTCTCGTGCCCAATAGGGCCGGGAGGGTGAGATGACGGGACAAGTGTCGGACGAATCGGATGGGTATAACGGGACTGTCACAGATTCTGGAATAAGCAAGCGGCGATTCTTGTTAGGGGCTCTCGCGCTCACCATTCTTGCTGCCGGCTTGGCGGCCGGGTGCGACATGTCTGAGAGCCCAACTGCGGTTGTGAGGGAAGAAGATTTCTACATGACAACTGTGCCAGTCGATGATCTCATCGATCTGGTCAAACAGCTGGAGGAGAGTTCCGCCGATGTTACCCCGTTAGCCGAAGCGCCTCTAGATACCTTCGAGTACACCGAACTCTCCGACGATGAGGCGGGTGCAATCGTCCGATATGTGCCCGAAGGGGTCACGTTATATCAAGCGCGGGTCTATCAGTGGCCGGAGGGGGATTGGATTTACTTCAGATACGGTCGGATTCAATTGATCGAGCATGCGCAAGGTATCACGCGAAAATTGCCGGCTGAGTTCACAGAGACGCTAACGATAAACGGTGAGCGAGCCTACCTGGTTCGAGGGTGGCCTGTTTCCGTCCCGGGCGAAGGGGATGAGGATAGGAGGTGGTTCTGGGACGAATCCGGGCGGCTTGCCCTCTACTTTCAGAGTGGAGACAGGACGTTTGAGATTGATGTACTTGGCGGTGAAACCGTGACGGGTGACGAGATCATCATGATGGCGGAGTCGGTCAATACAGAGGCTTAGACTGTGCAATTGTGATGGCTGGCCACAGTGGTTCGCGAGGCTTATCCCCGCAGGAACGAGTCCAGCAAACCGGTGGCGATTCAATAGAACCAGCTACGCCTTTGTCGCCTTTCACCTTCTTCCCGCAGTGGAGAGAAGAGATTCTTCGGTTGACGTTACGGGTTTGGTTGCGTTCCGCGATTCAGATTCCCGCCTGCGCGGGAATGACGGTTGAAGGCGCAGGAATGGCGGGGTTGGGTGCGGTATGATTCAGGTGCGGCGCTAAGGCGTCGCTGTTTGTATCTCGGTCTGACCGATTTGCGCTTATCAACCTGGGAGGGGAAGTCATCGTGACACAGCTTGCATCCTATAACATCGTCGGCCATGCGACACCGCGTGCGGAGGGCCCGGACAAGGTGACTGGCCTCGGCAAGTACGGGATGGATCGGGCGATGGAGGGGATGCTCTGGTGCAAGATTCTTCGTAGTCCGTTCGCCCATGCTCGCATCGTGAGTATCGATACGTTGGAGGCTTCAGCGCTGCCGGGCGTCCACATGGTGCTGACGGGCAAGGACCTTGAGGGTGTGCGGACGAATCGCGCGCCAATTAAGGACGAGCCCGCCCTGTGCTGGGACAAAGTGATGTACGTGGGCGACAAGGTGGCTGCAGTCGTGGCTGAGGATGAGGACATCGCCGAAAGGGCGCTGGGGCTAATTGAGGTGGAATACGAGGAGCTGCCACCAGTGCTCTCTGCGCGGGAGGCCGCGCAGCCGGACGCGCCCATTCTACATCCTGATTTTGCCAATTACATCGGCGTTCAGAATGCCCCGGAGACGCCGACAAACGTTGTGGTGGCGCTCGATCGCGGGCGGGGCGACGTTGAGGCGGGATTCGCCGACGCGGACGTCATCGTCGAGGAGACGTATACGACGCCGCACCAGCACCAGGCGTATCTGGAGCCGCACTCCGTCCTCGTTGACGTGGAGTCTGACGGCACGCTGCAGATATGGATGTCATGCCAGCTTCCTGCGGCGAATTTCGGCGAGCTGACGCGGGTGCTGGACCTGCCGGCGGAAAAGATCGTTCTCAACTCGTCCTACATCGGCGGGTCGTTCGGCGGGAAGACGGACGCGGTGGGCGTGTACATCATGTATGAATTCGCCAAGCGGACGGGACACCCCATCAAGCTGGTCTTTGATTATTCCGAGGAGTTGATGGCGTCCAACCCACGGCATCCCTCAGAGATTCGTATAAGGGCGGGCGTCAAGCGGGACGGGACGATCACAGCATGGCAAGCGGACGCGTATCTGGCCATCGGGGCGTATGTGTCCTACGCGCCGGTTCCGAACGGGCTGCGGGGCGTGTTCGAGATGGGCGGGGCGTATCGCTGTGACAACATCGCCATGTCTATCACCCATACGTACGCGAACCTGGTGCCGTGTGGATTCGCGCGGGCACCCGGGATGCCGCAGGGGCTGTGGGCCGGAGAGTCGCATATCGATCTCTGCGCGCGGGCAATCGGCATGGATCCGGCAGAGTTCCGGTCGCGGAATATCGTCCATGACGGCGAGGCATTGATGACGGGCGACGAGTTCCAGGCGCTGCGGGCGGACACGACGCTGGAGGAGGCGCTGCGAGCGGCAGATTATTCCGCCGCCAAGACGGCGAACGTCGGGCGCGGCATCGGCACCGGCCACCACTCGCAGGGGGGCGGCGCGGCCGTATGCCAGGTGACGATCACGGCGGACGGCTCAATCACGGCGCACTTCTCGACGTTCGATACGGGCGGCGGGACATACACGATCATCGCGCAGGTGGTGGCGGAGCAGCTTGGCGTCTCTCCGCAGGATGTTGAAGCGCTTTCATTCCCTACCAACCAGCTGGGTCCGTTACAGGGCAGCGGTGGGAGCCGGGGCGCGCGCGTAACAAGCACCGTGGGACACATGGCAGCTTCTGACACGGCAGACAAGCTGCGACGGTTGGCGGCGGAGTTCCAAGGCTGGGACGAGGAGCGGCTGACACTGGCGAACGGGAACGTCGCCAACGATAGCGGCGAGACGATTTCATTCGGTCAACTTGCCGCGCGGACTGGTGAGGATATCGTGACTCGCGTCGACATCCAGGAGGGGACAAGCCCCTACACCGCGTTTGGCACACAGATCGCTGAAGTTGAGGTAGACCCGGAGACGGGCGAGGTGTGTGTCCTGAAGATCACCGCCGTCCATGAGACGGGGCGCGTGCTGAATCCGGTGGCGTTCTACGGCCAGCTTGAGGGCGGCGTGGTGTACGGATTCGGCGAGACGGTGATGACGGAGACGGCCTACGACGAGTCGGGCCGCGTCACGAATCCCTCGTTTGCAGACATGAAGCTGCCGACGGTGCGCGACCTGCCAGAGTTGAACGAGATCGTGTTGGAGTCGGACGTTGGCGACGGCCCTTATGCGGTTCGCGGCATTGGCGAGCACACGAACATCATGACCGCGCCGGCCATTGCCAATGCCATCGAAGACGCGGTGGGCGTCCGGATAACATCGCTGCCCATCACAGCGGAGAAGGTATATGCGGCGTTGCAGGAGAAGCGCAACGGGGGATAGGGCGTTAAGCGAAGGGGTTGATTACCCGTATGCCGGCGTAATCCTGTGTCCTACTGAGGTCCTCTGAATAGACAGAGTCGCAGCCCATGGAGCGGGCGGCAGCGAGGATTGCGCCGTCCCAGTATTTGAGCTGGTAGCGCGTGCTGATGGCTATTGCAGCCAGAACAATATCAGGCGTGACTGCGGCAACGGGAAATCGCAGAAGGGCAGAGACAAAGTCGAGAGCCCTCTGCCCTGTCAATGGGCTTGATCGCTTTACATGTGTTGACTGGTAATAGAATTCCGCCAAGACCTGCGCCGACAATGCGTTTTCTGTTTCATTGAGCAAGTCTTCTGCGATTCGCTGTTTGGCAGCATCTTCAGGATGAAGGCCAACCGCATAGAGCAGGATGTTCGTATCAAGAAAGCGCATTGCGGTCATACAGTTCGTCTCTGGGGATATTCTCTGAGGAACGTAGGCCACCACCAGTCGCCCTCAATTCGTCTATAACGCTCTTTTGCAAGCTCCGGAGCCGTTCAAATTCGGGCTGAGGTGATCTGCCGAGCGCAATATCTCTAAGGTAATCGCGCACCAAGGCGGAAACGGATGTATCTGCCTCTGCTGCCTTTACTCTGCAGAGGCGATAAGTCTCTTCGTCCACGGACACTGTGATGTTCTTCATAATTTCTCCACAGTTGCACATTTTCTGTGTACCACAGTATACGTACAGACGGCGTGAACTACCAATCCGCGTCTACTCCATCACCCTTAACGTGGAGGGGATGTCGGCGCGGCGGAGGCGGCGGACGGTCAGGAGCGGCGCGAGGCCGACGGCTATCACGCCCAGGGCTATCAAGGTCAGCACGGATGTCACCGAGAAGGTGATGACCAGACCCAGATCAGGAGTCGTTCTCGGCAGCAACACCTCTGTGATGTAGAGCATCAATCCAAGCCCCAGCACGGAACCTACAACGGTGGCGAGTGCGCCCAGGATCGTGCTTTCTATGACGGCCATGCGCAGCACAGTCCGGTACGGAACGCCGAACGCGGCCATCGTCGCGTGCTCGCGGCGGCGCTCGTCCATCGCAATGTTCGCAGTGTTATAGGCGATCAGGATTGCTAACAACAGCGGCACCGTCTGCATCAGCCGCATCACACTGATGAATTGATTGAGCAGTTCCTCGGTAAGATTCGCCTCTTCAGCGACCGTGGAAACGGAAACGACACCACTGACAGGAAAAAGTTCCTCCTTGACCTCAATGATTGCAGCCCCCTGAACGGCTACAGCCGTGATGCGATTGGTCACATCCGGTACGTTGAGCAAATCCAGGTGGCTGTTGTCCATGTAAACCGTGTTGCGGATGTAATGCGGATGGATGGCGAGAATCGGCAGGCTGGAGTCTTTCAAGGAGAATGAAGTAAGCCCCTCGCGGACGGGATGCGTAAGAACGATCGCGTCACCAACGTCGACGTCCAGATCCGTAGCAGCCTTTTCCGACAGCACGACGCCTAAAGGCCCGGCATCAAGCGAACCTCTCACTGCGGTGGGTGTCCAGATCTCGCTATTGAAGTCGATAAACCGCAGTATCACGTCGAATTCTTCATCCGTATTCGGCGCTGAAAGCGCCCCGAATATTCGAAGGCCTGGCTCAATCGTCTCTATCGTGCTTGCGCTGCGAATATCCTCCACGACGGATGAGTTGAGTGGGACAGGAATGGCAAGATCGATTTGCAAACGCTCTTCCGACGTGCTGAGCAACTCGTCGCGACCTTGTCGCAGTGTTTCCAGGTACGAATCGAGTATCCCAACCAGGACGACAGTCACGGCGACGGCCGCAGCGATACCCATGATGGTGAGGAAAGCGCGGCGCGGCGCTCGCGCGACGTTGCGGAATGGCAGTTGCGCAAAGGTGCCGCCGGGAGCCGGCACTCTCGTCATCAGCGGCGCAAGGCCACCTCCACGCGCGGCGAGATGGCCTGTTCTAATTGCATCGATAGGATTCACTCCAACCGCTCGCCAGACCGGATAGCCAATCGAAACAAGCAGAACCAGCAGCCCAACAATCGTGACCCCAATAAATATCTCGTACTGGAACGGCGACACCCAGATGGGCAGCGGAACAAACTCGTTCAGCACACCCTTCAACGCCTGCGCCAGCAACCATCCGACAGCCAACCCGAAGATCACCCCCGTAACTGCTATCTGGCCCCCAACAATGAGCGGCCGCAACGCAATCTGCCGCGGCGGTACCCCAAGGGCCATGGCCACGCCGATTTCGCGCCGCTGGGTTTCAACCATTCGAGATGTCAGGTTGAAGGCGGCAAACACCGCGCCGATGAAGATGGCGAAGGAGATGATGTTCGTCGTCTGCTGATCACCCTCGACGTCCTCCGTTACCGAGCGGTAGACCGGGTCATCGATGTCTTCTGTGACATCGACTCCCACAAGTGGCAGTTGAGTGCTCAGCGCCTGCTCAAGTTCGGCGATTACCTCTTGACGGGAGGCATCGTCGCTGATGCGAATGATTGCCTCGTCGACCAGACCAGCGCGCCCCGCAGTATCCTGCACCGTCTCCAGCGAGGAGAACATGACCACGTAGCTGGCGTGGGCCAAGAAGCCCCCGCCCTCCGTGATGACGATGAAGTGCTCCGGCGCAAGCACATGCCCGACGTAGCTGACCGTGCGCCCACCTGCGAGCAGGGCTTCGCCCTCCGGCGGCAGATTATGAGCAAGGGCAAACTTGTGCTCAAGAAGGATTTTCGGCTGTCCGGCATCAGATGGGCCAAGCTCCCGGCCTTCAGTCAGGTGGACACGATTCACCGAGATTCCGTCCGGGTCCGAAAAGTCCATGCCGATTAGTTCGCCGGGAACAAGAATGGTCTGTTCAATGCCTTCGGCGTCGACTGCCTCAACCCGCAGTTGTGTCGGAATGGTCAGGCGTTCCTCTACTCCCTCGATGGCACTCGCAGACGGGATGGACCCGATGATCCTGGTGAGTTGATCCTCTGCCACAAAACTGCCGTCACTGAGACCCACACGCAGGTCGTACATGCGGGTCACCTCGAAGCTGGCCGTGTTCGAAGCTTTGCGCCACTCCGTCATGCTGTTGAACGACGCAAATGTGCCGATGCCCAGGCCGATGACCAGGGAAATCGTGATGACCTGAATCCAGCGGGCCTTGAGATCGCGCAGTGACCAGATGAGCAAAAGCCGCGGCGTCATTGCTGTGTTCTCGTTACCAGCGAAGGTCGGAGATGGACGCCCGTCCGCCGGACGGCGGCCCATCGTGCACGATGTTGCCGCTGCTCAACTCGATGACCCTGTCCGCCATACGGGATATTTCTCTGTTGTGCGTGACAACCAGGATTGTCTTTCCGGATTCCGATTGGCGGCGCAACAGTTCAAGGATCTGCGCGCCCGTGGTGAAATCCAGTTCGCCCGTCGGCTCATCGGCAAGAACAACAGGATTGCCGGTGGCAAGGGCGCGAGCGATGGCAACACGCTGCTGTTCACCGCCGGAGAGTTCGTGCGGGAAATGAGCAACGCGCTCGCCCAAACCAACATCATTCAGCACATCGACGGCGCCGGGTCCGTCACCGTTCCGCTTCCCGGCCGCATCGATACCAAATTGCACGTTTTCGCGGGCTGTAAGGCCCGGAAACAAATTGAAGCTCTGGAAGATGAAACTCACCTTTGAACGGCGATAGGCAAAGAGCTGGCCTTTGGACGCGCCAGTGACCTCCTGTCCATCGACGATTACTCGGCCCTCGGTGGGGGTATCCAGCGCGCCGATCATATTCAACAGTGTCGTTTTTCCGCTGCCGGATGGGCCGAGAACGACGATGAATTCGCCCTCATTGATGGTCAGACTAACTTTCTCCAGGGCGGTGACAGTGATTGCGCCAATCTCGTAGCGCTTGGCAATACCTTCCAGTTCAATCACGACTGCATCCTTACTCGTCTCCAACTCGCCTCACTATACATCCGCCGAATGGCCCCGGAGGGCACATTTACTCAGGTCTTGCATTGTGGAACGCCCGTGCTATTCTGTATGGAGTAGAACAACAGAGCGTGTCCCGTTTGCATGAGTGCGTTGAATGGCAGTAGGGGCGTTCTGAGGGAGATAGGGGATAAACATGACGACGACACCAACGAGGCCGCAGAACAAGCCGTCAGCCGGCAGCGCGGCGCCGCGGAATCCCGCCACACACGGTCCGGGACGGTATCGGCGTGAGGTCCAGTGGGGTCTCAGGCATACACCTTCCCCGGCGGAGCGCCGGCGGGGAGTGCGCCGAGCCGCTTAACCAACTACTCGCGTACTGCCAAACCGGCTGGGTCTCACCTGCGTTGACAGGGGGCGGGGTTGTTGGCATTGTGCCAATAGCGTCCATTCGGGCGCGGGAGACCCTTCGGAGGTTGATGTGACAAGCGCATCTCAGGGCACGGTACAGATCGTGACCGACAGCACGTCGGACATTCAGACGCAAGACGCGGAGCAGGCAGGAATCACAATTGTTCCGGCCTACGTTTTATTCGGAGAGGAGCAGTTCCGCGACGGATTGACAATCAGCGGCGGGGAGTTCTACCGCAGATTGCAGCAGAAAGGCACCTTTCCAAAGACGGCGCAGCCCTCGCCACAGGATTTTGCCGACGCGTTCGGCGAGCTTGCTCCCAATGGCCCGGTTCTGGCGCTGACCGTTTCGTCCAAGATGAGCGGAACGTACAACTCGGCTCTGATTGGCCGCGATATGGCGCTGAAGGACCACCCCGACGCGACCATTGAGATTGTGGACTCCCTTCTGGTGACGATGGGCCTCGGCATGCTCGCGCAGGAGGCCGCGGCGAAGGCGCAGGCGGGCGCCGGCATTGAAGAAATTGCCGAGTGGGCGCGCGATACGGCAAGCAGAACGCGTATCTATTTCGCAGTAGACACCCTGGAATACCTGGCACGGGGCGGCCGCATCGGCAAGGCGCAGCGACTCCTCGGAGGGCTGCTGAGCGTTAAGCCGGTGCTTGAGTTCCGGGACGGGGAGGTTCACCCGCTGGAACGGGTACGGTCGCGGGCGAAGGCACACGCGCTGTTGGAATCGTATGTGCACCAGAGCGGCACGCCGGAGCGGCTGGCCTACGCAAGCACTACGGATCACGACAAGGCGCGTGAGATGGCGGGCCGCGCCATGGAACGCCTCAATATTGATGATGTGCCCGTCTACACCATCGGCGCGGCGGTAGGAACCTACGCGGGGCCGGGGTGCGTCGGCGTTGCAATAGTCTCATCGCCTGGATAGCGACGGGGATTCGACAATGACACAGGGCCGCCTGCCTGTCGGCCCCAGCCGCAAACCCCCGAACGAGTCGTCGTCTGCCCCGGCGGCACAGGATGACCGTGTTGCGCGCAAAGTGGAAACAATCCGCCACGTCCTGCGCCTCGAACGCGACCAGAATCACGCAAATCGCGCCGTCATTGGCGGTCTGGACGCGTTCCTTGAGAGATGGATCGAAGACCCGGACATCAAGCGCACGTTGGAAGACGCGGGCATCGACTTGCCGAGCTATGACGGCCTGCCCCCAAACGAGCGCGCCGCGTGGGTACGCGAAACACTGGAACGATTGCGAGAGTCCGAGCCGGCCGCAAATTCGGAGCAGCCCGAGACGGAGAGAGTGGACGAACCGTTGGTAAGTACCACCTCTCCACGTAGCACTGCCGCAGCGGACAACGTCGAACGGCCCTCGCCCCCGGCACGCATGGATGTGCCGCCCGACCCAGGGTGGAATCGGGTTGAAGAAGTCTCGACCACTCGGGCTAGAACGGATCAGAGATCTCCGGCAGAGAGGATTGCGCCCCCCAAACCAACGAGGCGCAGAGCAACGAAACCCGCGCCAAAGGTGACGCCGGTAAAGTCGCTCGATGAATCTCTAGATGCGCCATCCCGTATGAAAGCTGGCCTCAGAAAGCTGGGCGTTGAAACGTATCGCGATGCATTGTGGGCCTTTCCGCGGCGGTATGTGCCCGTCTCACCCATCGCACGGCTGACCTACGGGGAGCAGACGGCGCTCTCCGTTCGCGTAGAGAGGGCGGGCGGAGGCGGTTACACGAGGGGCCGGCAGGTCATGCGCGTCGAGGCGGCGGTCAGCGATGCAACGGGCCAGGTAACGGCGGTGTGGTTTGGTAACCCATGGGTTCTGAGGAATCTCAAGAAGGGGTCGCGGCTGCTTCTGATCGGTCGACTGGGGGAGTATCGCAACCGGGCACAGTTCCAGGTAGAGACGTACGAGCAGCTTCGGGCTGAGGACAGGATGGACGCCGGCGAGTTGGTGCCCATTTACCCGCTCACCAAGGGCGTGACGCAGAGCGGGATGCGGCGTCTCATCGGGCCGGCGGCAGAACAGGCTTTGCCGCTCGTACAGGAATTCTTGCCGGACGATGTGATTCAAGCGGCAAGACTGCCGGGTTTGCGAGAGGCTCTCGGTCTTATCCACCACCCCTCGGATTTATCAGACGATGAACGGGCGCGCCGTCGGCTGGCATTCGATGAACTCTTCCTGCTCCAACTCGGGCTGCTTGATCGACGAAGACAGCAGCAGCGCGAACTCGGCGCGCCAATCCCACGTAACCAGCAAGCCGTCGAAAATGTGCTGAGCGCCCTGCCCTTCACACTGACAGCGGACCAGGATCACGTAGTTGAGGAGATACTGACGGACATCGGCGGGAGCGCGCCGATGATGCGGCTCTTACAGGGCGATGTTGGCAGCGGAAAGACGGTTGTTGCGGCGGTTGCACTTGTGACAGCCGCGGCGAGCGGGTTCCAGGGCGCGTTGATGGCGCCGACGGAGGTGCTGGCAGAACAACATTTCCGTACGCTCACAGGCGTATTCAGCCACGGGAACCGTGAGGCCAACGACGGAGGGCCGTATCGGGGCTTCAGCGGAATATTGCCGGACAGGCCGCTCCGCATCGCTCGACTGACAGGGAGCATGGCGGCGGGGGCGAAGTCGCAGCTGCACGAACTCATTGCACGCGGGGATGTCGATATCGTGATCGGGACGCACGCCCTTATACAGGAGGGGGTGGCGTTCAATAATCTTGGCCTTGCCGTCGTAGACGAACAACACAGATTCGGGGTGGAACAGCGCGCGAAGCTGCGCAACAAGGGATTCGCGCCCCACCTGCTCGTCATGACCGCGACACCCATTCCGCGCACGATGGCGCTCGCCATCTACGGCGATCTGGATGTTTCAACGATCCATGAGATGCCGCCCGGAAGACCGCCAATCCGCACGGCCATCGTCCCGCCGCACGAGCGCGAACGCGCCTACGGGTTCATTCGGAAGGAGGCGGAAGCACATCGGCAATCGTTCATAATCTGCCCGCTGGTTGAGGAATCTGAGGCCGTGGCCGCCAAGGCGGCGGTCGCGGAGCATGAGCGGCTTGCTCGGGACGTCTTCCCTGATCTGAACGTTGGACTGCTCCACGGTCGGATGCGTCCGGCAGAGAAGGACCGCGTGATGGAGGAGCTCCACGCCGGGGATATCGACGTGCTTGTCTCGACAGCGGTCGTGGAAGTGGGCATCGACGTGCCAAACGCCACTGTGATGATGATTGACGGGGCGGATCGATTCGGACTGTCCCAGCTGCACCAGTATCGGGGGCGCGTGGGCCGTGGCACGGAGAACAGCTATTGCATCCTCGTTTCCGAGTCGGATACGGAGGAGGTCAACAAGCGGCTGGCCGTGATGGAATCGACAAGTGACGGCTTCAAGGTGGCGGAGGCGGACCTGCAACTTCGTGGGCCGGGTGAGCTGCTCGGAACGCGGCAGAGCGGGCTGCCGGACCTGCAGGTCGCGACCTTCGCCGATCTGGCTCTCATCGAGGAGGCACGGCGTCATGCGTTGTCCGTCACGGCGGATGACCCGGACTTGTCGCAGGACCAACACGCGCCGCTTAAGGAGGAGCTGCAGAGGTTCTGGGAGCGGGCGAGCGACACGCCGGAAGGCGGGTAACTTCGGTAACTGCGTTACGGCTCTCGGTTCGCGATCCGGCATTGATTGCGGAATAGGTTGAGTACCGCGTTCCGGCTCTCCGACAGACACGCCTTCTATAGGCTCCTCGTTTCGCTCCGAATTCCCTTAGGTGGCATACTTTAAGTTCCCATGATTAAGGACACCATCTCTGACATGCTCTCCGAGGCTTTGCGCCGCGCGCAGGCCGATGGCGCGCTGCCCGCGCTTGAGCACCAGGACCCCGCCGTGGAGCGGCCACAGAATCAAGACCACGGCGACTACGCCTCCAGCCTGCCGCTCAAGATGGCGCGGTCGGCGCGCATGTCTCCGCTGGCCATTGCGGAAATTCTGCGGGAGCGACTGCCGGAGCAGGAGGAAGTCACGTCCGTGACTGTCGCGCCGCCCGGATTCGTCAATTTCGGCCTGGACAGCCGCTGGATCATGCGGCAGGTGGGCACAGTTCTCACCGAGGGAGATCGGTTCGGACACGGAACGAGCGGCACGGGTGTCAGCGCTCAGGTTGAATTCGTCAGCGTGAATCCAACAGGGCCCGTTCACGTCGGCCACGGTCGTGGCGCGGTACAGGGCAGCGCAGTGGCGAACGTGCTGGAGGCGTCCGGCTACACCGTCCAACGCGAATATTACATAAACGACGCCGGCAGCCAGATGGACAATTTCTTTGAGTCGCTCCACGCCCGGTACCTGCAGGCGTTGGGCAGGGACGCTGAATTCCCCACGGAGGGATACCACGGCGCATATCTCATGGAACTTGGTCAGGAGTTGGCCTCGGAGTTTGGTGACCAATACGTCGACGGTGAGAACGCGGCTCGTGAGCTTGGCGAAATCGGCATGGCGCGCATGATCGACTCCATCCGCGAGGACCTGGAACGCATCGACGTTCGCTTTGACCGCTGGTTCAGCGAGCGCTCCCTGTTTGCGGACGGGACCTATGAAAAGGCGATCGATGAGGTCCGCGCAAACGGCTACACGGCTGAGCGTGAGGGCGCGGTCTGGTTTACCGGTACTGACCTGGGAGACGAACGAGACAGCGTGCTGGTACGGCAGACGGGGGCGCCCACGTATTTCGCCTCAGACATCGCCTATCACTACGACAAGTTCCTGGGCCGAAGATTTGACCGCGTCGTCAACGTATGGGGCGCTGACCACCAGGGGCACGTGCCACGCATGAAGGCGGTGGTCAATGCGCTGGGAGTTGACCCGGAGCGGCTGCAATTCATCCTCGTTCAGCTCGTCACGCTGAAGCGTGGCGACGAGGTTGTGCGTGTATCCAAGCGGACGGGGGACATCATCACGCTGGCGGAGGTAATCAGCGAGGTGGGGCCGGATGCCTGTCGCTATTTCTTCCTATCGCGGTCGGCGGACGCACAGATGGATTTCGACCTGGAACTGGCCAAGAGAGAGGCCCCGGACAACCCCGTCTATTACATCCAGTACGCATTTGCCCGCATCTCATCCATCCTCCGCAATGCGCGTGAAAACGGGATCGATCCGGACGATATGTCGCAAGCCGTCGACTTCGACGCGTTGACGGAGGAGGCAGAGCATCAGCTAGCTCGCGCAATGCTCCGCTTTCCGGAAGTCGTTGAACTTGCGGCGCGCAACCTGGAGCCGCACCATCTGCCCCACTATGCCTACGAACTCGCCACGGCATTTCACGATTTCTACACGAAACATCGCGTGTTGGGAGAGGAACCACACGTGACGCTGGCACGGCTGCGGCTCACACAGGCGGCGGGGACTGTTCTGCGGAACGCTCTGGCGCTGATGGGGATGAGCGCGCCGGAATCCATGTAGATCGCTCTCCTATTCCTCCCCAACTTTGCATAACTAGGTATTGACCCGTGTCTGTTAGCGGTTCATTATCGTCTAGTACAAGTAGCCATCTAGATTGGGGAGGAGACTGGCTAATGACGAATCGCATGACATTCCTGCTGCTCGCACTCGTGGCGGCGGCTTTTCTCGTCGTTGCGTCGGCGTGCGGAACAGCATCAGACGATGAGGACGACACGTCCACCGACACATCCGGCGAAGACACGTCCATGGATGACGAAGAAATGGACGAAGAGATGGTCGACGACATGATGACCCATTCCGCCAGCGGCGTGCCGATTGATCCGAACGCTGTCTATGGTGGGACGCTAATCATCGCGACGACGTCCGAAGGTCCGACGTTCAGCAACTGGGAAGAGGCAGCCGGGAGCGCGCCGCATTACGGCCACCCGGTGGGCAACATGCTGGTCGCCAAGCAGGACTGGGGCGACAAGCAGGACTTCATTGACGGATCCTATTGGACCATCGTCCCTGACCTGGCTACCAGCTGGGAGCAGGCGACGGACGGCCTGACATGGACGTTCAACCTGCGGGACGGCATTGAATTCTCGGATGGCGTGGCGTTCACGTGCGCGGACATTGAGTTTGCGTATGACACGCTCCGCACCGGTGATGGGCTGCTTCGCAATCCCCGCTCAGCACACTTCGCATCCCTCACGGACACGACCTGCGCAGACGACTTGACGGCGGTCTTCCACCTGGAACGGCCCAAGCCGTCGCTCCTCGAAGTGATCGGCCTGCCGTACCACGTGGTCAAGCCGAGCCACCTGTACGCTGATGACATGAATCGGATGCGTGAGGAGCCGCCGATCGGCACCGGGCCGTTCGTGGTCGGTGACTGGATCCCCGGCGAGAAGATGGTCATGGAGCGGAAGACCGATTACTGGGATCAGCCGTTCCCGTACCTTGACTCCATCGAGATTCTGATTCTCAACAACCAGGCGCAGGTTGCCGGCCTCCGCTCCGGCCGTCTCCACATCGGCGGCAGTGCCGGCGGATGGAACGGGGCGAATGCAAACACCCTGCTCCGCGAGTGCGACATCTGCCAGAAGTGGGCCTCCGCGGTTCACCCCGGCATGATGTTCTCCGTGATTCCGAACTTCAATCGTGAGCCATGGAACACGCAGGAAGTGCGTGATGCCATCAGCCTGGCGATTGACCGAAATCGCCTCATCAAACTTGGCTACAACGACTGGATCGCCCCGGGAACGGGCGGCCCGTTCCTGCCCGGCAGCTACTTCGCGCTGCCTGAGGAGCGCCTCTCGGCCATCACTGGCCATGACTACAGCGATCCTGAGGCGAACAAGGAGCGCGCGCGCCAGATCCTGGCGGACGCGGGCTATGAGCCGGGCGACCTTTCAGGCACGCTGGTGTACGCGCCGTTCTACGGTGTCTACGCTCCAACCGTGCTTGAGGACCTGAATGATGTCGGCATTGAGATAGAGAGCGGCGAGACGGAAACCGGCAACTACTACACGCGCATGAACGCTGGCGACTTCGACCTGGGCGGTCACGCGGGATGGATCGGCGGGTTTGACCCGGACTTCATTCTGTACGAGTACTTCTACTCGGGTTCCGGCAGGAACTACGGGCAGTACTCCAACCCAGAGCTGGACAGGCTGATTGACGCGCAGTCCGTTGAGCTCGACCCCGAGGCGCGGCGCGAGTTGGCGTGGCAGGCGGGCGAGATCATCCTGCGCGACCAGGTGCGCACGATGGGCGGCTTCCAGTTGGCGATTCCGGTCTTCTCAGATCGGGTTGCCGGTGTGATGCCGACGGTGCCATCACAGTCGTACGGCAACTTCTACCGCCACGCCCACACCTACCTGCTGGAGGACAACTAGTTCCAACGAAGCCGGTAGCGTCGCGAGTTGATGGCGCGACACGAATGAGGAAGTGACAGGGGGCGCCCACCGCGGTGGGCGCCCCCAAGCGTTTTTGTTCGGGGTAGGATAGATATCAGTGACGGCGCGCCCGTAGCTCAGTGGATTAGAGCATCGGTCTTCGGAACCGAGGGTCGCGGGTTCGAATCCTGCCGGGCGCGCCACGATACACCCTCACCCGCCCCCAATCCCCTATACTGTCTGGACGGGATATCACAAGGGAGACGTCTGGGATGGCAACGACGACGACAGAGACGGTAACGACTGCTAATGGGGCTGCTGGCGCCAATGGGGCGTCTGCCCCGCCGGTTCAGACGCTGACGCCTCAGCAGGTACAGCGATTCAGTCGGCACATCATCATGCCGCAGGTTGGCAGCATGGGGCAGCGCAAGCTCATGAATGCGAGCGTCTTGCTTGTCGGGGCGGGCGGGCTTGGATCCCCGCTTGCCATGTACCTGGCCGCCGCCGGAATCGGCAAGATTGGCATCGTCGATTTCGATGATGTGGATATCACAAACCTGCATCGGCAGTTGCTGCACGGCATGAATGACATCGGCCGTCCCAAGGTCGATTCCGCCGAGGACACGATCCGGGAGATCAACCCGGACGCGGAGATCGTCAAGATTGCGAAGCACATCAACTCCGAAAACGCGATGGAGATAGCGGACGAGTTTGACATCCTCATCGACGGGACGGACAACTTCCCGACGCGCTATCTGATCAATGACCTCGGCGTGCTGATGAACAAGCCCGTGGTGCATGGCTCCATCTTCATGTTTGACGGGCAGGTGACGACGTTCCTGCCCGAGCAGGGCTGCTATCGCTGCCTGTACCCCGCGCCGCCGCCCCCCGGCATGGTTCCCTCCTGCGCGGAGGCGGGCGTGTTGGGCGTGCTGCCCGGCATCGTCGGCTCGCTCATGGCGACAGAGGCCATTAAGTTGATCCTGGGCGTCGGCAAGCCCCTGGTGAATCGACTGCTCATGGTCGATGCGCTGGACATGGACATGCGGACCGTCAAGATCCGCAAGGACCCGAACTGCCCCGCCTGCGGCGAGAATCCGACCGTCACGGAGCTCATCGACTACGAAGCCTTCTGCGGCATGCCAGCGTTCGAATAGTTTTAAGCTTCGCGATCCGGTTGCGTGGCTTGATTCGTTCGACTCCCGCGTTCCGGCGCGGGTAGTCGCACTTGACCGCGTTTTTCTGTCATTCCGAGCGCAGCCGAGGAATCTAAAACGGTGATAGACAAGGCGAGTGGGAATCCCTGACCGACACTTGAGATTCCTCACGCCGCTATCGCTCTGTTCGGAATGACATCGTTCGACGTTGCTGCTCACTTAGGGACGTGACTGGCAGGATAAAATTAAGAGAGACCAGCGCGGGGAGAGAATTGTGACCGATTTATCGACGCGGGCGCCGGACGGAGACGGCGGCGCGGAAAGCGAGGACAGGGACGGGCGTGAGAATGTCGATTCTCACCCCATTCTGCGTCGGCTGCTACCCGCGATGACCGCTATCCCGGGATTGAAGGTGGACCGCAGAACATTCCTGGGGAAGCAACTGGATCGCCATTACACCCAGAACAGCATCGAGGTCGGGAAGGCGATCGCGACAACGCCGCTGGCGGCCGGCGTGCCCATGGCAACGCTCGACAGGATGGCCGATGCGATCATCATGTCGCACATCGTCAAGGCTTCCAGCGTTTCCTTTGCAGCGGGATTACCCGGAGGATGGTTGGCGGCGGCGACGGTTCCCGCGGATGTTGCTCAACTCAATTGGCATGCGGTGGTGTGCGCGCAGAAGCTGATGTACCTCTACGGATGGGACGATCTGTTCGAGGACGGCGATCTGCAGCTGAATGAGGAAACGGAGGTCAGGATCTGGTTGCTGGTCGGCGCAGTCTTCGGGGTGCGCACGGCGACTGACAGCCTGAAGGAAGTGGCGAAAGCGTCAAGATCAAACGCCGCTTACCGCATCGCAAAGATTCGCTTGACCGCGACGCCTCTGTACATTCCTCTTCGCTATGCGCTCGTCCGGACCATCGGCGTGCGGCTGACAAAGACCTCGTTCGCGAAAGGGATTGGCAAGCTGATTCCCATTGCCGGCGGTGGAATTTCAGCATCCATTACGGCAGTCTCCCTGCGCAGCATGACCAGGAATCTTAGAGGGCATCTGAAAGAGATCGCGATCTGACGCCGACCTCCGGCCTGTCATTTCCTGTCCGCCAGATTCGCATTACATACGCGCGCTGCCAACGCGATACACTAGTCGAGCGGGCGGGCGGGGATTCTCCGTTTCGCTCACGATGACATACCAAAGGCGCAGTTTGACGCAAGCGAATCAGGGTCATGACCGGCAGCATACTGGACACAATCGGCAATACGCCCCTCGTTGAGCTGAAACGGCTTCAACCCAAGCCGGGCGTCCGCCTTTTTGCCAAGCTGGAAGGCCAGAACCCGACGGGCAGCGTGAAGGACCGCATCGCCCTGCTTATGGTGGAGAACGCGGAGGCGGACGGAACGCTTGGGGATGGCCGAATCATCCTTGAGCCATCCAGCGGCAACACCGGCGTCTCGCTTGCCATGGTCGCGCGCTACAAGGGCTATGAGGTCACCGTCGTGCTGCCTGACAACGTGACGGAGGAGAGGCAGGCGCTGATCGAGTCGTATGGCGCAAACGTCGTATTCAGCGAGGGGCATCTCGGCACGAACGGCGCCATCGATGTGGCCAAGGAGATGACCGAAAAAGAGCCCGACAAGTACGTGATGCTGTACCAATACGGCAACGAGGCGAATCCGCGCGCGCACTACGACGGGACGGGCGAGGAGATCACCCGACAGCTGCCTGAAGTGGATGTCTTCGTGGCAGGGCTCGGCACGGGCGGGACGTTGACGGGCGTTGGTCGGCGGCTGAAGGAGCACAACCCGGACACGCGGGTCATCGCCGTCGTCCCACACCCGGAGGAGCGCATCCAGGGACTGAGATCCCTGGAAGATGGATTCATCCCGCCGATCCTGGACACGACGGTTCTGGATGGACAGTTCATCATCACATCACGAGAATCGTTCGAGAAGACACGGGAGCTGCTGCAGACGGAGAGCATCTTCGCGGGCATCTCATCCGGCGCAGTGCTGGCATGCGCGCAGCGGCTGGCGGAGCGGATGGACAACGGAAACATCGTGTGCCTGTTTGCTGACGGCGGCTGGAAATACCTCTCAACCGGACTGTGGACGCGCCCACTTGATGAAATCGAAGCTGAGATGGGGCGCAAGATCTGGTGGTAGAGGACGACCGACCGCGTCCGGGAACGCCGAGGGGATTCGGCGGCCATTTCCTGCCGTTCGCCGCGGTCACGCTGACTATCTTCATTGCCGATCAGGCAGCCAAACTTCTGATCGTCAGTAATCTGCGCCTGTATGAATCGATCCCGGAGAACGGTCTGCTTCGGCTGACCCATGTAACAAACACCGGGAGCGCGTTCGGCCTGCTGCGCGGCCATACAGATTTCCTGATCCTGGTCAGCATCATTGGCGTGTTGGGCGTCCTGTTTTATTACCGGGCGAACGGGCGGGAGAGCGCCCTGCTGCGTTACTCCCTCGCCCTCCTGTTGGGCGGCGCGCTGGGCAATCTGACAGACCGGCTCGCTCGGGGCGCAGTCGTCGATTTTATCAGTGTGCGCGTGTGGAGTGACTACTATTTTCCGACGTTCAACGTGGCGGACTCCGCACTGACAGTCGGGCTGTTTGCGCTCGCATTCTATGTGATGCGGAATCGCGCGACGGAGAAGAGGCTTGAACAGGAGGCGGCTGCCGGAATCACACCCCCTACAACAACTTTCCCCCTAGGTGATGGAGAGGAATCTGGGGAAAACGACTCGGGTGAGGAATCTTCCGCCACGTCGCCGAGTGACGAGCCTGTAGCGGAAGAACAGAGGGCTGAGGATGGAGACTCGTCTGACCGTCCCGCCTGACACATCGGAGAGGCGGCTCGATCGATACCTGGCTACGGCGCTCACCGTGGACGTATCGCGGTCGGCGATTGGGCGACTGATCCAGGATGGGCGGATCAGCGTAAACGGGGATGTGCCGCGCAAGCGGGGCCACACCATTGAGCCCGGCGACGAGATCACCATTACCGGTGAGATACAGACCGGCGAAACGACAGGGTTGGCCGCCGAACGTTCACCTCTGCTCGTGCTCTTCGAGGACGAAGACATTCTCGCCATTGACAAGCCGCCGGGCGTCGCCGTCCATCCCGGGCCCGGCCACCCGACGGGAACGATTGTGAACGCTCTTTTAGGGCGCGAGGGGCCGCTCTCAACGATTGGGGGCGACGACAGGCCGGGGATTGTTCATCGGCTGGACAAGGACACGTCCGGCGTGATGTTGATCGCCAAGAACGACGCGGCGCACACGGCGCTGTCGCGACAGTTCCAGTCTCGCAGTGTTGAGAAGGTGTACGTCGCCTTGCTGCGCGGGTTGCTGGAGCCGCCAACCGGCGTGATTGAGGCATCGCTGGGCCGCGATCCGAGGCATCGGCAGCGAATGGCCGTCGTGACTTCGGGCCGCCCTTCCACAACCCGGTACCGTGTGCTGGCGCAACTGAATGGCGGCTATACCCTCGCGGAGGCCAGGCCACAGACCGGGCGTCCGCACCAGATTCGCGTGCATTTCGCCTCGCTGCGGCATCCTGTCGCGGGAGACGTCATCTACGCGCGCGGCAGCCGTGACCCTGTGCCGCGCCTCTTCTTGCACGCGCTTTCACTTGCGTTCCAACATCCCGTAAGCGGGGAAACGCTGGAGGTTCGATCACCTTTGGCGGCTGACCTTTCGGAATGCCTCGCGGATATGACTATTGGCACGACCGAGGCGCGGCTGGTCGATTCGCTGGGTTAGAATAAGACCATAATGTCAGTAACGCGAACACGCTACGCGCCCAGCCCGACGGGTGATCCACATGTGGGCAACGTTCGGAGCGCGCTGTTCGCGTGGCTCTTCGCCCGCAGCACAGGCGGTGTCTTTGCGGTGCGCATTGAGGACACCGACCAGGAACGGCGCATCCCGGGCAGCGAGGAGCGCATTCTCAATTCGCTCCGATGGCTCGGTATTGAATGGGATGAGGGACCGGACATCGGCGGCCCCTACGGGCCGTACGTGCAGTCGCAGCGCCTTGAGGGCTACGGAGAGGCGGCCGAACGGCTGGTTGAGTTGGACGCCGCGTACTACTGCTACTGCACGACTGAGAGGCTGGACGCCATCCGCGCCGCACAACAGAAGCGCAACGTTCCCACAGGCTATGATCGACGCTGCCGCAACCTGAGCGCGGAGGAACGCGAGCAGGAAGAGGCGGAGAACGGCTCACACCGCGTTGTGCGGTTCAAGACGCCGCTCAGCGGACGCACGACGTTCAACGACGTGATTCGCGGTGACGTTTCATGGGAAAACCGGCTCATCGACGATTTCGTGATCCTCAAATCGGACAGATTTCCCACCTATCACCTGGCCAATGTGGTGGACGACGTAGCGATGGCGATAACGCACGTGATCCGCGGCGATGAGTGGATGTCATCCGCGCCACGCCACGCCATGATCTATGAGGCGTTCGGCTATACACCACCCGCATTCGCCCACCTACCATTGATCCTCGGCTCAGACCGGACAAAGCTGTCCAAGCGGCACGGCTCCGTCTCCCTGCTCGACTACCGCGACGAGGGGTTCCTGCCGGAGGCAATGCTGAATTTCCTGGCGCTGCTGGGGTGGTCGCTCGATGACAAGACGACGCAGATGACGCGTGAGGAGTTGATCGCGGGTTTCTCGCTTGATCGGGTCTCGGCGTCCCCGGCGATGTTCGACCGCGAGAAGCTGGAATGGCTGAACGGCGTGTACATCCGCGAGATGCCGCCGGAGGCATTCGTTGAGGCGGCGCGGCTATACCTGGACAACGGACTGCCGCCCGAAATTCCCCGGCCACTCGATGATGGACTCGCTCGGCAAGCAGCCATGCTGACGCAAGATCGCGCGCGCCTTCTGAGCGAAATGCCCGAGTTGTGCGAGTTCTTCTTCACGGATGAAATCTCGTTCCCGCCCGCGCTCATTTGGGCCGGCATGGGGGACAAGGCGATGAAGCGCATGGCGGACGCGGGCGATGACCTTTGGCGCGTGCCGTTGCCCGAGGACGCTGAGGTTGTCCGCGCATGGCTGACTGCGGCGGCCAACGCTATCGAGAAGATTGAACCGTGGAACCATGAGTCAATAGAAACGCGCTTCAGGGCGCTCGTGGAGGAGCTTGGCACGTCCGGGCGCAAGCTGTTCGGCGCGGTGCGGATTGCAGCGACGGGCCGTACGGCGGCGCCACCGCTGTTCGTCACGCTTGAGGCGATTGGGCGAGATCGTTCCGCAGCGCGGACGCGAGCGGCGGCCGCGTCGCTCCTTGACACGGAATTGGCGCGTTCGTAGCATGAGCAAGCGCGGCCCGGTGGTGTAGTCTGGCTTAACATACTGCCCTGTCACGGCAGAGATCACGGGTTCAAATCCCGTCCGGGTCGCCAGGTTCTTTTTGAATCGAACCGCACGAGCAAGGACGCCAGCACGGCTTTACGGCCCCCGCCGTCAACATAAAGGCAGCGAGAACGCGCACGAATATGGCCAACCCGTATCTGCTTGGCGTCGATGTTGGGGGCACGCAAACACGGGTCGCCATTGCTCGCAGGCCGCGCGGCGCAATACGGCGCACCGCATTCTCTTCCCCTGCCCGCTCCGATCCCAAACTGCTCATCGACGGCATCGTTGAGGCCGCCCATAGCCTTATCGCCAAGACCAACGGCGAAATTGTCGCCGGGGTCGTCGCTTGCGCGGGCACCGTGGACACCGCAAACGGCGTCATCGTGGAATCGCCGAATCTGCCGATGGTGCGTGAGTTCGCAATGGCGGATGCGCTTAGGGAGCGCCTTAACATCCCCATCGAGATCGAGAACGACGCCACCGCCGCCGCCCACGCCGTTCACCAGATGGGCGCGGGGCGTGGTACGACGGAGATGATCTATCTGACCATCAGCACGGGAATCGGCGGCGGCATCGTTTCCGAGGGCAAGCTGCTTCGTGGCATCGCCGGGGCGGCGGGTGAGTTCGGACACATGACAATCAGCATGGGTCGCGGCATCCAATGCCCGTGCGGGCTGTCAGGTTGCTTTGAGACGATGGCCTCCGGCACGGCCATTGCACGCATGGCCCGGATGCGGATCGAGGCCGGCGGGGATTCGATTCTCGTTGAAAAGTCATCGTCGCAGGGCAGCGAGAGCATCACGGCGCGCGACGTCTTCGACGCGGCGGAGCAGGACGACGCCCTCGCCAGGACGGTTGTCGACGAGGCAGGCTACGCGCTCGGCGTCGGGCTTGCCAATATCGTCAACATCTTCAACCCGGAGTTGATCGTACTGGGCGGCGGGCTGGCCCGTGGGCAGGATGAATTCGTGGAGCACGGAATCAGTGTCGCGCGGGAGCGAGCGTTCAAGCTCCAAAACCGCACCGTTCGATTTGAAGTGACAGAGCTGGGCGACGATAACGGGTTGCGCGGGGCGCTGCTGCTGGCGCGGGAGTTGGCCTCTCGCACTCGCCGTGCCGTGCGGCACGGCGGCTGAGGAAAAGGGGGCAGGCCCGATGGAGGGAACGGCGAACAAGGGCAGCGCCCTCGACTATGTGAGCATCACGCCGACCGACTACGAGGAATCGCGCGCCTATCCCGTCATCATCCTTGTTCATGGCTTCGGCGCGAGCATGTATGACCTTGCGGGGCTCGCGCCGGGTATTCATCAGACGGGCTACGTGTATCTCTGTCCGAACGGCACGGTTCCGCTGGACATCGGCGGCGGGCAAATTGGCTTTGGATGGACGACGCCGGACGGCTTCAACGACCCTGAGGAAGCAAAGAACACTGAGGAGGCGTTCGACGCCTTCATGGAGGAGGTGCGTGAGCCGTACGGGCTTGAGCCGGGCAACATGCTTATCATCGGCTTCTCCCAGGGAGGAGGACTGGCCTATCGCTACGGCCTGCCCCGGCCCGATGTGTTCGCGGGTATCGGCGCGCTTAGCGCGTCCATCCACGACATGGAACAGCTTGCAACACAGCTGCCCGATGAGCGGACACAGCCCATCTTTGTTGGCCACGGTGACCAGGATCAGGTCGTGCCAATTGACCGGGGCCGCTCGGCGAATACGCAGTTGGAACAGTGGGGTTACGGCGACCTGATCTACAACGAATATGGCGGCGCAGGCCACGAGATCACGCCTACTGAACTACGAGACCTCTCTCAGTGGGCCGTACGTGTCCTACCGCCGGCGGACCCGCAGACACCCGGCGTCTCACCGGGTGGAATCATTCTGCCGTAGGCGCTGAGGCCTCAATCGTCGACTGATGCGCATCGGCCTAATCTCAGATACGCACGTGCCGGAGGCCGGAGAACGGCTGCCGGGCGAGGTTTTTGACCTGCTTGCCGGTGTCGACATTGTCATGCATGGCGGAGATATGCATGTCATCGACGTGCTGGATTGGCTGGAGGTCATCGCACCTGTAATTGGCGCGCGGGGGAACGGGGACGGAGACGGTTCTCGTCCTCCCTTTCCGGACGATGATCCTCGTGTCAAACACGCGCAGGTCATTGATGTGGAGGGGGTCAGCATCGGGCTGATCCACGGGTTTCCACTGCCGGCAGACATACCATGGACGACGACTGAGGCGATGATGGAGCGCTACTTCGGCGGGGCCGTCGACGTGATTGTCTGCGGCGACACGCACGTGGCGCATGTGGAACGGACGGAATCCGGGGTGCTTATCGTGAACCCGGGGAGCCCAGCGCTCCCCCGCAACATCCGCGAGCCGGGCCACGTGGGAATCCTCACTATCGCGGACGGGCAGGCCTCAGCAGAGATACTGCCGCTGACGAGTCTGAACTATTAGGGGCGAGATGCAGGATTCAAGTTCTCCGCTGGCTATTTTGAAGGCGCGCTTTGGGTACGACGAGTTTCTGCCTCTACAGTCTGAAATCATTGAGAATGTCTTGGCGTCGCGCGATTCACTGGTATTGATGCCAACCGGAGGCGGAAAGTCGCTCTGCTATCAGTTGCCGGCGCTGCTCCTCGGAGGAACGACGCTTGTTGTATCTCCGCTGATTGCGCTGATGAAGGACCAGGTGGACGCGCTGAACGAGTCCGGCATCCCGGCCAACTTCATGAACAGTTCACTCTCGGACCTGGAAATGCGGAGGGTTGAAGCGGCGGTCCGAAATGGACACACGAAGCTGCTCTACATTGCGCCTGAACGGCTGGCGTTGCAGAGTTTTAGAAAGTTCCTGCATGAACTGGATATCAATCTCATCGCAATCGATGAGGCGCACTGCATCTCCGAGTGGGGTCATGAGTTTCGGCCCGATTATCGCAATCTGCGGCAACTGCGCGAAGAGTTTCCATCGACGCCGGTCATCGCGCTGACCGCCACGGCGACGGAGCGGGTTCGGGATGACATAATCGGTCAACTCGGCCTGCAGGATGGCGGCGTATTCATCTCGGGCTTCAATCGGAGCAATCTTAACTACTCGGTGCGGCCCAAGAGCGATGCCTGGGAGCGGCTCATCGGCCTCCTGGAAAGCCACAAAGATCAGTCCACCATCATCTACTGCTTCTCCCGACAGGAGACCGAGGATCTGGCTGCCGATCTGACCGCGCGTGGGTTTGAGGCTCGCCCATACCATGCCGGCCTCGATGGCGATACGCGCCGCCGCGCGCAGGATGACTTCATTCGGGATCGGGTTGCTATCGTCGTCGCCACGATCGCGTTTGGCATGGGGATAGACAAACCTGATGTCCGACTGGTCGTCCACTACAGCTTGCCGAAATCGGTGGAGGGCTATTACCAGGAGACGGGGCGAGCAGGCCGGGACGGGTCGCCCGCGGAGTGCGTCCTGTTCTACGCGTTCGCGGATAAGGTCAAGCAGGAGTATTTCATCAATCAGATTGTGGACGAATCGGAGCAGCGCGTTGCCCGGGAGCAACTGGCGCGAATGGTGGAGTTCGCGCAGTTGACCACCTGCCGCCGACGGTATCTGATGCACTACCTGGGCGAGGAATGGGAACAAGAGAATTGCGGCGGCTGTGACGCTTGTCTGGAGCCCCGGGAAGAATTCGACGCAACGGAAATCTCACAGAAGATCCTATCGGCGGTGATCCGCACGGGAGAGAGATTCGGGGCGGGCCACATCATCCAGGTGCTGCGCGGGGGGCGTGACAAGCGGGTTCTTGAGATGGAGCACGATTCGTTGAACGTGTACGGCATCGCGAGGGCTTCCGGTAAATCTGACCTCAGGGAAATCATCGGCCTGCTGGAATCACGGGGGCTGCTAACCACGGAAGGTGATAGGTATCCAACCTTGGCGGTCACGGAGGCAGGGCGGGAATTCCTGCAAACACGTAGTTCGCTCTCGCTACCAAGGCCGTTGGACGGTGGCGCGCGGCGAACGACCCCACAACCCTCCACTGAAATTCAGTTCGATGAGCGGCTATTCGAGGAGCTACGCGTTCTGCGCCGACGGCTGGCTGATGAGCGGGATGTTCCACCCTTCGTCATATTTGGTGACACATCTCTCAAGCAGATGGCCGCCCGCTTTCCCCAGGATTCCGACGAGTTTGGGCGCATCTCCGGTGTTGGCGCGGCCAAGCTGGAGCAGTATGGAGCAGACTTCATTGCGGTAATTCAAGAGTATATCGAGAGGCATGGACGGCCGGACATCCACGTGCCTGAAGCAAGACCATCCCGAGCGCGACCGGAGCGGCGGCCGGGTCCTACATTCGATGAGACGCGGGAGCTGTTGTCGCGCGGGCTTTCGGTTGTGGAGATAGCAGAACAACGTGGGCTGGCGGAAACAACGATTATCGGCCACATCGAACGTATCGCAGCACAGGACGATTCGCTCGATATGAGCCACTTGGTGCCGGACGCCGCCACCATGAGTGAAATCGAAAAGGCCCTGGAAGTGTGCGGGGACGAGTTCCTGCGGCCAGTGTGGGAGTTCCTGGAGGAGAAGGTCAGCTACAACGACTTGCGGCTGGCGCGGATTCACCTGCGGCGCGGGCCCCCAATAACTCCGGGCTAAAAAGGGTCGCGTCGGAATGACGCTGCCGTACTAGGCCGGATCAGGTGCGCCGGCGGGTTTCCACTGGGGGAGCATCTGGTCGCCGCGCTCCTCGTAGTAGACCTCGACGGGCATATCGATCTCACAGGCCTCGATGTCGATGCCCTTGACGTTGCCGTTCATGCGGACGTCCTCGTCCAGCGTGATGACGGCGTAGATGTACGGCACGTCCTCGTTGAACGAGGGGTGGCCGGGCTGGCGCACGACGATGAAGCTGTAGACGCGCCCCTTGCCACTGACGTCGATCCACTCAAGGTCATCGGAGAGGCAATTCGGGTCGCGCTCACGGGGGTAGAAGAAGCGGTTGCCGCACGTCTTGCAGCGCTGAATGGTGAGCCTGCCCTCTTTCGTGGCCTCCCAGAACGGCTCTGTCACCTGGTCCGGATACGGTACCGGCTTGGGTATCGTCTGCCCCTCTGTCATCGCCCCACTCCTTCGTTCGGTTCCCCTTTTGCTGCGGGAAGAACCTATACGCTTGCGTCGATACCGGCGTGTACACGATAGCACTTTTGGGGTGCGGACGCATTGCGTAGTGGTACCGTCTAGGTATGGATGCTGAACGGTTTGAGGAGTTGGTGGGGCAGGCGTTGGATTCGCTGCCGCCGGAGATTGAGGCGGGGCTGGATAACGTCGCCATCATCATCCAGGATTGGCCTTCGCGGGAGCAGATGGAGGAGAACGGCATTCGGGATAGGTATGGCCTGCTTGGGCTGTACGAAGGCATCGCCTTGCCGGATCGGGGTGGCGGATACAACATGGTCGCTCCGGATAAGATCACCATCTTTCAGAAGCCGCTCGAGGCGCTGCGGTTGGGGAGTGCCGAGACGGTCGAGGAGATCCGCAAGACTGTCTTGCACGAGCTTGCCCACCACCTCGGCTTCTCCGACGATGACCTACATGAAATCGGCTACGATTAGTCTTCTCGGTTCGCGATCTGATTTGGTTCGCCTTTCCTGCTGGTCTCCCGCGTTCCGGCGTTGGTGGCGAGAATGACTCAGCCAACATTGACCAGACTGCGCCGACGCCTGCTGCGCTGGTATCGGGAGCACGGGCGAGACCTTCCGTGGCGCAGGACGAACGATCCCTACCACGCGATGGTGGCGGAGTTCATGCTGCAACAGACTGGGGTCGGGCGTGTCTTGCCTGTGTACGAGGCATTCCTGCAGCGCTTTCCCTCACTATCGACGCTGGTTGATGCGCCTGCCTCAGAGGTGATCCGGGCGTGGAGCGGGATGGGCTATAACCGTCGCGCCATCAACCTGCAGCGGGCGGCTCGAGTGATTGTGAAGGAACACGGCGGGGTCATCCCTCGTGATCCGGCGAGGCTGGCTACGCTGCCGGGAATTGGCCGCTACACGGCGGCGGCCATTGCGTGCTTTGCCTTTCATCGACCCGTCCCGGTGATGGACACTAATATCCGCCGCGTGCTGGGCAGGTTGCTAACGGGCCACAGTGACATTGAAGCTGATGCCGGTTGGACACTGGCGGAGGCGGCGGTTCCGCGTGATGGGGCGCGGGCATCGGCATGGCACCAGGCCCTCATGGATCTCGGCGCAACGACCTGCTCGGCGCGTCGGCCCAAGTGTGGCGAGTGTCCGGTGAACGATCTCTGCGCGGCGCGACCTCTGATGGAGGGCACGGAGTCCATTACCATCTCTTACGCCGAGCTTTCGGAGGCGATGCCGACGCTGCGAGTCGCCGAACGACCGCAGCCAAAGCAGCAGGGGTGGATCGGCACGACACGCTACTACCGGGGACGGATTGTGGAGGCGCTGCGAAACACCAAGAACGGGGCGATGCCACTGGACGAACTCGGGCCACTCGTGAGGGATGAGTACGCCACCACGGAGCATCAAGCGTGGCTGCGGGAGTTGCTAGCAGGTTTGGAGCGTGACGGGTTGGTGGCTGTTTCTGGGGATGCGGTGAAGTTGCCGGAGTAGGATGCTAGCTTGGCACGCTATGGGATCGCTCTTAGCTCCTCATACCCCTCACCTGACAACCACGTCTGAATCTGGGACTTCAGATTGAGCCAGGGGTCTCCAATGGCGTGGAGTTCCGCGGTGGTGAGTTCGGTGTAGGTCTTTCCTAGGTCGGGAAAGTGCCAGAGGCTTGCCAGCCAGAAACCTTCGATGCGGGACTCTGACGGCTGTCGCCGTACAATGCCCGTCGGGCCTGTTACCTCCCAGGATTGTATGACGCCGTTTGGCGTGGCGATCGTGACAGCCTCTTTCCACGTAGCCTCTCGTTCTTCATCGGATTGCAAGTGGTCCATCAACTGCACTAGGTGGGTTATGCGGTCTTCGTCTGTGGCGTGTTCACCGGCGGCGCGGCGGGTCAGAAGGCTATCCCAGTTCAAGCCCAGCGCGGGAATATCGATGCCCCCGTCAGAGGCTATCGCCAGTCCACCGCTAATTTGAGCCCACGCGACGGCCTTTGCTTCGGCAATCTCCAGGTGCGTATTGCCCTCTTCCTCCGGTGGCTCGTGTGGCGGCAGTTCATTGACGGTAGTGAAGTCGAACGACCAGCCTTCAAGGCAGTCGCGGAGGCGGTCAATCTTGGCGAGGTTCGTCGATCCCAGCAGGATGCGTGGGGGCATTGTGGCGGTCAATGATACGTGTAGGAGTAATCAGGCTCATCCGGCCGGTCCGGCTCTTCACTCCCAATTCTTGAGCTGAGCCAGAGGCCGGCGGTAATAGCCGCGCCAGCTAGCAAGGGTGTCCATTCACGGACTCCCAGCGGCAGCCCGCTGTACCGCAGTCCAAACAGCATGAGGGCCGCTCCAATGATCACGGCGCCCAGCGTCATCAACCGACGCTCCCAGCTCAGGAAGATGATACCGACGACGATCCCGGGCACAAGCGAGCCGACAAAAATCTGGACTCGATTCCATCCGCTGAGCGTCAGTCCCGTTCCCCCAGGCTCAACGTCACCGGATACAAGGACCCAGAACACGGCGCCGATTCCGAAACCTATTCCCGCGCCGACCACGAATACAGACGCACGGTAGAAGACTGATCCAAGCACAAGCAGGATGATTCCCGCGCCACCTGCCGTCGTCAGCAGCGCCGTTCCCTCCAGCGCCAGTAGATCAGGTCCGGCAATAATGACCACCGCGCCGCCGGAGACGCCCGCCGCGAGCGCAACAACCAGCCGATACGCGTAGTAGCCGAGCAAGCAGAGCGCCAGACCGAGGGCTGCGGAAGGCCACGCAATCCACCACGGCAGGCTATCCGGCATGTAGGTCAGGATCAGTTCATCAAGTAGCGACGCGCCGGTGGCGACTTCAGGGCCTGCGGCTTCTGGCATGGGCGGCTACGTGGTATCCGCAGCGGCGCCGGCGCGTTGTCTGCGCGGGGAGCGGGGGGTAGCCGTAGTCGCGGGTTTGGTCGATTCTTTAGCCTTGCCGTTGCGGCGCGGCGAGCGCGATGGTTTGCGCCCGTTGCCGTTCCGAGCCGCTTCCTGTATGCCCAGCGCTTCTCGTAGAAAGTCACCGGTAGAACTGTTCTTGACGAGGGCGATCTCTTCCGGCGTGCCCTCTGCAACCAGCTCCCCGCCCCGTTCGCCCGGCCCGGGGCCGAGATCGATGATCCAGTCGGCGTTCTTGATCATGTCCAGGTGATGCTCAATCAGAAGCACAGAGTTGCCGCCGTCCACGAGTCGGTGAAGGACGGTGAGCAGCATCTCTGCGTCGGAAAAGGCGAGGCCTGTTGTCGGCTCATCAAGGATGTAGAGAGTCTTGCCGGTCGCTCTCTTGGAGAGCTCGGCAGACAGTTTCACCCGCTGCGCCTCCCCACCGGAGAGGGTGGTCGCCGGCTGGCCGAGGCGCATGTAGCCCAGTCCGACGTCCTGCATGGTCTTGAACTTGTTGGCGATGCGCGGGATGGACTCGAAGACCTCAACGGCCTGATCGAGCGTCAGATTGAGCACCTCACCGATGCTGTAGCCCTTGAAGGTGATCTCCAATGCCTCGCGGTTATAGCGAGCGCCCTTGCAGGTGTCGCATGGAACGGTGACATCCGGCAGGAATTGCATCTCAATGAGCTGATAACCCTCGCCCTTGCACGCCTCACATCGCCCACCCTTGACGTTGAACGAGAAGCGGCCGGGCTTGTAGCCGCGCACCCGTGATTCAGGCAAGCTCGCGAACAACTCGCGAATCGGCGTGAACGCTCCCGTGTACGTGGCGGGATTGGAGCGGGGTGTCCGTCCGATGGGCGACTGGTCGATGTTCACGACCTTGTCTATAAGATCAAGGCCGTCCACGCCATCTGAAGGGCCGGGGATATCCTTTGCGTTGTAGAGGGTCTGGGCAAGTCGCTTGAACAGAACTTCATACACGAGTGTTGACTTGCCGGAGCCGGAAACGCCCGTCACACAGGTCAGCAGACCAAGCGGGATACGGACATCCAGGTTGTGAAGGTTGTTGGCACGCGCTCCGTGAATCAGCAGCTCACGGCCATCCTGCGGTTGGCGCCGCTCCTCTCTCATGGGAATCACTCGGCGTCCGCTGAGATACGCGCCGGTAACCGAATTCTCAGCTGCTCTCACGTCATCCAGCGTGCCTGTTACGACAACCTCACCGCCGTGCTCGCCTGCGCCGGGCCCCATGTCGATGACGTGGTCGGACGCGCGCATGACCGCTTCGTCGTGCTCCACAACGATGACGGTGTTGCCAAGGTCACGCAGGCCTTTGAGTGTCTCAATGAGTCGCGCATTGTCGACAGGATGGAGGCCGATTGACGGCTCATCACAGATATAGACAACACCCATCAGGCCGCTGCCTATCTGTGTTGCAAGGCGGATGCGCTGTCCTTCGCCGCCGGAGAGTGTTCCTGCAGTCCGGTCCAGGGTGAGATATTCCAGCCCAACGTTCACCAGGAACTCAAGCCGTGCCGAGATTTCCTTGAGGATCTGGCGGGCGATGGTGGATTCACGATTGTTCAGCGGGCCTTTCTCCGTATCAGCCAGCCGCTGCACCCATTCGAGGGCGCGATCGATGCTCTGGCCGGTCGCATCCACGATGGTCTTGTCGTCAACGCGGACGGCCAAGGCCTCGGGGCGCAGCCGCTTGCCTTCACAGGCCACGCAGGGGCGGCGGGCCATGAATCGCTCGATTTCCTGTCGCTGATTATCGGACTCCGTCTCGCGGTGGCGGCGCGTCAGGTTGGGGATCACTCCCTCAAACCGCGCGCCATAGCGGACAACACGGCCGCTGCGGGTTCGATGCCGTACCTGGATTCTCTCCACTTCCATTCCGGCTTCCGGGCCAAACAGTACAAAATCAAGCTGATCTGAAGATAGTTCACGCACCGGCGCATTCATATCTGCGCCAACCATGGACGTTGCCGACGCAAGCATGGACGTGTACCAGCCCGCCATCGTGCCGGATCGCGCCCATGGCAAGACGGCGCCCTCGGACAGCGCGAGATCCTTATTCGGAATCACTAGTTCTGGATCGATCACGAGCTTGTAGCCGATGCCTGTGCATTCCGGGCATGCGCCGTGGGGGCTGTTGAATGAGAATGTGCGCGGAGCGATCTCTCCCAACGAGATGCCACATTGCACGCAGGCGAATTGTTCGCTGTAAAGCTGCTCGTCGCCAGAGTCGGCGTCTAGGGTTTGCACGACGCCCTGCCCCAACCGGAGCGAAGTTTCGACGGAGTCCGTCACACGGCCACGAATATCGCCGCGATCCTCGGGGATAATCAGCCGGTCGACGACAACCTCAATCGTGTGCCATTGCTGCTTGTTGAGGCGGATGTCTTCCGAGAGATCCCGAATCTCGCCGTTGATGCGCGCTCGTACGAATCCGCCGCGGCGGGTTTCATCCAGCAGGCCGTAATGCTCCCCCTTCTTGCGGCGAATGAGTGGCGCGAGCAGCATGATGCGCTTGCCCGGCTCAGAATCCATGATGGCGTCGACGATCTGCTGTACCGTCTGGCTCTCGATTGGTCGACCGCAGTTGTAGCAGGACGGATGGCCGATTCGTGCATACAGCAGGCGGAGATAGTCATAGATCTCCGTGACGGTGCCGACGGTGGAACGCGGGTTGTGTGAGACGCCCTTCTGGTCGATGGAGATTGCGGGTGAGAGGCCCTCGATGTAGTCGACGTCCGGCTTCTCCATGAGGCCAAGGAACTGCCGGGCGTAGGCGGAAAGGGACTCGACATAGCGCCGCTGGCCCTCGGCATAGAGTGTGTCAAAGGCGAGGGAACTCTTGCCGGAGCCGGACACGCCGGTGATGACCACGAGCTTGTCTCGTGGAATGGTCACGTCAATGTTCTTCAGGCTGTGCTCACGCGCGCCCTTGACGTGAATAACTGATGTGGACATAAACCGAATGCGCTCCCTTTTGACCCCTGTTAGTCAGTGTAGGCGCGGGGCGTAGGAGTCACAAGCGGGGGGCTCAACGGGTGGTAGTAGAATCTATGCATGGGACTGTTTGGTGTAGATATTCGGGTGGCACACCCTGACGGCACTGAGGCGCGGACTGTGGATGCGCTTGTGGATACGGGGGCGTTATATACGACTGTTCCCGGTTCCATGCTGAAGGAAATTGGTGTCGAACCCAAAGAGACTAGAGCCTTCGAGCTTGCGGACGGGTCCACAGTAGAGTTTGAGTTGGGGTCGGCAATCGTCTCAATCAATGGGCGTCAGGCCCTAACAGTAGTCGCCTTTGGCCCGGAGGATACGGAGCCCTTGCTGGGCGCCATGGCATTGCAGCAAATGGAGCTTGCCATTGACATGTCCGGCGAAATGCTCGTGGATGGGCGAAGGCTGCGAATGTAGCGGCTACACTCCCAGAGTTTTCGACTCCCAGCACTACCTACTTCCTGTCACCCACTTCCACAGGTCTACGACTACATCCACCGCCACGTAGTTGTCCAGCCATCTCGCGCCGTGTAGCGCGTATTCCTGGAATTCCTTGAGGGCAGTGAGGGGAGTCAGCCAGAGGATAGAGCGGCGCCATGTTAGCTCGTAGTTCGGCGCAAACAGTAGAACTCCCGCCACGAACACGAACCAGAACTCAAAGACGTTCGGGAAGAACAGCAACACCCACCTGTCGCCGATGACCTCAAATGCGAGTACGCCCACAATGCGAAAGGCGAACAGCACAACCGCGATGGTACGGGGCGGGCCGCTCCATCGCAGCGCCACCCACAGGAACGTCACCATGTAGACGAGGTCGAGCCACTTGTCGAGGGCCTGGTAATTGCGGACGCCGCCCAGATCGAGCAGGTTCATCATGAACAGGTCTGAGAAGTCGATCAGGATGGCGGCGATGGATCCTGCAAAGGCCCACCGCAAGACGAGGAGCGCGCCTGCAATACGCGCCGCCGCGATGATGAGTTCTTCAGTGTTCATGGACTAGAGGGTACGCGACGGACGAGCCGCATTGCATTTAATGGCATCTCCCATAAAGGGAGACAGGGCATCTGTCGAAGGGCAGTTACGGTATCAGCAGCAGCTTGCCGGTGGTCTGGCGGGATTCAAGACGTCGGTGCGCCTCCGCCGCGTCCTGCAACGGAAATCGCTCTGTGATCCGTAGCGAGAGCTTGCCTTCGGCGATCCAGCCGAGTACATCTCCGGCCCGCCACTCCAGTTCATCTCTTGTGACCGTGTAATTGAACAAGGAAGGCCTCGTCAGGAACAGGGACTTGGCGTTTAGGGCGAGCGGCGCAATGGGCGGCACAACCCCGCTGGACTGGCCATACATGACAAGGCACCCGCGAATCGCCAGGCTGGCCATCGAACCTTCATAGGTCGTCGCGCCGACGGAGTCGTAGGCTACCTGGCAGCCAGAGCCGTCCGTGATGCGCATGACGGCCTCGTGAAAATCCTCTCGAGTGTAGAGAATCACGTGATCGGCCCCCGCCTCACGCGCAAGCTCCGCCTTCTCGTCTGTAGAGACCGTCGTGATAACCGTTGCGCCGCGCATCTTGGCCATCTGGATCAGCAACAGTCCGACGCCCCCTGCGCCGGCATGCACCAGCGCCGTATCGTCGGGGCCGAGCGGATACGTGGAATGGGACAGATAGTGCGCCGTCATGCCCTGCAGCATTGCCGCCGCGCCCTGTTCCGCCGTGATCCTCTGTGGCAGCACGATGAGACGATCCGCCGGAACAACGACTCGTTCTGCGTATGAACGCGATGCGCCCGTATAGGCGACGACATCCCCGACAGCAGACGTTGTAACGCCCGGACCAACCTCAACGACAGTGCCCGCGCCCTCACCGCCAAGGATCGTCGGCAGAGGCCCCTGTCCATATAGCCCCGTGCGGCCATACACATCCATGTAGTTGATGCCGGAAGCGGCGAGCTGAATGACGGCCTCGCCCGGCCCGGCGACAGGGTCCTCAACGTCCGCGTACTCGAGCACCTCCGGTCCGCCGTACTGTGTAATCTGGACTGCTTTCATTTGTGTGGCTCTCCTTGGGAATTATTGTTATGGCGGAAGCTCCAAGGCTACGCCGTTGACGCTTTCTACGAGCTTAAGCATGGCACAGGTTGAAGTACCGACCATAGACCATATCACCGATGTGTAACGGTACGATTCGACCGGCCTGTATGCTGGGAAGCGTGACGATAGCGAGAATTTTCCGATTCCTTGCAGGGTTGGCACTCTTGGCCGTCCTGGTGATGGCCATGGCAGCATGCGAGGGGGATTCGCCCGAACCAACTGCTCCACCCGTACAGACACCGCAACTCGCTCCAACGCCCCTCGTCATTAGCGTTTCAACTCCCGTCCCTACTGCTACAAGAATTCCCGCGCCATCGTCAACACCGGCTCCAACTCTGCCGACGGCTGCCGAGATTCTGCGACAGACAACGTCCTCAATGGAGGCGGTCCAGTCTGTTCACGTAGAGATGGACATCACCACCACCATTGAGGAGAAGGATGGCTTTACTGCAGAGATTCACTTATCAGGGGAATTCGAACAACCGGACCGCACTCAATTTACGATGTCACTCAAATCGCAAGGATTCACTGTCGAGGTGGAGTTTATTTCAATCGGCGTGGAGTCATTCATCAAGAACCCGTTGACCGGCGAATGGGAGGCTAATCTGGACGCGGCGGATTCGTTCAGTGATTCTCTGGTAAGCCCTGCGTTTGAGACTGATTTGCCCGCGGACAAGGCCGCTCAGTTTGAGTTGGTCGGCATCGAGTCACTTGACGGCGAGAGCGTCTACTATCTGCGATCAGAAGTCACCGGACCGGACCTGGTGGAGTTGATGGACGACCAGAGTGTGTCCACCGCCGAAGGGGAGGTCGCGTATTGGATCGGAGTCGATGACTACTTGATCCGCAAGATTGAGATTCGCGCGGAACAGGAGTCGGAGAGGATCGGCATAGACGCCGGTGTAGACATCGTTACGAATCATTCCGTGATTGAACTCTCGGACTACAACGGCGAGGTGGACATCGTTGCGCCGGAGGTTGAAGCCCCGTGGTGGGAGGGGCTGGACGATACAACCGAAGCCTACATCCCGGTGAATGTCGGGGAGGCTGTCGAAGGGTCCATCGATGTCGAGTACGAAGAGGTCATTTACGAACTTGAGGCTGCGGGCACGGCAGGATACCTGATAACCATGGCACCCGGCACTTTGCCCGCGGCGGATGTCACAGTGTTCGATTCCCAGGGGAATGACGTCGGGTGGGGCGGCGTCTATGAAGATGGCACAGAGGAACCAATCGAATTGGAGGTGCCGTTCCCGGAGACGTACTACATCGTCGTGTCCAACTATGAGGGCGCAACCGGATCCTACACACTGACGATTACGCCACTAGGGGACGAGTCAGGATAGGCGGGAGTCAGGCTCCCTAGTCGTTCAACTCCCGGTACACCTTCTCCGCCGTGATGGGGAGCTGGTGGATGCGCGCTCCGGACGCGGCGGCGACAGCGTTGGCAATGGCGGGTGAGGATAGGACGATGGGTGTGTCACCGATTCCGCGCACCTGGTAAGGGCCGTGGCCGGTTTCTGACTCCAGCACGACGACGTTCATGCGCGCGCCATCCATCTGTGTCTGCAGCTTATAGTCCGCGAACGAGGGATTGGCAATGGTGCCGTCCTGTTCCACTAGCTCTTCTGACAGCGCGTGACCGATGCCCTGAACCGAGCCGCCCTCGATCTGACCCACAAATCCCATTGGATTCAGGACACGACCCGTCTCATGTGCGGCGGTGTAGCTCAGCAGCGTGACCTTGCCCGTCTCAGGGTCAACTCTCACCTCTGCAATGTGAGCGCCAAATGAGATATAGGGGCTGCTATCGCCCTCATCCACGGTGACCTGGCCGCCCACCGGCTCCCCTGCCCGCGAGGCAATCTCCTCCAGCGGGACGGCGGCAGCCCGGCCCTCGCCGGAGACCTTCCCGTCCTCGAACTTGATCGATTCCTCCGTCCAGCCGTAGAACTCCGCGGCTAGTCGGCGGAGATTACGCTTGGCCTCCTGGCTGGCCTCAAACGCGGCGCGGCTTGAGACGCGCGCGCCTCGCTGACCGCCGATGCCCCAGTCGCGCATGCCGGCCTCGGTCGACCATGCCTCCACCGTGACACGCTCGATCGGCAGTCCAAGTTCCTCGGCGACAATTTGCGCGAGGATGGTGCCGGTTCCGACGCCAGGGTCGTAGGTCATGGTGTTGACGACAACACGGCCATCGGGGTGGATCGTCACGGCAGCGGGTGAATCGAAGCCTGTGTCGCTCTGGCCATGCAGCGCGATGCCGCGCCCGACGTTTGGGGACGTTGCGGCGGAGTAGTTTGCAGCCTCTGCGGCAGCGCGAAGGATTTCTTCGGCTCGCAGAGCCTGGTAGCCGGGCAACCCTGGCCGGGTGACAGGGCTCCACCCTCGGTCCGGATGCGCCTCACTGGAGGCGCGAACGATGTTGCGCAGCCTTAGGTCATATGGATCAAGATCCAGCCGGGCGGCCAGCTCATCAATGATGGACTCTGAAGCGAAAACGGACTGCATGAGGCCGGGGCCCCGGAAGTAGCCGCACGGAACGGTGTTCGTATAGACCTGGTTTGAGATTATGCGGACGTTTTCAACACGATACGGCTCCACCATGGATGTCCGCAGCAGACCGCCATAGGCGGGAACGGGTGCGTAGGCTGCATAGGCGCCCGTCGCAAAAAAGCCCTCCGCGTCCCACGCGAGAATCATTCCGTCGTTACGCGCGCCAACGCGCACACGAACGACGGACGGATGCCGGGGATTCATGGCGGAGAATTCCTCCGCGTAGTCCATGACCCACTTGACCGGTCGGCCGGTCTTCTTGGCAAGGAAATAGCCCACTGCCACACCCGTCGGGTCCATCTTGCCGCCGAACGATCCGCCGAGCGGTACGGGATGGATGATCACATCTTCGCGCGGTAGCCCCATCACGCGGGCGAGGTGAGGGCGGCGACCTGTCGGCATCTGGCATGACATCCAGATATGCGCGCGTCCCTCGTCGTCGATGTCAACGACGCAGGCATGCGGCTCAAGGTAGGCCTGGTGGACGCGAGGGGTGCGGAACTCGCGCTCAATGATCACGTCTGCCTCACGGAACGCTGAGTCTATATCGCCCCACTCATGCACCATGCGCCCGTAGTTGTTGTTGAGTTCGTCGAGCTGTTCCACTCCGCGGTAGGAGTTGTATTCAGGGTGGAGCAGGACTGCATCCGGCTTGGCGGCCTCCTCGGGATCAAGATAAGCAGGGAGTTCTTCATAGGTAACGTCAATGAGATCGAGCGCGGCTTCGGCGATGTCTGCGTCCTCAGCAACGACGACGGCGACCTTGTCGCCGATGAATCGCACACGGTCCGTGGACGCCAAAATCGGCTCATCGACATAGAGGTTTCCTGCGCGGATGTCAGGAACATCATCGCCTGTCAGGACGCCGTGGACCCCGGGTAAGGCGAGTGCGCGCGAGGCGTCGATGTTTGTGACGTGAGCGTGCGGGACCGGAGAGCGGAGATACTTGAGCCACAGCGCATTCGGCGGCGCGACGTCAAGGGCGTAGCGGGCGCGACCGGTCACCTTGTCCGGTCCATCGACTGCTCGGACTGATTTACCGATCACCTTGTATTCGGTCGTCATGGCGCCCCCCAGCTAGAAAGTGGATTTGTGTCTGCTGCGTTTGCCTGTCCAAATTGAGTCTAGCGCAACTGCCACGCGCCTTGCGTGGTCATGTGCAAAAGGGGCAACATGGGCGGGCGGCCGCTTCCGACGGCTTTGGGGGTGGGGGTCGCTATCGACAATCAACATAGTGTGGGGGTGCTTCATGGCGGACTATGAGGGGATGATTGCGGAGATCACGACGGTCAAAGGGCACAACGGCGACGATATCTCGGCGTATTTTGCACGGCCACTCGGCCCCGGCCCGTTCCCCGGGGTGGTTCTAATTCACCATGCGCCCGGGTGGGATGAGTGGTACCGGGAGGCGACCCGCAAGTTCGCCCACCACGGCTATCTGGCAATTTCACCGAATCTCTATGAGCGCGACGGGTCCGGCAGTCCCGATGACGTAGCAGCCGCCGTTCGTGCCGCGGGAGGCGTAGCCGATGATCAGGCGGTCGGCGATATCCAGGGTTCAATGCAATTCCTACGCGCGCTACCGCAGACCAACGGAAAGGTCGGGGTCTTCGGAACATGCTCCGGCGGTCGGCAAGCCTATCTGGCAGGCTGCGCGGGTGGGTTCGATGCCGTCGTGAACTGCTGGGGCGGCCGCATCGTCATGTCCGACGATGAGAAGTCCGAAAAGATGCCTGTCGCGCCAATCGACTACACGGAGAACCTGAGCGCGCCGATTCTCGGGCTGTTCGGCAACGACGACATGAATCCCACGCAGGCGCACGTGAATGCGTTGGAAGAGGCTCTGAAGCAGCATGGGAAGCACTACGAGTTCCACCGCTACGACGGCGCAGGGCATGGCTTCTTCTATTACGACCGCCCGAACTATCGAATTGAGCAGGCACTGGACGGGTGGGAGAAGCTGTTCCGCTTCCTCGAAGAGCACCTGGCGGCCTAGACAAGGCAACGGGAGACCAACTGACATGTGTACCTGGATTGTTCAGACGGCAGAGTTGAACGGCAGCGGAAAGTCCGCCGAGGGCTGGATCCCTTTGACGAAGGCGAACGTGTGCTATGACCATCCCGCTCACGCGTTCATGGAGCACAGCGTCAACATCGACTTTGTGAATGAGAACGGCGGAACAGGGGACCGCGTCGCCGTAGAGATCAGCGCGGAGTCGGCGCGACAACTGGTGAGTGCCATAGTCGCCGCACTGGAAGAGGGAAGCAAGGAGCATGGTGACCTTCTCGCCGGCCTCCATGCCTGAGAAGACACCAGGCGCCTCGCCGTTTCCGCGGATTCGTATTATGGAAATACATACCAACGAATGAATCGATAGTCCACGGACGCCGGCGTGAAAGGACAAATGACATGGTAAACGGGAGTGGAGACAGCGGAATGCAGCTGCAAACAGCGACGCTTGGCGGCGGGTGCTTCTGGTGCCTGGAGGCCGTGTATGAGTTGGTGAACGGCGTGGAGAGCGTCGTCTCCGGCTACGCAGGGGGGCACGTGGTGAACCCGAGCTATGAACAGGTCTGCACCGGAACCACCGGACACGCCGAGGTCACACAGGTCACGTACAACCCGTCGGTCGTCTCGCTCAGCCACATCCTTGACATCTTTTTCACAATCCATGACCCGACCACGCTGAATCGGCAGGGGTATGACGTTGGGCCGCAGTATCGCTCAATCATCCTGTATCACGATGATGAGCAGAAAGCGGAGGCGGAGGCCGCGATCAAGCGCGTGTCGGAGCAGGGCCTGTACCGAGACCCGCTCGTGACGCAGGTGGAGCCGCTGGACATCTTCTATCAGGCGGAGAGCTACCACCAGGAGTATTTCCGCAGCAACCCCGGCGCGTCCTATTGCCAGGTCATCATCGAGCCGAAGGTGGCAAAGTTCCGGGAGAAGTACCTCGCGGATCTGCGGGTTTAGGAAAGCCCGCATCTGTGCATTCGCTCAAGGGGTGAGTCTACTTACGTGTCAAAGGCATATGGAGGAGCAGAGATGGAAGCCTCGAATGACGCGCAGTATCGTGAAAAGCTGACGGACATGCAGTACCACGTGACGCGTGAGAAGGGCACGGAGCCGCCCTTCACAGGCATCTACTGGAACGAGCACGAACCCGGCCTTTATCGGTGCATCTGCTGCGATACGCCGCTATTCAGCTCTGAGACCAAATACGAGTCCGGCACCGGATGGCCGAGCTTCTATCAGCCGCTGGAGGGCGCGGTCATCAAAGAGGAAGAGGATCGCTCGTTTGGGATGACCCGCACAGAGGTCATGTGCGGAACATGCGACGCGCACCTCGGACACCTCTTCCCGGACGGCCCCGCCCCAACCGGCCTCCGCTACTGCCTCAATTCCGCCTCGCTTCGACTCGACTCCGAGTCTGACTAACCCCGTTCCGCAGGCGATATACTAGACGCGACTGAATCAATGGGGAGGCGGAACGCAGAGCATGCCTGCAAGTCTGAAGGTTCCAACGGCGATGCGGCGCATTACGGAAGGCGTTGATCGTATTGACGTGCCCTCCGGCCCATTGACTGAGGCGTTGGAGGTGCTGGAATCGCGATTCCCGGGCATCAAGTCGCGGGTGCTGGACGACGTGACGGGCGACATTCACCCGTTCGTCTCCATCTTCCTGAATGACAATGACATCATGTATCTTCGTGGACTTGAAACGATCGTGAAGGACGGCGACGAGATTGTGATCGTCCCGGCAATCGCGGGCGGCGCAGCGTGATTTACAGAAGGCGCAGCGCAGATGTGACGCAGACCCTGATGTGGGTCGGCGTTGTGCTGATCGTTCTGCTGCTCATAATCGCGGCATTTGAGAAGGGCGATTCCCTCAGCAGCGCCGATTAGCCGGTCATTCGACTGAACTCAATACGTCAACAGGCCCGGACCTTTTCATCAGCCCGGGCCTGTTGTGCGATCGCACCGTTGTTTCGGGCGGTTTGTCCGGGCGCTCCTTCTGTTCCACCCGCTCCACCATTCTGACGGCCGTCATCCTGGCTTTGCGCGGCGGGGCATTGTGCAGGCGCCACTCACCGCCCTGTTTGCCTCGCTATGTTGGGGTGACTGATCTGGCGCCGCTCAGCGGCTCAGCCGGTCCTCTCCACAGCGAGGCGCACGTAAGGGAACTTCCGTGTGACGTACTCCGCGTACAAACGCATCATTCCGTCTTTCCTCCTTTACGTCGGCTCCCCCGGGGTGCCGTTTCTTCGGGGCCGTAACCCCTTCAGACGGCACTCTACGCATGTGATGATAACGTGTCAACATTGTGCGTTTCATCACGAATCGCAGGCGTTCAGGAGGTCTATCGCCATGCACGTTTGCCGGGAAATAGTATCGTCGGATTCTTCCTTGCGCTCAGAATGACAGGTGGGGCGTGCGGAATGACAGGTCTTCACTCTAGTTCTCTCCCGCAAGGGGGGAGGGATTTTGTCTTTGATTGCTGTGGGTTTTCTCCTTTCTGATGATTTGGTTTCTTGTTCGATTGGTTCGGTGGGGACTTGGGGAACGCATCCGCTGTCGGTTCCGGGGCTGTGGGTGGGATCAGTTGGCGGCGCGGTTTCGAGCTCGGGTGGGGTCGCGCCAGGGGGACGGCCCTGCGCTTGAGCGGGTTGCGGTGCGCCAAACATAGACTCGCCCGTGTGGCGCGCGTCCGGCATGGTGGCACCGGCGCGGGCCAAGCTCTCGGCGGACAGTTTCGTCATGGCCGAGAGTCCGTCCCTCGCCTGACATACGAGCGCATGCCAGACGGTCGATCCGTGCTCGCCCGATGCTGCTGCCACGTCATCATCGGACGCCATGCGCTCCACTTGCCTGAGCCTGTGGAGGCTCGACCCGTGTGGAGCACGCGTCTTCTCTCATCGCCCCCGCTCGGGTCACGGCGTTGGCCTGGGAACGGTGGAGGCATCTGGACGGGGCGCTGTCG
>JAPOOK010000042.1 GCA_026713485.1 Chloroflexota bacterium | reverse complement strand
GGATAGGGCATGGCATGGCCAGGGTTAACCGAATTCAGCGAGGCTGTCCAGAACCCCCGACTATGCTTCAAGGGCACCGATCTCGAAGCCGGGGAAGTATTGCTCAACCAGCGAGACATGCCCCTCGTGTTCTCCGGGGCTTTCGCATCCGTCTATCCCGTGTCCATAGGAAACAATACGTACGCAGTTCGATGCTTCACCCGTGAGGTCAGTGATCAGCAGGCGCGATATGGCGAACTGAGCAACTATCTCCTCAACGTCCTCCCTCCCTCCTTCGTTCATTTCGAGTACGTCGAACGCGGAATCAGCATCCGTGGAAACTGGTACCCCATCGTCAAGATGGAGTGGGTGGATGGAGAGCTGCTGAGCAGGTTCGTCGGCTCCAGGCTTGACCAGCCGGACATTCTCCGGCGCGTGGCCGCCCAATGGCGTGGAGGCCCTACAGCGAGCCTGAGAGGGTTACGGATCGCCCACAACGACCTGCAGCATGGCAACGTTATGGTGCAGAGTGACGGGAGCATCCGCCTGGTCGACTACGACGGGATGTTTCTGCCCAAGTTTCGCGGCGAGCGAAGCCCCGAGCTGGGCCACAAGAACTACCAGCATCCGGAGAGATCAGCAGAGCATTATGACGAAAACGTAGATTACTTCTCCTCCCTCGTCATCTACCTCAGCCTGCTCGCCATCGCCTCCGATCCCGGCCTATGGGACTTCCATGACGAGGACAATCTGATATTCACCAGGAAGGACTACGCCGATCCACGGGGCTCCGAAGTATTCGGTCGGCTCAAGAGGTCTCCCGACCAGGCCGTGGTCAAGCTGGCGGAGCGTCTCGAAGAGTACTGCGCTCTGCCCTTGGAGAAGGTCCCCGACCTGGAGACGGTCCTGCAGGATATCCCGCCCAGCGCAGCGGTGCAGCCTCAATCGGCGAGTTCACCGGCCGCGCTGCCGAGGCCAACTCAATCAACAGCCTCAGCCTCCACCGGCAGCTCACCCCGGCAAACGCCTCGAGCACGCCAACCAACACCGGCGCCGTCTACTCCACCGCGGACCGGACAGCGACCCAACACGCCGCCGGCTGCTGTGCCGACCCAGGCGGTCCAGCCCGCCGCATCACCTTCGGCAAGACTCCTGCGATGGTGCTCGCGTTCATTCTCGGCCCTTGCATCGAGGATCACCACGATCTGGCTCAAGCTGCTAATCGGTGGGCTAGCCACGATGTTCGTTGGATGGATGATACATACGGACGCGTTCTTGAGCTTGGTGAACTGGCTGCTGCTCATCACGGGCATTGTCACGGTCCTTATCTTCATCGGGACGAAGAACCCAACGTATCTCGTGGTTGGCATATTCGCCCTCGTTGTCAGATTCCTGTATCTGTTCGACTGGGCCGTGAATGCAGTGTGGACGTGGCTCGTCTTCGCAGGGTTGGCCGCAGCCATAGTCGGGATCGCCGGCATCATCGTGACCGATAGGGGAGTTTTTCGCAGAACTGCCACCGCCACGGTACTCATGGCGGGCATCTGCGTCTCCGCCCTGAAGCGCGGTACCGCGTCCGGGGAACTTACAAGAGTGGTGGTGGGGGTTGTGGCCACGGTTCTCACGGTCATCGCGGTTATGGCAGCGCTCATCGTCTGGATGGGTTCGCAGCGCGGGTGGTAGCCGCTCAGTAATGGTTGTACCCGATGCTCTCGCGTCGGGGCTCGAAAGGCGTCGGCCCGTCCCTAGGGCCGCCCTCCCCCAAGAAAATGGGGAACGATTCCCACAAGAAGAATGCCAATCCCGGCCGCGGCGAATATGGTGACAGCGTCCGCGAACCCTGGCATCAGAGTCCCAGCAATCAGCGTAAGTACAATCAAGCCTAGTCCCAGCTTGTTGATCCAGCCGTAGCCCAGCTTGCCCCATCCCACCCTGTCGGTCCAGCCGAGCAACACTCTGTGACGGCCCGGTTTTCCGAGAATGAAAACGGCAAGTCCTCCGAGCAAGACCACGCCGCCCGCATACCCCACTATCTCCAGTGTGGACATCACCGCTCCGCGCCCATAGTCGTAGAGAAAAATCTCGTAGAGTATGCTTTGTACGAGTCCAGTCGAAATCATCGCTAGGAACCCAGTCACCGCCACGCCCAGCCCCAGCTTGTCGGTCTGGCTCAGCCTGGCGGTAAACCCCGGCTTGCCGGCGAGTCCCAGCAGTTCGGCGACGAGGCGGATACTGACGATGCAGACGCCGCATGCAAGGAGGACGCCGCCGAAGTGCTGAAGTATCTGCCCTCCGGCGGGCTGGTCGGGGGGCAGGAACTGCCGGTCTTCCGGAGCGCCCAGGAGCGTCAGGAGGTCCATGATCGCCGCGGAGACGGCCCCGCCAAGAAGCCCACTCGACGCAAACAGGAGGACGCCGACCACGATCACGCCAAGCCCCACCTTGTAGGCCAGGCCCACAATCTTGACCGAGGTCGCCCCTGACGCGCCAGCCCCCTGCGTATTCATGACTGTTCTCCGCCGGCTTTCGCCGGACTCACGAGCAAGACCGAGGGAGGACGGCGCTATAGGCGCCCTTTGCCACGCCCCTCCTTGCCTGAAGGTGACGAGGACCGGTCTCCGGTCCTCGTGTCATCTCGACCATAAAATCTCCCGTAGATGAGAAGGAAAACTCCAACCCAGAAGAGTATGACTGCCGGCCCTGCGACCACCGCGCCGTTTCGGAAAATGATCTGGAGCATCAAGGCTGGGACAATGAGTGCGACCCCAACGACCACTCCGGCCAGTCCCACTCTATCCGGCCAGCCCCAGTGCGCAGTCCTTAACATATACCTGGCAACGATGCGCTTCGACATGCCAATCGCAACAGCACGACGGCGGGAGTCCCAAAAGACGACCGTCGCCAGCCCGGCCAGGAAGACTATTCCGCCCAGCGTCCTGATTGCCGCACCTATGCCGATGGACGCCTCCTCCAGGATCCATCCGAGCGCAACCAGTACGATCCCAAACACCACTCCAACTGCTCCAAGGCTGTCGGCCGATCTCGACTCTCGGAGCGAGGCAAGCATCCTTGCCGGACTCATCTTCAATGGGTGCATTTCTGCTCTCCGACGGCGTTCTCGGGCCTGACGACGCCATTCGACGGAAAAGATACATGATTGCCCGAAAGGCTTCAACGGCGCGGGCTGCGGCGGTGCTTGATCAAGACGCCAGAGGCCCGCATCGACGGGCACACTACTGGAGCGAAGGGTAGAGGAGACTCGAACCGCCGGGAAGCAGTCTATGGAGCCGCTGCGACGTTTCGGGCTAGTAGTGAGCGTAGCTGGTGGGCCAACGTGTACGGTACTGCGAACTTTTCGGTGGGAGATTCGGCTGTAGGTAACCGGAAGACCGCTTGCGCAAGACTATATATCTTTGACTGTGCACACCCTTCAGGCGGTATTTCATGGGTAAAGTGACTGCGCATACCGGCCAAGCGCCGAGAGCGGGAAGTAGTTGCGGTACAAGTGGTATTTGATCATGAAGGCCGCGCCCAACTCAGGGCCCTGAGAGTTAGGGCCGTCGAGCGGTTCTTGCTTGATTGGTCTTTCGCCAGGTCCGTAACCGGGAAACCCACATCCTGTGAATTGAGGCTCATCCCAAGTTCCGTCTTCTTCTTGATGTTCAAGAAGGAATTCGATGCCTCGTGCTACGGACTCGTGCCGCGCCTCACCTGCCGCAATGAGTGCAATAAGAGCCCAGGAAGTCTGTGATGGAGTGCTCTCGCCTTGTCCTCGCAGGGAGGGATCGGCGTAGCTGACACAGGTTTCGCCCCAACCTCCATCCGGATTCTGATGTGCCAGAAGCCATTCAACGGCCCGGCGTACCCGAGGTTGCGTCATGTCCACCCCCAGGGCTTCCAGCGCAGGGAGCACGGCGCCTGTTCCGTAGATGTAGTTCACTCCCCAGCGCCCGAACCAAGGGCCGTCGTGCTCCTGCTGTTCCCAGATATAGGAAAGCCCCCGGCGAACGGCTGGATGTCCCTCCGTATACCCCAGCTTCGCATACATCTCCAGTACGTGTGCCGTCACGTCAACGCTGGGTGGATCAAGGAGCTCACCAAAGTCTGCGAACGGGATTTTCGCCAACTCGCCGGTGTCGTTGTTCCAGTCGAATGCGGCCCAACCGCCGTTTGAGCACTGCATCCCCGTCAGCCAGTTGACGGCACGGTCGAGAGCCTCCGTCCGTGCCCGCTCTCCAGCATCGTCGTGCATACTAGTGGCTGCGAGGTCCGCCACCACAATGGCAGAGTCGTCAATGTCCGGATAGTGGACATTATCGAACTCAAAGGCCCATCCACTGGGTTCCAGGTGGGGTCTGTACACGGCCCAGTCGCCTTTGAATCGGATCTCTTGATTAATGAGCCAGGCTGCTGCACGTTGCATTGTAGGGTGATTAGACGGCACACCCGAGTCGAGGAGTCCGCGCATCGCCAGACACGTATCCCACACAGGAGAGAGGCACGCCTGTACTCTGAGCGCATCACCGTCTTCTGAGGGAACGCTCCAATTCCGCCTGAATCCTTCCAGCCCATTTGAGATGATGGGATGATCCAGTGGGTAGCCGATGGCGCTCAATGCGATGAGGGAGTACACCCACGGGGGCTGAATTCCCGCCCACGAACCGTCTGCCTCCTGATGTCTGACGATCCAATCTACAGCGGCCTTGATTGCTCTTTCCCGGCCGGGGATGAAAGGAAGCTTGCGATAGATCCGTATGGCCCTGTCCAACACTAGGAACCAACCCTTGAGGGAAAAGGGCTTTGCCTTCCAGCGGGACAACGTGAACGTGACCGGGCCTTCCGGGTAGAGTTCCGTCAGCCAGGCGCTCTCGTGTGGGGGCCGTGTGGGGTGGAGTGTGAGAATGATGGTCATCGGCACGATGGTCGCTCGCGCCCAGCTCGCGAAACGGTAGATGTTGAAGGGCGCCCATCTCGGCAGCAGCATCATGTCGGGAGGCATGGCAGGCGTTCCCTTCCAATCCCACTGGCCGAAGAGGGCAAGCCATATTTTGGTGAATACGCGCGCCTTGGGCACACCTCCGCACGCTAGGATGAAGGCACGGGCCTTTGCCATGTGAGGAGCTTCTGGGGAGTCGCCGGCGAGCTTGAGCGCAAAGTAACATTCGATGGATGTGCTAAGGTCTCCCGGAGCGCCGTAGTACATCCGCCATGAGCCGTCTGCCGATTGCCTGCGTCGGATGTCTTCCGCAATGCGTGGGATTCGGTCTTCTTCCTCTGATCCCAAGAAGTGCGTGAGCATGATGTACTCAGCCTCCATAGTTGGATTGGACTCCAGCTCTCCCCACCAGTACCCTTCGTCATGCTGCGTGCGGAAGAAGTACCGCTGTGTCCGCTTCAGTGCTTCTCGGAGACGGTTCTCCATACCCTGTTCGATCAACTTCGCCACCCGGTCCTTAGATCGTCTATCAACTGAATCCTATTTCGGCAGCCAACTCACGTGTTGTATGACTAGGGCGACGGGATTCACGCGTCCACGGAGTCGCGTGGCTTATTCCCCGCTGTCTCCCCATGTGCTGCGAACCATTCAACGGCCTCTTGGAATGCTTGGCGTACCGGTGTCTGCGGCATACGCAACTCTCTCACACTCCACGATGGGTCTACCCACATTCGGGTCGAGGCCATTTGGGCCGCTTCGAGGGCTATTGCCGGCGGACGCCGGAGTATCCTTCCGGCGATCTCGCTCACCCGCGCTGCAGCCAAGACCGCTGTGTGCGGCAAACGAAGGCGCGGGGCAGACACGCCGGTCAGTTCGGAGAGAATTCCGAATGCTTGCGAGAGCGTCAGATTCCCATCCGCGTTCCCAAGGAGGTAGCGCGCGCCAAGTTGACCTCGCTCGAGCGCAAGCAAGTGGCCTTCCGCCACATCTCGAACATGCACGAAGTTCAGACCCGTGTCCACGTAGGCAGGCATCCGGCGCCGCATGAAGTCCCGAACAATTCTCCCTGTCGGAGTGGGCTTCTCATCGCCGGGCCCTATGGGTGCCGTCGGACAAACGGTCACGACCGGCGCGCCCTGCATTGCCATCTGCCGCACGACGCGTTCCGCCTCAAATTTGGAGCGCTTATATGGACCTTTCATTGTCTCCGGCCCCGCCAAATCTCTCTCGGTGGCAAGACCGTCTATCGAGAAGGCCGTCCCTCCCACAGTGCCGGTGTAAACAATCCGTTCGACGCCTACCTTGAGTGCCATGCGCAACACGTTCTGCGTGCCGTCCACATTTACCTCGCGCATTACTTCCGTCTGCGTGGAATCGAACGTATACAGCGCAGCTAAATGGATGAAGGCGTCACAGCCCTTCAGTGCTGAACGAACGGACTCCGGGTCGCGCACATCTCCCGCAGCAGGGAAAACCGAAGGCCGCGGCGCTTGGTACGTGCTTATGTTCCGTACCAGAGCCACAACTTCATAGCCCCGGCGCACGGCAGCTTCGGCGACATGTCGCCCGATAAAGCCGGACGCGCCGGTTACGAGGACCCGGGTCACAGTTGACGGGCGATAGCCGGGAGGATGCCTTGCACAGCCAACGCCAGGGCGCGTGACGCCCTGCGCGATTTTAATGCAAGAGGCAGGAAGCTCCTGACCGCAGAAGGATGTGATATCGCCCGGAAAGCGTGTGCCCACTCGCGCCGGCCGCCATCCGCGATGATTGCTGCAATGAACAGAGGGAGGGGGAAATGAGCTTCGTCCAGCACCGCGCGGATCCCTATGAGTGGGATGTCTCTCGATGCTGCCGCATTCGCTATCCAGCGCCCTTCCATGTCAACAACTATTGCGCCGGTGCCGTTGTGCGCGCGTTGCTTGGCCCGTGGGGTTAGGAGCGGTTCATCCACGGTGAGGATAGCTCCTTCCAGCACCGAGAGGCCCGACTGACGGAGCAGCATTGCCGCGCGGGTCGTATGAGGAGTGCCAGGGATCGCCGCGCTGGCGCCGTGAAGATAGGAGTTTCCCACTACGAGTTGACCGGGATGAAGATGAGGCACGAGCGCCCCGGCGTATCCCAGGGAGACGAGCAACCTGCACGGCGCGGCATCGAGAAGGTCTACGACCTGTTCACCCGCGTTGCGTCCTATGCCGACAACGCTCGCGCGAGTACGGTCGTTGCCGTAGTCCAGTCCTCCCAGTTCACGCTGCGTCGGGGCAACTGTCAGGAGAGGGGCAGCGATGGTGTCAGTACCCATGTCATTCCGTCCGCTTGCGATGTGCCCGCGAGCCGGTCTGTGTCGACCCATCTTGCCGGTCTTGAAAAGCCTCGAAATGCTTGACCGATGCCGTAGCGACATCCCGACCGGTGAACAGCACTTGGGTGATATCTCGGTAAGGGACAAAAATCTCGCGTCCCGTCTCGGTCTCGAACAACTGGGCAAACGGTTCGCTCGCACGGGCGTCCCGGTTGAAGAGGTAGCCGGTCAGGGAGCCGTCGTCAATCGTCCCGATAGTAACGTCGCCGCGGTAGTGGAAGGCCCGTTCGACGAGACCTTCGACGTGCTGTCCGGCCCCTTGGCTTTCAGCATGGAGTGCCGGCTGAGGATCGTTCATTGTTCACAGCCTGCCGGTAAGCGTAGCAACCGTGGAGTCCCGCAGACCGCGCCAAGTCGTGAAGGTCGCGTTGATGGCGG
>JAPOOK010000041.1 GCA_026713485.1 Chloroflexota bacterium | reverse complement strand
TCAACGATAGCGACGAAGACCCCGACTCGAGGATCAATCTCCCGAAACACGTTCGCGGCGCCTGCGTTTCCGGTTCCCAGTTCGCGCACATCAACACCGGCCACCAGCCGAGACATGATGACAGACGTTGGAAAGGAACCAATCAAATAAGCTCCAACAAGGACGCCCGCCAGTCCAATCAAATCAACCATCGTTGTCAATTCCTCCAAAGATGTGGGGTAAAGGTGCTCTGTTCGTTTGAAACAGACCGTTCTTAAGAGTAGCGCACAAGTCCGGTGGACGAATGGAGTAAAATCGCTGCAGGAAGTGGCGAAGGCTCGGATACCAACCCAGTACGGCAGCTCCGCCCTGCCGCTGAACCAGACGCGAGCAGGATGAGGTTGCGGTCATTCGAGAATCGGGGCGAAGAATTGGGCAACAGCCTCTTAGGATCGGTTGGTCTGCGGCTGGCCATCGCCGTAGTCACGCTGGCGGCTGGCGTTTACCTGATTCAGGGCATATCTGACCTTTTCAGCGTCCTCTTTGATGTCCTGATTCTCATATTCCTCGCGTGGATACTGTCTGCCGCGGTGCGTCGCCTGGCGAACTTTGTTGAGGTCTACATTCCGCAGCCGACGTGGGCCGCGGTCCCAATTGCGTACCTCATCATATTGCTTCCTGTTGTTGCACTTATCGGACTGCTGGTTCCGCTTACCATATCCCAAACTGTCACCCTCTCCGAAGACCTGCCTGATTTTGCCGTCAGGCTTTCGGGTTTCATGTCGTCCATCAATGAGTTCTTTGATTCGCTCCGGGCAGCAGGGGGCGGCGAAGAAGCCATCGCCACCGACCCACTTCTTGCCTTTAGCTCCACTGCGAGCACATGGGTGCAGGACAACGCGCTGGGAATCGTAGGCAGTACAACCAGCATCGCTATTCAGACCATCTTCTGCATCTCGATGTCGTTCTATATGACCATTGAGCGGGACCAACTCCGAGGGCTGTTCTACCGGCTCTTGCCGGTGGAATACCACGAACGCGCCTCCGTGGTTCTCACCCACCTCGACAGTACGTTCTTCTCATACCTGAAGGGGATTTCCATCGTTGTCGTGCTTTACTCCGCGGCTATCACGACGACCATGTTGGCCGCGGGACTTCCCTTTGCGCTGCCGATCGGAATAACAGCGGGCCTCGTTCAGTTGGTTCCAATCATTGGCGAAGTCGCCGCCATCGGAATTCCTATTGTGATTGCATTGCTGACGGGGTCTGTTACGACGGCGGTCATTGTGGCAGTGGCCTTGGTTTCGTGGAGCCTGTTCATGAACAACTTTGTTCTTCCACGCGTGTATGGAAAGGCTGTTCGTATGCCAGGGTTCTTTGTGCTTCTGGCAGTGGTCATTGGCACGCGATTCGCGGGCCCGTGGGGCGCCATGCTCGGCGTTCCTGTGGCCGGTTTCATCTACTCGCTAATCTTCGCGTGGGGAGAGCTGAGGCAGAACTACGAAGCCGAGTCAGGCGAGCCCTCACTGGAGGAGGAGACGACAGCCGACGGACAAACCAATACCGAAGAAGAAGCGGTCGGATCATCAGACGCGCCCGTTGCGGGCGGAAACCGTAGTGGCGGCGTAAACAGTGACGGAACGAGTCTCCGGACCCCAGGGCGGATACTGGCAACCATTCGGAGTATGATTTCCCGCTAGTCCTTCAAGAGTGTCCAATCTCTGCGTGGGGATAAGGACTGTTCGGCTAAGAATCGAATCCTTGGCGCATCTCCCTCATGCTGGCAAAGCGGGCCCCCTCGTTATGGGCGACAACGATGTGGTCGAGCACCTTGATGTCTAGCGCATTGCCCGCCTCAATCAGATGGCGTGTCGTGCGTTCGTCATCCGAACTCGGAGTGGGATCCCCCGACGGATGGTTATGGACAACGATGATGCTCGGCTGGTTTCGACGCACCGCTTCTCGAAACACTTCCGCGGTCCTCACATGAGACGAGTTGACGGTTCCGCGATACAGGCTCTCTATATGCACGACGTGGTTCTTCATGTCCAGCACGAGAACGCGCAGTTCTTCATGGTCCAGGAAAACCATGTCTGAGCCCACCACGTTGTAGACATCCTCCGGGCCGGAGATAACGGGACGTTGTTCCGGCGAATCGACCTGGAGTCGTCGTCCAAGCTCCAGGGCAGCCTTGATTTGCGCGGTCTTGGCGACGGCCATGCCGGGTTGCAGGGCAAGTTCGTCAAATGTCGCCTGATGGAGTCCTTTGAGCCCCCCAAGGTCGCGCAGCAGTCGCGTTGACATGGTGACGACGCTCTCATTGCGCCTGCCGACACGGAGGAGGATCGCAAGAAGCTCGGAATTGCTCAAGGCCTGCGCGCCCCGGTCTCTCAACCGCTCACGAGGCCTTTCATCCTGTGGCACGTCCCGTATGAGAAATCCTGCTGAGTATTCGGAATGCTCGGTGTCTTCTAGTTGGCCGCCGGCCATGCTCCACCCCCGACTTTATCGGCCTCCACCGGCCAAGCGACAAAAGATCGGCGGCCTGTCGTCGTAACAGGCCGCCGATAGACGGTTCGATTCAGGGGTCATCCCAGTTCAGCTGAACCGGGATGACTGAAAGTCCTAGGTGATGTCGACGGCTGCGCCGGCGCCCTCAAGCTTGGACTTGATCGTGTCGGACTCGTCCTTCGCGATGTTCTCCTTGATGGCCGCAGGCGCGGACTCCACCAATTCCTTGGCTTCCTTGAGACCAAGGCCGGGCACCAGTTCACGGACAGCCTTAATGACCTCAATCTTGTTGGGGCCAATATCCTTGAGAGTCACGGTGAACTCAAACTTCTCTTCCTCAGCAGGGGCCGCGGCGGCGTCTCCACCGCCCGCTGCTGGAGCAGCCGCAACGGCGACAGGCGCAGCGGCTGTCACACCGAGCCGCTCCTCAAGCTCTTTGACCAAGTCGGCAAGATCAAGGACGGACATGCCCTCAATCGCCGCAACAATCTCATCCTTTGTCGTCATTTTGTTAGCTCCTCTCCTCCAACTGTCTGCGTCTCTGATCAAGGACATTCACGATACTGCTCAAATGAGTATGCAATACACTAACCAACCGTTGGTTCACGCCATTCATTGCCCCCATCACCTGAGCCAACAGGACTTCCCGTGGCGGGAGCGACGCCAAACGCTCAAGCTGTGGCGGGGAGACGACCCGATTCTCCAGCACCGCGTTTGTGATCCGCAGCTGCATTCGGTTCGTCCGGACGTGCGTGGTGAGAGCCTGGATAACGGGAATCGGATCCTCTCGAGTCACAATCAGGCCCACGGAACCATCCAGCAGGCTGCCGATCTCATCCCCCTGCCCCAGCGATTCAGCCGCCCTCAGGGCGAGGCGATTCTTGACGATACGATAGCGCGTGTCATTGACACGCAAAGCCCGCCGAAGCCCCTCCATTTCCTGCACCGAGAGCCCGGAGTGACCCGCGCCGACGATCAGAGAGGCACCGTTCAGGAACTCAATGAGTTCCTCTACCTGTTCAATCTTCTTTGTTGATGGCATGGCGTCGTCTTTCGATTACATCCGTTAGTCAACAGGTTGGAGAGTACTTGCCGCAATGGGATCGATCCGAACACCCGGGCCCATGGAGCTGGAAACGCTGATGCTGCGGATAAATTGGCCTCGAACCACCTCCGGGCGGGCCTGTGTAATGGCGCTCACGAGAGCGGCCATATTTCCCATCAGATTCTCCGGCTCGAAGCTCGCTTTCCCGATTGGGCTGTGGATGATGCCGGTTCGATCAAGGCGAAACTCAACGCGTCCTTTGCGGGATTCCTCAATTGCGCGGGGTAGATCCTGGGGCTGCACGACTGTGTTTCCTCGCGGGCTCGGCATGAGCCCCCGGCGTCCCAGGACGCGGCCAAGCCGACCAATGCGCCCCATGATGTCCGGCGTTGCAAGCGCAACGTCGAAGTCCGTCCAGCCTCCCTCGATTCGCTCGATGAGATCATCGGAGCCAACAAAGTCAGCGCCGGATTCACTGGCTAGCCGCTCACCCTCCCCTTGCGCGAACACGAGGATGCGGACGGTCTTGCCGAGTCCATGCGGAAGTAGAGCGACACCACGTACCTGTTGGTCCGCCTGTCGGGGGTCAACGTTGAGGCGTATATGAAGCTCCACCGTCTCATCGAATCTGGCGGTGGCGGAGTCCTTGACAAGGCCTATCGCCGCATCCGGCTCATAGAAAGTCAGGTGTTCGATGCTGTCGGCGGCCTGATCGTATCGCTTGCTGTGCTTCGGCATTTGTCGATTATCCGTGGCTTAGTCTCTTATGTCGATGCCCATGCTGCGGGCGGAGCCCATCACCATCTGCATCGCAGCTTCAACATTGTCCGTGTTCAAGTCTTCCAGCTTCAGTTGCGCGATTTCTCGCACCTGGTCTCGGGTGACCGTCGCGACACGTTCCGTCCGTACGTCCGAACTGCCCTTTTCGATTCCGGCGGCCTTGCGAAGGAGATCGGAGGCAGGCGGCGTCTTCGTGACGAATGTGAACGATCGATCCTCGTAAATAGTGATGTCAACAGGAATGATATTGCCAGTTTGATCCGCCGTCCGCGCGTTGTATTCCTTGACGAATCCCATGATGTTAACCCCATGGGGGCCAAGGGCCGTGCCGACGGGTGGCGCAGGCGTTGCCTTGCCTGCCTGGATTTGCAGGCGCACTACCGACCGTACTTTACGTGCCATTCTTTGTTGTTTCTCCGTTGGGTGGTGTTCAGGGTCAAATGACTATTGGTTGAGACCGTTACAGTTTCTCAATCTGCAGGAAGTCCAGCTCCACGGGCGTCTCACGGCCGAAGAACGAGACCATCACGACGACCTTGCCTCGATCCGGGCTGACTTCCTCAACTGTGCCGATGAAGTCCAGGAACGGGCCGTCCGTGATTCGGACGCTCTGCCCCTTCTGGTATCCCACGCGAATTCGCGGCGCTTCCTGCTCCATCTGGTCCAAGATAGACCGCACTTCGTTCTCATCAAGTGGGACCGGCCGCGGCGGGTCACCACTGCTTACGAAACCGGTAACGCCGGGAGTTTCACGAACCACTCGCCAGGTGTCGTCGGTCATCATCATCTCAACGAGGATATAGCCGGGAAAGACCTTACGCGTCACGGTGCGCTTCTGCCCGGAGCGGATTTCAATCTCGTCTTCAGTGGGCACGACGACGCGGTAGACCTTGTCTCTCACATCCAGCGAGTCAATGCGGTTCTCCAGGTTGCGGCAGACGCGATCTTCCTGCCCGGAGTACGTGTGAACCACGTACCAATGGACCTGCGTTTCGAGAATGTCACTCTGAGTTGTCATCGCTTTTCGGTCCGAACTAACGCCTAGACGCCAATAATGAACTCGGTCATCAGGAAATTGAAGACATAGTCCACACCGCCGAGGAACAACCCGACAATCGTGGATACCACGAGAACCATGATGGTGAGGCGGACGGCCTCTTCACGAGACGGCCACGTCACTCGCCGGAGTTCAGTAATGACCTCACGGGGCAGTCGCGTTGCTGCTCCACCGTTTGGGCGGCGTCGGCTTGTGGTCTGAGAACGTGTGCTCATTGGCCCCTACAGGCTACCCGTCTACCGAACTTCTCGATGCAGTTTACGACCGTGACATCGCGGGCAAAACTTATTGAGTTCCATCCGCTGCGTGTCATTGCGCCGGTTCTTCATGGAGGAGTAATTGCGCTCACGGCATTCCGTGCACGCCATGGTGATAACGATGCGGTTTCCCTGTTTCTTTGCCATGGTTGCCTCGCTGGCCGTGAGCGCCTCTCTCCGATTCGCTGCTTCTACTGGATGATGCCGGTAATCACACCGGAGCCAACGGTTCGCCCGCCCTCACGGATGGCGAACCTCAGTCCCTCTTCCATCGCGACGGGAGTGATCAATTCAATCCTCATCTCGACGTTATCACCCGGCATCACCATTTCGATGCCCTCAGGAAGATGCGCGGAACCCGTGACGTCCGTGGTGCGGATGTAGAACTGCGGCTTGTAGCCATCGAAGAACGGGGTGTGACGCCCGCCCTCATCTCGCGTCAGAACGTACACCTGCGCCGCCGCCTGCGTGTGAGGCGTGATGGAACTCGGCAGGGAAACAACCTGACCTCGCTCCACGTCATCACGTTCGATGCCGCGCAGCAACAGGCCGACGGCGTCGCCGGGTTCCGTTTCATCAACGGTCTTGTGGAACATCTCGATCCCGGTGACGACGGTCTTACGCTGGTCGCCGAAACCGACGATCTCAACCTCTTCGCCAACCTTCATGATGCCGCGCTCGACACGGCCGGTCACGACTGTACCGCGGCCCTTGATGCCAAAGACGTCCTCAATAGGCATCAAGAAGGACTGATCACGCGGGCGCTCCGGCTCCGGGATATAGGAATCAACGGCCTCCATCAGTTGAAGAATGGAGGCGTATTCCGGTGCGCTCGCATCGGTGGCATCACTCTCAAGAGCCTGCAGGGCGCTCCCACGGATGAACGGGATGTCGTCGCCGGGGAAGTCGTACCTGGAAAGCAGCTCGCGGACTTCCATTTCAACGAGTTCAAGAAGCTCCTCGTCGTCCATCATGTCAACCTTGTTGAGGTAGACGACGATGCGGGGAACTTCCACCTGCCGGGCGAGAAGAATGTGCTCTCGCGTCTGCGGCATGGGGCCGTCCGGTGCACTCACAACGAGAATGGCGCCATCCATCTGCGCCGCACCGGTAATCATGTTCTTGATGTAGTCCGCGTGTCCGGGGCAATCGACATGCGCGTAATGGCGAGTAGCCGTTTCATACTCGACGTGCGAGATGTTAATCGTCACGCCGCGGGCCCGCTCTTCAGGGGCATTGTCGATCGAGTCAAAGGGCCGAAAGTCGCTTGTGCCAGCGATATTCAGCACCTTGGTAATCGCTGCAGTGAGCGAGGTCTTACCATGGTCAACGTGACCAATGGTTCCAACGTTGAGATGCGGCTTGTTCCGCACAAACTTCTGCTTCGCCATTCCCGGCCGTCCTCCTTCGAGCTGGAGCCCACAACCAGATTCGAACTGGTGACCTCGTTCTTACCAAGAACGTGCTCTACCTCCTGAGCTATGTGGGCCTCTGTCTCTCCTTTCCAATGTTTCCGTTACCAATTCGGTGCCTTATCGTGCCTACGGGCACCATACATATGATGCTGGAGCCCGAGAGGGGATTCGAACCCGCTAACCTGCCGATTACAAATCGGCTGCGCTACCCTTGCGCCACTCGGGCCCGGGCCCTTCTCCTTAACGACACAATAAAAGGAGCTAGCGGTTGCTAGCCCAGTTCAGTATGAGTTGCAGGCTATCAATCGTCAAGTAGACGGCACGCTTCAGAGAAGGGAATCCTCTGCAGCCCGCCGCACGATGTCGTAGACACGACTAAGCGGCATGGATGACTGTTCTGCCAGTTGGCGGCAGTCTTCATATTCAGGGGCAATGCCAACTATCTCTCCTCCTGTGGCCAGGCGCTTGATCTTGACGCTCGCCGGGCCGAGTGGAGTCTGGATTAGCACCAACTCCCTGACTGCCTCATATCGTGTCACGGAGGTCACGCGGACGCCAAGCGTGGTCGTTTCCCGGAGCAGTTCCCGGACGATTGCGTCTTTCTCGGGTTCCGGCGCGATAGCGGACACGACAACGCCGGGGCGTCCCTTCTTCATCTGGACATTCTCAAGCCAGACATCCCGAGCGCCCGCCGCCATCAAGCGTTCGCGAACGTAGTCATAGACTTCGGGATTCATATCGTCGATGGTGGTTTCAATCATCGCCATTTGCCGGGTCTGAATCGGCTGCTCGGTTGCCTCTCCAACGACGAGGGTGACGATGTTCGCCCTGCCCTTAGGATCTTTTGTGCCTGCGCCATAGCCAACGGCTTCAATTGCATTCATGGAGGGCGGCGGGTCAAAAGAGGCAAGCGCCGTGACTATAGCCGCGCCGGTGGGAGTTACCAATTCGCCTGTCTGCTGACCATCCTCATTCATGGGCGGCGGCAGTGACGGAGCTCCCACCAATCGCATGAGTTCCAGCACGCCGGGAGCCGGTACCGGCAGAACGCCATGATGAGTCGTCACACGGCCGGTCGCCAACGGGAGACCGGTCGAGTAGAGGCTTTCGATTCCAAGTTCGTCCAGGCCGACGATAGTTCCTACGATGTCAACCAGCGTGTCGGCCGCGCCGAGTTCTGCGAGTTTGACAGTCTCAGCACTAGCGCCGTGGACACGCGCTTCTGCCTCGCCAATGCGGCGCAGGATGGCAACTGCTCGTTGAACCACACTTGACGGCAGATTGGCACTCTCGACACGGCCAACGAGGTCCGTTAGGGGCGTATGGCCGGCAGAAGCGTTAATACCACCTTCAACCTTGATGTGTGTTGCGCGGATTCCGGCCCGGAAGGTTTCAGTTGGTGTAAGTCGAATCGCCTCATCCGGGAAGACGCGGTCAATTGCCTCGTTCATCTGGTCAACCGGAGCGCCCGCGTCCACAAGCGCGCCTAGCAGCATGTCACCGCTGACGCCGTTGGCGCATTGCAGCCACGCGATTCGCATGTGGCTCTACCCTACCCGCTCAACTGGGTCAATTCCGCCGAGCCGCTTTCGTTAGTGGTGATTGCGGCCTTGCGCGTGTTCAGGCTGCCGGTCTTGTATCCGGCCAAGTCTAGTGTCACGAAGAGATAGCCCAATTCACGGATGTGGTTAATCAGATCCTCGCGCAAATCCTCGGCGATGATGCGCTGCATATCCTCGGGCGGGACTTCAATCCTGGCGATCGCACCGTGATGGCGAACACGAACCTGCTTGAAATCGTGCTGATGTAGGTATTTCTCGGCGCGAGCGATCTTATCCAGAAGCTCGAACGAGACGGGCGTACCCAATGGAATACGGGATGCGAGGCACGACTCAGCGGGCTTATCCCAATTTGGCAGACCGCGCTCGCGGGCCAAGAGTCGCACGTCGTCCTTTGTCAGGCCAACTTCCACGAACGGGCTGCGGACACCTTGCTCATCCTTTGCCTTCAGTCCCGGACGCACATCGCCAAGGTCATCCATCAACGTGCCGTCAATAATCCACGGTATCCCGCGTTCCTGCGCAATCGTATGCAGCTGCGAGAACAGGTCGACCCGACAGAAGTAACAGCGGCGTCCGTCGTTCGCGGCAAAGCCCTCCATGTCCAGTTGGTCGGTATAGAAGAACTCATGGCGAGCCTCCAGGAATGTGGCGATTTCCCGGGCATCTTCCGCCTCGGAATCAGCGAACGTTGGCGAGAGCGCAGTTACCGCAAGGGCGTCCTCACCCAACACGTCAATTGCCTCCGCAAGTAGCAGACTGGAATCGACGCCTCCGGAAAACGAAACCACAATTGAACCCAGCTCCTGCAACAGGGCGCGCAGGTTCTCGCGCTTCGCCGCAGTTTCAGGCGACATGGTATTCATCGCGCGCTCACCCTACCCATCTCCCGACGAGAACATGGGCTCAATTTTGTCCCTCTCAGGGTAGGACGATAGGGCTTGCTCTACGGCCTCGTGGAGCGTGGATGCCGGATTGACGTCTATCGTCGGGTAAGAGGTTGTGCCGGCATCAGCAGGTGTGATTATCCGGCTATAACCGCGCCGAGCCGCCTCGCTGATACGACGCTGCAGTTGAGGTACACGCCGAACGTCCCCGGTAAGACCAATCTCACCGACTGCGGCAAGGTCCGGAGCGGCAGGAATATCACGAAGACTTGAGACGATGGCGAGTGCGATCGCGAGATCCGCGGACGGGCTCGTGACGCGCAGGCCGCCGATAGCGTTGACGATAACGTCATGCTTTCCGAGCGGGAGACGCAGACGTCGCGAAAGAACAGCGCAGATCAGCAAGAGCCGGTTGAGATCGACACCCGTCGCCATGCGGCGCGGATCTGCCCCGCCGGACGGAGCAACGAGAGCCTGTATCTCGACTAGCAAGGGGCGCGTTCCCTCAACGATGGGGGTGACGATGGAACCGGGCGCGGTTGACGTTCGTTCCTGCGTTAGGGCGGCCGAGGGATCATCAACCTCACGGAGTCCCGTGTCTGTCATTTCAAGGACGGCAATCTCGTCCGTGGAGCCAAAACGGTTCTTGACACACCGGGCAACGCGATAGGGGCCGAGGCCTTCGCTCTCAAGGTAGAGCACAACGTCCACGGCGTGTTCAAGCACGCGTGGACCTGCAATCGCGCCGTCCTTGGTCACGTGGCCGGTCATGATGATAGAGACACCACGACGGCGCCCCCACTCGACAAGCCGCGCGCCGCATTCCCGGACCTGCGCAATACTCCCTGCGGAGGACGTCGCATCAGTTCTGAGTGTCTGAATCGAATCCACGAGCAACAGGCCCGGCGGGTTTTCGTTCAGGGAATGTAGTAATGCATCGACGTTTGTCTCAGACACCAGCGTCACCCCATCACCCGCCAGGGAGAGGCGCGCTGCCCGCAGTGCGATCTGCTCCGGAGATTCTTCTCCGGCGACGTAGACCACATTTGCTCCCGCCGCCCCTAATACAGACGCAATCTGCAGCAGCAAGGTTGATTTACCGATACCGGGCTCACCACCCAACAGGGTTACGCTGCCGGGCACAACGCCGCCCCCGAGGACGGTCATCAACTCCGGCATCTCCCGCACCTTGATGCGGGACGGCTGCGCGGCCGCCTTTTCCATGAGGGTTGTCAGCGCAGCAGGCGCGGGAGCGTTACCGGTGATGCCGGGCGCCGGGCCGTTGGATTCCGTCGTTATCTCGACGAGTGAGCCCCACGATTCACAGCGCGGGCATCGGCCTTCCCAACGGGACGTTTCAGCCCCACAAGCCGTACAGCTATAGGCAACGCGCGGTCGTGGCATCGTGCCAGACCCAGCCGTCAGTTAGCCCGCCACCTCGACGGTCTCGGGAGTCTCGGCAGTTTCCTCGGGGTCGGCGTCCGTAGCCGTCGCACTCTCGATATTCGTGACGACAACCTGTTCGTCCACGTAATCGACGCGAACCGAGCCACCCTCCTCGATCGTGCCGGCGAGGATGTCGTCAGACAGCCTGTCCTCGATCAAATCCTGGATGACGCGGCGCAACGGTCTGGCGCCATACGTTTCGTCGTAACCCTTTTCGCCGATGTAATCACGCAGCGCATCGGTGGCTTCGATAGAGATCTTCTTGGTCTCCAACTGCTTCTCGACATCCTTCATCATGAGATCGACAATCTGGCGGATGTGCTCCCGCTCTAGCGAGTGGAAGACAACCTGCGCGTCGATGCGATTGAGGAACTCGGGGCGGAAGAACTGCTTGACCTCGTCCAGCACCTTGTCCTTCATGCGCTCATAGCTCTTCGTGCGCACATCGGTCTCATCCTTGGCGTAAGAGAACCCAATGTTGGAGTTCTTCTTGATGACTTCCGCGCCGATGTTGGAGGTCATGACAATGATGGCGTTGCGGAAATCGACCTTGCGGCCTTTCGCGTCCGTCAGGTGGCCATCGTCGAAGATCTGCAAAAGGATGTTGAAGACCTCGGGGTGGGCCTTTTCAATCTCATCAAAGAGGATGACGCAGTAGGACTTGCGGCGCACGGCTTCCGTCAACTGGCCGCCCTCGTCAAAGCCAACGTACCCGGGCGGCGCTCCTACAAGTCTCGCAACGGTATGCCGCTCCATGAACTCGGACATGTCAAGCCGAATGAGGGAGTCCTCTGAGCCAAACATGAATTCGGAAAGCGCGCGAACAAGTTCGGTCTTACCGACGCCGGTCGGCCCAAGGAACAAGAAGGTTCCGATGGGACGGCGCGGGTCCTTAAGCCCTGCCCTTGCGCGGCGGACGGCCTTGGAGACATTGATGATGGCCTCATGCTGTCCGATGATGCGGTCGTGCATCACCTCTTCCATGTGCAGGAGGCGCTCGCTCTCCTCGGCAGCGAGTCGCGTGACCGGGATATTGGTCCACATACTCACGACTTGCGCGATGTCGTCCTCAGTCACCTCAGGAGTCGCGGTCTGCTGCTCGTTTTGCCACTCCTGCTCAAGGTGAGCGATACGCTCCGCGAGGCTGACCTCACGCTCGCGCATTTCGGCAGCGAAATCGAAATTGGCGGCAGCGACGGCGTTGTCCTTTTCGGCACGGACGCGCTCAAGCGCCCTCATCGCCTCCTTAACGGAGAGCGGCATGGAAGACGCCCGAATGCGGACACGGCTGGCTGCCTCATCAATGAGGTCGATGGCCTTGTCCGGCAAGAAACGGTCCGCGATGTAGCGGGATGCGAGTGAGGCCGCAGCTTCCACTGCCTCATCCGTGATGGTGAGGCTGTGGTGCTCTTCGTACTGCGACTTGACGCCACGCAAGATGGCGGCGGTGTCGTCGGACGACGGCTCCTCCACGCGGACGGGTTGGAAGCGTCGCTCAAGCGCGGGGTCGCGCTCAACGTAGCGGCGGTAATCATCCAGTGTGGTTGCACCGATCGTCTGCAGCTCTCCACGAGCGAGCGACGGCTTTAGGATGTTGGACGCGTCAACCGCGCCCTCTGCGGCGCCCGCTCCGACGAGCGTGTGCATCTCATCAATAAACAGAATGATGTTCTTGGCTGCGCGAATCTCGTCGACAACCTTCTTGAGGCGCTCCTCGAATTCGCCGCGATACTTGGTGCCCGCAACCAGCGCTCCCATATCCAACGTCACGAGTCGCGCACCGCTGAGGCTATCAGGAATATCGCTGCTCACAATCCGCTGTGCAAGCGCCTCAACGATGGCAGTCTTGCCAACGCCGGGCTCGCCGATAAGAACCGGGTTGTTCTTGGTGCGCCGCGAGAGTATCTGCACAACGCGCTCAATCTCTTGCTGACGACCGATAACGGGATCCAGATCGCCTTCACGCGCGAGATGAGTCAGATCAACGCCCAGCTGATCAAGTGTCGGTGTGCGCGTGCCGGACTTGCTGCCCGGTTGTCCGCCGGATTGGCTCAAGATGCGCTGGGTTTCCTGCCGCACCTTGTCGAGAGTGACGCCAAGGCTCTCAAGGACGCCGGCGGCTACGCCATCGCCCTCACGCAAAAGGCCGATGAGCAGGTGCTCGGTACCGATGTAGTGATGTGACATCTCGCGCGCTTCATCAACGGCGAGTTCAATAACTTTCTTGGCACGGGGCGTGAGGCCGACGTCGCTCGTCGGCTGCTTCTGACCCCGCCCGATGATAAAGGTGACGGCAGATCGGATCTTGGAAAGATCGACACCGAGGGAGACCAGGACGCGTGTGCCGACACCTTCCGGCTCACGCGCAAGTCCCAACAGGACGTGCTCCGTGCCGATGTAGTTGTGGTTAAGTTCGCCCGCCTCTTCCTGCGCCAGGGAGAGAACCCGCCTGGCACGTTCCGAGAACTTCTCAAATCTGCTCGCCATTTTTTTCTCCGCTCACCCTGAATGATGGGATTCGCGTCCGCGCTATCCGACTCTAAGCTTCCACCTGTCGTAGGCTGAGTCCCAGCCTCCGCCGCTCCGGTTCGATCCGAAGCACTTTCACTTGCCGCGTGTCACCCTCCTTGATGACCTCACGTGGGTGGTTGATGTGGTGGTCCGCCATTTCCGAGATGTGGATAAGGCCCTCTATATTACTTTGCTCCAGCCGTGCAAATGCACCAAATACAGCGAGGCGGGTCACCGTTGCCTCGACTATCTGACCCTCCTGATACGCCTCCACCTCCGCAAGCCAGGGATCCGGCTGCGTGCGACGCAGGCTGAGAGAGATGCGGCCGGTCTCGTGGTCGACCTTGAGGACGTGAACCTCAAGTTCCTGTCCCGTCTGAACAATCTCCGAGGGATGAGTAACGGGTTCCCACGCGAGTTCAGACACGTGGATGAGGCCATCCGCGCCGCCAAGGTCAACGAAGGCGCCGAAATCTCGAACACCGGTCACCCGGCCCTTGCGGACTGTCCCCTCCTGCAATTCAGCAAGTAGGGCTTGCCGCTGTTCGATCCGCATGTCCTGGGACGCGGCTCGCTCCGAGAGAATGGCGCGCTGTCGGCGTCGATTGACTTCAATAACCTTGAATTGGAATTCCTGACCAACGAGCGTATCAAGAGCTTGCAACTGGTCGTCGCCCTCGCCGGACGCGAGTTCGCGGTGTTCAGGCGACAACTGCGACAATGGCACGAACGCCTGGACACCTCGGGTTTCGACCAGGATGCCTCCACGATTGTGACCAATGACCTTGCCGGTGATGAGTTCGTCGGAGTCCTTTTCCTTTTCGAGTTGACGCCACCCGCGCTCGGCCTGCGCTCTGTCATACGAGAGCATGTATTGGCCGGCCTCATCGGTTCGCACGAGAGTTGCAACGATGGAATCCCCGGCTTTCAGAGCGCGTGCCTCATCATCAGGGAGGCTTCGCATTTCGCGGTAGGGAATCACCCCTTCGCTCTTCGCGCCGATATTTACGAGCAGGCCTTCGTCGTCGACATGGACGATAACGCCCTCCACCGCCTCGCCACGGCGAAGGACTGGCATGGCCTGTCCTTCCGCCTCCAAAAGACGGCCCATTTCGGTGTCTTCCGGCCGCAGTGAATCCTGTTGACTACCCTCAACGGGCTCCTGGAGCATCGAGTCCCCTGACGTTGCGCTTATGCGCATGATGATGTTGCAAGTATACACCGCAATTGTGGCGCAGCGCATTTGAATTCTTCGATTTGCAGGTATCGTTTTGGCATGAGCGGCAAGTGGAAGCTGGGATTGGACTCCGGGATTACGGGGCAGAAGAACATGGCCCTGGACGCCGAATTGGCCGCCAAAGTGGCCGAGAGGGAGTCTCCGTCGATTGTGAGGATCTACTCCTGGCCCTGCCCTTCTGTGTCTCTCGGTCGGCACCAGAAGGCAGAATCGTTGCTCGATAGCGAGCGTTGCCGGAGAGGCGGCGTGGAGATTGTGCGGCGTCCGACCGGCGGCAAGGCAATTCTGCACTCGGTTGGCGACATCACATACAGCGTGATCGCGCCTATCAATCAATCACCGTTCTCCACAGACGTCCTTGCGAGCTATGCCGCGGTCAGTGAGGCGCTCGTAGCGGGCTTGGGAATGCTGGGCATCCGGGTATCCGTGCGCGACTCCGCCCCGGTCTGGCCCGAGACGGGCGTTGATTTCGGGTGCTTTGAAACTCCGGGACGGCACGAGGTGTATTGGGCTGGACGGAAGCTAGTGGCGAGCGCACAGCGTCGCTCTACAGGCGTCGTCCTCCAACAGGGGACGATTCCGCTCGCAAAGACAGGGGCGGGTTTGGCGGATCTCCTCCGTCTGGATCCCGGACGGCGAGAGCGGTTCCGCCGCGATTTGAATGACCGGACAGGAACGCTGGCGAGAGCGCTGGACATTGCACCCAATTTCAGGGAGGTCGCGCACGCGCTCAGCCAGGGATTCCAAACCGGATTTGCAGTCTCGTCGTGGATCTTGGACTAAGAGTTTGCCGCGCTTGCCCAGAATCCAGACAGAGACGTAGTCCGGACTAAGACTCTGTATTGAGAACGGCGTTCGGGTGTAGATTCTTGAAATGACCTTGGGACAGAGACTCCGTTCAGGCCGCCGGTACAAGTGGTTGGTGCTTGTCACTGTTGGCCTTGGAATTCTGACCAGCACGGTTGACGGTTCTATCACGAATATTGCGCTGCCGGAGCTCGCTGAGATTTTCGGCGTGGACGCCAGCGTCATCCTCTGGGTAAGCGTCGCCTATCTGTTGGCAAGCATCGGACTGATGCTAACGCTAGGCAGCCTGGGTGACGCTATTGGCCGCAAACAAGTCTTTCTCACCGGTTTTCTCGTTTTTGGGATTGGGCTGATCATCACGCCCTTGAGCACAACGCTGCCGATGCTGCTGTTTGGCCGAGTCATCCAGGGCATTGGACAAGCGATGATCCTTGCCAACGGCAACGCTCTAGTCGTCGATGCATTTCCAGACACGGAGCGCGGACGCGCCCTGGGCATGGAAAACGCTTTCGTCGGCGTCGGGCTGGCGAGCGGTCCGCCACTCGGCGGTTTCCTGCTCGACCTCTGGGGTTGGCAATCGCTGTTCTATACCCGCGCGCCATTCATGATGGCGTTCTTCATTATGGGGCTGCTTTTCCTACGCAACGACAGGGAGGAGGGCCGACACGTCCGCTTTGACCTCTTTGGCGCGGTCGCACTTTTCGGTTTCATCTCGGCATTCCTGTTGGCGCTCAACCGCGGGCCCAAGCTGGGCTGGACCGAGCCGGTTATCATCGGGCTCGGCGCGACCGCCCTGCTGATGTTCATCGGGTTCCTTTTTGTGGAATCTCGGCAACGCACGCTGATCCTGGAGATTCACATGCGGGGCATCCGCATGCTGCGTGATCACTTACCTGTGCTGGAACTGAACCTCTTTCGGAACCGAATGTTTTCGTTCGCGAACGCAGCCAACGCGCTCCAGTTCTTGAGCCAGGGCGCAATAGTTATTTTGCTGCCTTTCTTCTTACTTGAGGGTCGAGGTTTCACGGCAACGGAAGCGGGTCTGATACTCATCACGCTGCCGGTGGTGAGGCTAGTCATCGCGCCTGCGGCGGGGTGGGCGGCAGACAAGGCGCCATCACGAATCGTGTCCACCGTCGGACTGCTCATAATGACGGGCGCTTATTTTGGGCTGAGGAGCGTCGGAATCGACACGCCTGTGGCCATGCTCGTTACGCTGCTGCTCCTGGAAGGCACGGGAAGCTCGATATTCGGGCCGGGCAATAACAGCGCAATTATGGGCTCAGTGCCGCCGTCACATCTCGGGACCGCGTCAGGAATGATCGGCACGGTGCGGCAGATAAGCATGGCGACCGGTATCGCGGTGGCGGGAACGGTGTACGCCGTCATACAGAGCAGCGAGGAATCCCGCCTGTTGGAGGCGGGGGTGGCGGCAGAGGAAGCATTGAGTCGTTCTGTCACCACGGGATTCCAGGATGTGTTGACAATCATGGTGGTCACCCTCTTGGCCGCTATTGTTGTTTCAATTCTTCGGGGAAAGGACCCGCCGCACCGCAGTGGGCCGCCCGGAGGACGCGGCATGGGCGCGCCAGCAACCCAACGCCGGCAGCAGGCATAGGCTCGTGAGCAGTTGAGGCAATTCACGGAAAGGCTTCGATCCAGCCGACATTACAAGTGGCTCGTGCTCATTACGGTGGGCGTTAGCATCCTGACGAGCTCATTCGACGTTGCCATTACGAACATCGCCCTTCCCGAGCTTGGGCGAGAGTTCAATGTCGAACCCGATGTCATCCTCTGGGTGAGCGTCATTTACTTGCTGGCGAGCCTCGGGCTGAGCCTGACGTTTGGCAGCCTGGGCGATGCCATTGGCCGCAAGCAGGTCTTCCTGGCCGGATTCCTCGTGTTTGGCCTCGGACTGGTGATTGCCACACTGAGCACAACGCTTCCGATGCTGCTCTTTGCGCGTGTCATTCAAGGAATCGGGCTGGCGCTGTTCATCTCCAACAGCGATGCCATTGTTGTGGCGGCTTTTCCTGAGGCGGAACGGGCGCGGGCTATTGGTTTGGAGAACGTCTTCGTGGGAATCGGTCTCTCGACCGGGCCACTAGTTGGGGGACTCCTGTTAGACGCATTGGGATGGCAGGCACTCTTCTACACGCGGATACCGTTCATTCTCTTCTTCTTTGTGATGGGCCTTGTCATCATGCGAAACGACCGCGAGGAAGGGCGGCATGTCCGGTTCGATTTCTTTGGGGCAGTCCTGCTCTTCGCCTTCATGACGACGTTCCTACTCGCGCTCAACCGAGGGCCGATTCTCGGATGGTCAGAGCCTCTCATCATCGGGTTCGCGACAGTGGCGTCGGTCTCATTCGCGGTATTCATGTACATACAGTCGAGACCGGACATGATGGTTCTTCAGATTCGAAGGAATGGCATTCGGTTCCTGCGTGAGCGGCTGCCCATCCTGGAACTGAGCCTGTTTCTAAGCCGCCAGTTCTCCGCGTCAAACGCAACCAACACTCTCCAGTTCATCACGCAGGGGGCAATCATCATCTTGCTGCCGTTCTTCCTGCTGGACGGACGGGGATTCACCGCGACTGAGGCGGGGCTCATCCTTGTCACTTTGCCGGTGGTACGACTCTTTGTCGCGCCATCGGCCGGGTGGGTAGCGGACAAAGTCCCAACGGGGGTGATTGCCACTTTCGGACTCGCGCTGATGACCGTTGCTTACTACGCCTTGAGCTATATCGGGGTCGATACCCACGTCGCCATCCTGGTTACCGTGCTGCTTGCTCTTGGCACAGGCATATCAATCTTTGAGCCGGGCAACAACACGGCTCTGGTGAGCTCTGTACCGCCACATCGTTTGGGAACGGCATCGGCGATGATCGCCACAGTCAGGCAGGTAAGCCAGGCAACGGGCATCGCGATCGCGGGAACGCTTTTTGCTGTGATTCAGCGTGACGAAGAGGCCCGTCTCCTGGGTTCTGGGGTGGACGCGGGGACAGCGATGGCACAGTCAGTGACGACCGGCTACCAGGACGTCATTACGTACCTTACTGTGTTGCTCGTTGCCGCCGTTGTCGTGTCCGCTCTGCGCGGCCGAGACCCGGTCCGGACCTCCGCGCCTCGAGAGTAATCCGGCCCGAAGAAGTCTAGGAACTCAGGCCCTTGACGGCCTCCAGCGCCTCGTTGGCGTGGCGTTCCATGTCGCCGGGGTCATCGATGACGTGGCGCAGAACGCCTTCCTTGTCGATGACGTAGGTGATGCGACGGATCATGCTGCGCTCTTCGTTCCATGCGCCAAGGGCCTTGGCCGACTCATGGTTCGGGTAGCCGCTGACGAGCCGATAGCTCAGGCCACAATGCTTTGCGAACGCAGCCTGGCTCGGAATCAGATCAACACTTGAACCCCAGACCTGGGTGTTTAGCTTGCGGAATTCGTCGTGCAGACGCTCGAACTCCCTCAGCTCGCGCTCTCAACCGCCTGTAAACGCGGCGGCGTAGAAGGCGATGACGAGGTTCTCTTCGCCTTTGAGATCTGCGGTGCTGATCGTCTCGCGGAATCCTGACGTAAACGTCAGATCCGGCAATTGTTGTCCTACTTCCGGCATGGTCATGTGTTTGTACTCCCCCGTTTGTGCGGCCAGGTCTCCGATGCCGCGCTGTCATCGTAGCGCGTCGGCGTCAAATCTGTCAGCGCAGGATGCCTCTCCTGCTCTTGGGCGCGTGGCAATACCATACTCGGCCCGCAATGGCATCGCGCGCGACCGAACCAAATGCCCGGCTGTCCTTGCTGTCACCACGATTATCACCGAGTAGAACGAACTCATCCTCGCCAGTCATCCACTCGGCGCTATCGCCGGAATTCGGCCTTGACGGCGCGCGTGAGACATACGCCTCCGGAAGCGACTCGCCGTTCACATATATAGCGGCGTCGATGATTTCAATGCGCTCGTTCGGCAGACCACAAATGCGCTTGATAGATACTCCTCCTGATTCGGGCTCCCTGAATGCCACAACGTCACCTCGTCGCGGTATTCCACCGGGGAATCGCCGTGACACGAGGACCATGTCGCCCTCCAGCAAATATGGCTCCATGCTGTGGCCGGCCACGCGGAACCTGAGGGAACTGAACAGATCCAGCAGGCGCGGAGGATGGAGCCACCAGGGCATCACAGGTCCCCGGCAAAGCCTGGGGCGTTCCTTGCCCTATGAGTGGGGGCTACCGTACAATCTTTCACGTTTGAATCCGCTGATGAGCCAACTTAAAAATTGGGGACGATAGGAGGAAAAATGTCCGCACTTAGTATAGCTCTACGAGCTATGGAAAAGCTCTCACCCGCCCGTACTGCCAATGCGCACTGCGATATTCCGTGTGGTATCTATGACCCGCATCAAGCGCAGATTGCGGCGCACACGGTGGTCAGGATGGTGAATTTGATTGAGGATCTCGGTGATGCGACGGACACAGAGGCACGCAACAAGCTGGTGCGCTATATCGCCGTCAAAGAAGAGCACGCAGAGCTAGCCAAGAAGGAGCTCCGCATCCTGTGGGGCGATTATTTCCGCCCCGAGCACCTGGAGCAGCACCCGAATCTGCACAGCCTGTTCTTCACGGCCATGAAGCAGGGTTCCGCCGCGCGACAGAGCGTGAGCGTGGACAACGCGCAGGCGCTGGTCTCAACAGTGCAGGAGATCGCTGAGATTTTCTGGGCAACCAAGGGCGCGGAAACGGCGAGGCAGCCATCCCGGCAGACTTCCGGCGGGGAGATTGTCTATCCGGCGTAAGTGCCAGATTCACACTTCCAGATCATAGGCGGGCAGTCCGGGGTAATATTCCGGGCTGCCCGTTCTGTCTTTAGTTGAGTCACTAGACGAGGGTACCGGCCAATTCCGGCCGCGCGCCAACGCGACGGAGGTTATGGATAGCCAACGTCTCGATCAAAGGCCGGCTCTGATCCCACCTGTCCTGCCGTGTCCAGGTACCAACCGTAGTTGCCACTCGGTGCGTTTGTTGCGCCCACGTTCAGCGTTGTTTCCGCGGATGTGATGGTAGCCGTGGACTCCAGCCCGCCGTGCTCTGCAAGCAGTTCAAGAGCGAGCCAGGAGCAGGTTTCCCCACCATCTGAGCCGTCGCACTGGTAACCGGCCGCATTTCCCTCCCGAGGCACGCCGGTCTCGCCGGAGAGAGTCGGCCATTCCGGTTGGGGAAAGACTCGAGCCTCCTGGTAGATAGGGATAGCTTCCTGCAGTAGCGAACGATCCGCATCGTGGGCGCGCTCCGCCAGGAAACCGCGAACAAACGGGCCAAAAAGCACGGCAAGCCCAATTAGGACAATGATGATAACGAGGGCAGATAGTTCCCTGGTGAACCGTCGCACGATGGGGCCTTACTCGGGCCGCCGCCGTCAGGAGGCTTCGCGCTTGATTTCCAGGCTCTCGCCGGGGGCGAGCGCAACGCGCTTGACGGTGAGGTTCATCTTGAGGAGCCAGTACCAGAGGGTTCCCTTGCTGATACCGAGCTCTTCGGACATGCCTGGCAATCCAAGTTCGTTGTACAGTTCGGGCAAAAGCCGCTCAAGGGGGCGCCCGTAGCGCTCCTCAACCTGCTTCATTAGCTTGGTTTTGCCGCGTGCCATTGTGCCTCCGGAGCGTGGTCAGTCTATTCGCGCAGGAGCAGAAATGTCAAGTATTCTAAGACTGGTTTCAAACCGGGTTCAAAGGCTTGACAGATTGACTATGACGTCAGTAGGATTTTGTCGTGATGATTGGCCCCGGCTATCGCTATTATGACTTTAGCTACCCCCTACGGGGTGGGTCGCCGGCCTCGCTCGTCTGATTGACGCGCACAGTAGAGAAAAAGGCAAAGCCCTCCCGTATCAGTCGGGGGGGCTTTCCGTATATCAGGAGTGGTAGAAAGAGTACAGGCCGCGTGGCCGGAGGAAAGCGGACCCAATGATCGTCGTAATGCGAGCTGACGCGACACAGGACAACGTAAACGGTGTCGTTGAGAAGATTCAGGAACTTGGCTATCGGGCGGACGTGGAGCCGGGCGAGTTCACTAGTGTTGTTGCCGTGATTGGCGATACTACGGCAGGGGGCGATGATGTCTTGAGAATCCTGCCGGGCGTGGATCACGTGGTCCGCATCATGAAGCCGTACAAGCATGTGAGCCGTGATTTCCGAAAGCGGGACACCGTGGTCGATTTGCCGAACGGCGTAAAAATTGGGGCAACCGCGCCTCTGGCCATGATGGTAGGGCCGTGCGCGGTGGAGTCTGAGGAACAGGTACGGCAGATTGCCGAGATGGACAAGAAACTGGGCTTCACCGTTCTTCGTGGGGGGGCGTTCAAGCCTCGCACCTCACCGTATACCTTCCAGGGGCTGGGGCTGGAAGGACTGCGCATCCTTAGAAACGTCGCGGATGAGTTTGGGCTGATGGTCATCACCGAGGTGATGTCCGAGATGGACGTAGAGATGTGCGAGGAGTACGCGGACATCTTGCAGATTGGCGCTCGCACCATGCACGCCTTTCGGCTGCTCAAGACTGTCGGACAGACACGCAAGCCGGTCATGCTGAAACGCGGATTCCACGCCACGATCCGCGAATGGCTGCTGAGCGCGGAGTACATCATCAGCGAGGGCAATTGGAACGTGATTATGTGCGAGCGGGGCATCCGCACCTTTGACGATGAATTCTCTCGGAACGTCCTGGATCTGACCGCAGTGCAGATCCTCAAGAGGGAGAGCCACCTACCCGTCGTCGTCGATCCGAGCCACGGAACGGGCGAGCGTGACCTGGTAATGCCCATGGCAAAGGCTGCGATTGCGGCGGGGGCGGACGGGCTTCTCATTGAGGCCCATCCCAATCCCACTGCTGCACTCTCGGACGGCGCACAGTCGCTGCCGATGGAGTGGCTGCCTGACCTCCAGAAAGAAATCCACGGTATTGCCAAGGCAATCGGACGGGAGGTCTAGGGCAAAGGAGGCTCAGCATTCTTCGCCGCGCCCAGAATGAGCTGACGCGGGCATGACGTGACAAGGCGGTGGTCAGTAGAATGCGTAGCATTGGCAGGATGGCGGAGCGGACAAACGCACCAGGCTGTAAACTTGGCGCCCTAAGGGCTACGGGGGTTCGAATCCCTCTCCTGCCACCATTCCGCCCTGATTTCATGACGCTCAAGAGGCGCGTGTAATGTTGTTTGAGATTTCAGACGACTTGCTCAAGCGACACCCGACGTATGTTGTGGGCGTCGTATTCGTGCATGGGGCACCCAAGCCCTCTTCTGAAAACGTCGTTTCCCTACAACGCGCGCTACTCAAGGCGGCACAGACCGTGTCCTGGCGGCTCGGCGGGGCCGGGCTGCACGGAAATCCTGCAGTAGCCCGCTGGGGACAGGCGTTTGAGGCAGAGGGAATCAATCCGCGGACTCACATGCCGTCGGTCGCGGCCCTCGCCCAGCGATGCCTACGCGGCGACTACACTCGTTCGATCAATCCAGCGGCCGACATTGCCAACCTTATTTCCTTGAAACACCTCGTGCCCGTCGGCGCGCATGACGTTGATCGACTCTCAGGAGACATGACTGTGCGTCTGAGCGGTGACGGAGATACGTTCACGGCCTCCGCAGGTGATGATACGGAGGACGTACCCCCCGACGAGCCGGTGTATGCAACCGGAAGCGACATTCGCACGCGACGGTGGGTGTGGCGTCAGGCGGAGAGGGCTATGACTACGCCGGAAAGCCGGACGATAGTCTTTCCCGTCGACGGGTTCACGGACTCAACTGCTGAGGAGGTTGAGGCAGCAACGCGGGAATTGGCACTGCTGGCCAAGGCAGTGTTGGGCGGAGAGGTCTGCTACGGTTCTGTGAATGCGGACAGGCCGTCACTCTCAGAGGATGATTCATCGCTTAAGCGTGTTAATGACATCGAGGAGGCCACTGCCCTGCTGCAGTCTCTAGGGACAACGGAGGAGGGCGCCGAATCATATCCCGCCCCTCCGGGTGATGAATCCCTCTCGAAATGGTCCCTATCTGACCTTCTTCGGCGGGGCATCCTGGACGGGGTGAACGTTGAGGAGGAGCTTCAACAGGATCTGGATTCCGGGAGACGTCTGACGATCTACCAGGGATTCGATCCGACAAGCACCAGCCTGCATATCGGACACTATCTCTCACTGCGCGTGCTGCGTTGGTTCCAGCTGAACGGTCACCGGGTGATCTTTCTCTTCGGGGATTTCACAGCACGAATCGGAGACCCAACGGGGCAGTCAGCAGAGCGCCGGCAGCTGACCCGTGAGGATGTCGTCGCTAACGCCCAAACGTGGCGGAATCAAATCTCCCGCGTACTAGATCTGGGTGGAGAGAATCCCATTGAGATCAAGTGGAACGGCGAGTGGTTGGACCAACTTACGCTGCGAGACATGATCGAGATTTCAGCGAACGTGACCGTGCAGCAGCTCATTGAGCGGGACATGTTCCAGGAACGGCTCACACAACAGCGGCCCCTTCACCTCCATGAGACGCTTTACCCGCTGCTTCAGGGATACGACTCCGTTGCGATGAGCGTGGACGCTGAGCTTGGCGGCCGTGACCAGATGTTCAATATGATGGTCGGGCGGGACCTCGTGCGAAACTACAACGGCAAGACAAAGCACGTGCTGATGACGCCGCTCATCCCGGGGCTTGATGGCCGCAAGATGAGCAAGTCCTATGGGAACACCGTCGATCTCATCGAGAATCCCGTCGACATGTTCTTCAAGCTGACGCAAGTTAGCGATGAGTTATTGCCGATGTTCTTGAGCGTGCTCACAGACACGCCGGACCAGGAAATCGATGAGGTCCGCAGCCGGCTTTCATCGGAATCAAATCTACAGGACGCCCGGGAGCGGTTTGCTCGAATGGTGACAGAGCGCCTGCACGGCGCCGATGATGCGGAAAGGGCACAGACAGAGTTCACACGCGTGGTGGATGAAGGGAGCATGCGCCAGGACGTGGAGGAGGTTCTCTTGAAGCTTTCTCAGGAACCGCTGACAATCCTGGATGTTGCGGTGGCGACTGGCCTTGCGACGAGCCGCGGCGACGCGCGCCGCCTGATCCAGCAGGGTGGTCTTGAAATCAATGACCACCGCTACACCGAGCCCACCCTGCAACTCTCCCCGGAGGACATAGAAGGAGCAATCATCAAGATGGGCAAGCGAGGATTCGTGCGCATGAAGGTGGAGCCGGCATGACCTACGACAGGCCAACCGTCGGATTCCTCCAGCCGGAGGCGACATTCACTCACTTGGCGGCCATCGCCCATTTCGGCCGGGATGCCATTTTCGAACCGATGGAGTCGGAGGCAATCTGCCAGGCCGTCCAGCAGGGTGAGATTGAATACGGTGTACTACCCATAGAGAACCTGCTTGAGGGAACGGTGGGTGCGACGCTGGATTTCGTTGGAGCCAGAGACGGCATCAACGTCGTGGCTGAGGTTTTTCTGCCCATTCACCACCACTTGCTGACAAAGACATCGCTGGAACAGGTCACGCGCATCTACTCGCACCCACAGGCCTTGAGCCAGTGCCGGCGGAGCATCCGCCGATTATCTGAAGAGCTGGGGCGTGAGATCGAGGTCATCGAGGAGTCGAGCACAGCGCGTGGGGCCCAGATAGCCGCGGCATCTGAAGACCCTGGGGCTGCGGCATTGGCCAATGCCGTTGCGGCTATGTACTACAGGCTGAAGGTGGTGCGGGAAAACATGGAGGATGGCTCGGAGAACGCGACCCGATTCTGGGTGCTTGGGCACAACGAGACTCCGGACACCACCGGCGGAGACAAGACGACGATCCTCTTTGACATCGAGAATCAACCCGGCGCTTTGGTCAAGGTGCTCACCATGTTTTCCTCGCGCGGGCTGAATGCAACGATGCTGCAGTCACGACCATCCCGACTCGATCAGCGGGAGGGCTTGTGGGAATACACATTCATCGTGGAGTACCTGGGCCATATCACCGACAGTGGACTGGCAGAGGCATTCGCGGAGGTTGAGGCAGGACTCGGGACGATTTGCAAGCGGATCCGCTTGCTGGGTTCGTACCCGAGAAGCTCTATGGCAGATTAGGTCTAGACACGTACAATTAATTTGACCCTACTGTGGTCGTTATCAAATGCGCGGGGGAAATCGTGACAGCATCAGTAGGCAGGATTGCCGACACCGGTAAGGTCCTGGAGGTCGAGGTACCACCTCGGTCGCCTGACCTACTCATTCCGTTCGTCAATAAGAGACGAGGCTCTGCTCTCGCAGAGGCGGCCCAAACAGTCAGCCACGCCCTTCAGGGGCGAGCCGTGATCAACATTAACTCCACCGCCAGGGGCGGCGGCGTGGCAGAGCTCGTACAGGGGCTGTGTGGATACGCGAAGGGGGCAGGTGTCGAATCTCGCTGGCTTGTCATCGACGGAGATAGTGAATTTTTTCGCATAACAAAGCGGATTCATAACAATCTGCACGGAGAGAAGGGCGACGGTGGACCGCTCGGAGAAGCGGAGCGCGGTCACTATGAGCGGGTAATGGCTGAAAACGTGGCCACTATCTCGGCCAAGGTGCGGACCGGAGATATCGTCATCCTTCACGATCCGCAAACGGCAGGTCTGGCTGCGGCAATGCTTCAGGCAGGCGCTCGCGTTATCTGGCGGTCCCACATCGGCCACGAGCGCCATGACGAGTTGGTGAACACTGCGTGGGAGTTTCTGCGCCCCTATATTCAGCAAGCGGACTTCTGCATTTTCAGCCTGGCGGAGTATGCTCCGGCATGGCTCGATTCCGCCGCCGTGCGCGTCATCAATCCGTCAATCGATCCCTCGAGCGCCAAGAACGAAGCTTTAGGTCTGGACGCAGCGCGGGACATCCTTGCCCAGGTTGGGCTGTTGGATGCAGCTCCGGTCACAGCTCCATCGTTCCGGCGTGAGGATGGTTCGCAAGCGCCTTTCATTCACCGGGTTGAGGCCTTGACGGATGGCGCCCTGCCCCGCCCTGATGATCCGGTTGTCGTGCAGATTGCGCGGTGGGATGCACTGAAGGACATGGCGGGCGTGATGCGGGCATTCACCAGGATGGAACACGCGCCCGCCGACGCGCACCTGTTCCTCGTTGGGCCCTCAACGAGCGGCGTGGCTGATGATCCTGAAGCGGGTGTGGTGCTGGCGGAGTGTACAGCGCAATGGCGGGCCCTGCCGGACGCGATACGGCATCGAGTGCATCTTGTGAGCGTGCCGATGGACGATCGCGAGGAGAACGCCGCAATCATCAACGCCATTCAGAGCCACGCGACGGTTATCGTTCAAAAAAGCCTCGCTGAGGGCTTCGGTCTAACTGTCACGGAGGCGATGTGGAAAGGCAAGCCCATCGTCGCGAGCGCGGTTGGCGGTATCCGTCAGCAGATCATCGATGGTCAGTCGGGAATTCTCCTGCCCGACCCATGGGATGAGGCGGCATGTGGGCAGGCAATTGGGAAACTGCTGACCAATCCGACATGGGCGGCTGAGCTGGGCGCAGCGGCCAGGGAACGGGCACGAGAGCTATTCCTCCCGGATCGACATCTTCTCCAGTACGCGCAGCTCATCCTGGAAACCATGCCCGAAGCCGCGTAGGCACAATCTTCCAGATTCCGGAAACTCTGCACCCCTCCCCCCATTTCGGGAGGGCCAGATCAGCCGAGGATTCGCGCCAGTTCGTCGCGCTCAAATCGCGGGATGTTGACACCCTTCTCCCGCGGCACCGCACGGCCGATGACGGCTGCACGAATCGACGACTCTTCAAGGGCGGCGGCGATCCTGGATGAATCTTCAGGAGCCGCCGCAATCAGGAGCGCGCCGGCGGAAATGAGCCCCACGGGATTGACGTCAAGGGCGCGGCAGATTTCCACAGTCTCCGGCGGCGTCATGGCCCTTACAGCCTCGGCATCGATGTCCATACCGACGTTTGAGGCGTCCGCCATCTCGTGTAAGGCCGTTGCGATACCGCCCTCAGTTGGGTCGTGCATGGCGTGAATGGGAGCTGTCCGGAGGGCAACGTGGGCGTCACGGACGACGTTGATGCCGGGATCACGCAAAAAATGTGCGCCGCGTTCGATGGTTCCATCAGAAACACCGGCGGCGCGAATTAGATCCGCACGTTCCATGGCCAGGATAGCCGTGCCCTCGATAGCGACACCTTTGGTGAGAATGATGGCATCGTCTTCCTGAATACCGGACGTCGGTGTTTCCTCGCCCTTTGGAACTTCACCGACCATTGTGCCGATAGCAATAGGGCGATCAAGGCCGTAGGTAACCTCAGTATGCCCGCCAACAAGAGTGGCTCCTATTTCCGCGCAGGCATCCAGCGTCTGGCGCATGATGTCCCGCGCGAGTTGTGGTGGCGAGCCGTCGGGCAGGATGACGGTCATCACCACCCATCGCGGTGTCCCACCGGTTGCGGCGATGTCATTAGCGTTGACGTGGACGGCGTACCACCCCAGCTGTTCCGCCGCGAACGTGATGGGGTCTGAACTGACGACGAGGTAGTTTTCCCCTCCGTTGTCAATGAGCGCAGCATCTTCTCCCATACGAGGTCCAAGGATGACGCTGGGGTCACTGACGTTGGTCTGCTCAAGCAATTGGGCAAGCAGGTCAGGCGGGAGCTTGCCAACGCGAAGGGGGGCGTCGTGTGCGTCTGTCATGACGCCATTATCCCCTGTCTGAACGCGATAACGATCAATGGAACGCCCACAGTTCCCTACGTCTCGTGTGCGAGCGTTAGACCGTACACGGTTTTTGCCCCTGAGCGCCTTAATGCCCGTGCCGCTTCGGTCAATGTCGCACCCGTCGTCAGCACATCGTCGATGAGAAGAACGTTGGCGCCACGAATTCCATCATCATTCGGAACATGGAATGCCCCGCGAACATTGGCGGCACGTTGGGCGGCGCTCATCGCACGTGCTTGAACGTCGGTCTCACGCAGTCGGATAAGGCACGGAACGGCTGCTATACCTCTCGTGCGTGATAGTTCTCGCGCTAGAAGCTCAGACTGGTCAAATCCCCGTTCGCGCAATCGTGCGGGATGGACAGGGACATGGACAACCATGTCGATTGACGGATTCCATTCGAACAGAACATGAACCATTTCTGACGCGAGCACCGGGGCAAGGGAACGCAGACCATTGTACTTGTAACGTCGGACAACCTCGCGAACGTTCCCTTCATATGGCCACACTGCGCGCGCGGCGCGGACGCCGGACAGCTTCGGAATTGCATCCGCATCAAGGCGAGCTGGGAAAGTTCGGCGGCACGGCTCACATATGAGGTCGCCTTCCCGTCCACACAGAACGCATCGGGGTGGAAACAGAAGGCGTAGGGCGGAATCGGCAAGGTCGCGCAGTTTCATCTCTAACGGCGGTGGCGAGTGGTTTGGCTGGAGGGCAGGCTCAATAGGCGTCCAATAGGAATCATGTTGACACTCGTAGCTAGGAATGGCAAAATCGATTCTGCTACGAAGGGGAGTAGTAGCGTTAGTCTAGCGGACAGCGAGCCGGGGACGGTGGAAGCCCGGTCGTGATGACTCGTGAACTCGCCCCGGAGCATCCGAAACGCGGTCTCCGTCGTCAGGATGGAGACAATTGCGTTTTGGCGGGGTCGCGCCTGCACAAACGCTAATGAGAGACTCGGCCGTGGGGCCGGGTAAGGAGGGTGGTACCGCGGGATCGCGCAAGCTCCCGTCCCTTCGCGGGACGGGATTTTTTGTGGGCGGCGCGGGCCCTTACTCTACCCTCCCTCGCATGAAGAGGAAGCAATCACGCAAGCAAGTCGGATGAGTTCGGATAAGTGAGGAGAACGATGTCAGGCAGGATGCTGGCCGGCGGAGAGTTTGTATGCGAGTCGCTGCAGGCTGAGGGCGTCGACCTCGTTTTCGGCGTTCCCGGCGGCGCGATACTGCCACTCTACGACCACATATTGAAGTACCCGTCCATTCACCATGTCCTGACCCGGCATGAGCAGGGCGCTGCGCACGCGGCGGACGGCTATGCGCGGGCAACGGGCAAGGTGGGCGTCTGCATCGCCACATCCGGCCCGGGAGCAATCAACCTGGCCGTCGGCTTGGGCACGTCTTTCATGGACTCCACGCCCATCGTAGCAATCACCGGACAGGTGACTCGACCCGCCATTGGCAAGGACGCGTTCCAGGAGACGGATGTGACGGGCGTGACGATTCCTGTCACCAAGCACAATTATCTCGTCCTGAGCGCCGAGGATATTCCGCGCGTGATGAAAGAAGCGTTTCACATCGCGCGGTCAGCCCGGCCGGGACCGGTTCTCGTTGACTTGCCGCGCGACGTGCTGCAAGAGATCGCCGAGTTCACCGGCTATCCCGAGACCGTCGACGATCTGCCCGGATTCAGGCCAATCACGCACCCCGATCCCGTGCAAGTAGAGGCCGCTGCTGAGATGATCAACGCAGCAAAGAAGCCGGTCATTCTTGCAGGGCGCGGAGTGTTGGTGGCCCAGGCAGAGAAGGAATTGCAGGAATTGGCCGAGAAGGCCCAGATTCCCGTCATCCCTACCCTGCTTGGTATCGGCTCTTTCCCGGGCAATCATTACCTGTACGTGAGCCTGATGGGCATGCACGGGTCGGCATTCGCCAACCTTGTAGTAGATGAGTGCGACCTTCTTGTAAACGTGGGGTCACGATTTGACGACCGCATCATTGGGCGGGTTGCGGACTTTGCGCCAAATGCAAAGATCGTGCATCTGAATATCGACCGCTCGGCGATTCACCAGAACGTTTTCGCGGATGCGCCGGTTATTGGTGACGCGAAGAACTCGCTCAACGCGCTGTTGCCGCAGGTTGAAAAGCAAGCAAGGACGGAGTGGCTGTCACGTGTGGACGATCTCAGGCGAGAGCATCCGCTGGTTGTCAGGGACTTTGCTGGCAAGCCGTCAACGCAGTACGTCATCAAGCGCATCCATGAGCTAACGAACGGCCAGGCGTTCATCGTGACCGGCGTTGGCCAGCACCAGATGTGGGCTGCTCAGCATTACGTCACTGACAGGCCGAACAGCTTCATTACCTCCGGTGGTCTGGGCACGATGGGCTATGAAGTTCCGGCCGCGATGGGTGCTCAGATGGGCATGCCAAATGAGCAGGTGTGGTCTATCTGTGGTGACGCCGGTTTCCAGATGACTTTGCAGGAACTCGCAACCATTCGCGATGAGAATGCGCCTGTCAAATTCGCGATCATGAACAACTTCCACCACGGCATGGTGCGCCAGTGGCAGACGCTCTTCTATGACAAGCGTTACAGCCAGATCAATACCACGGGGCCGGACTTCGTGAAACTTGCAGAGGCGTACGGAATGCTTGGCATCCGAGTCGAGGACATCAAGGACGTCGATTCCGCCATCAAGCGGGCGCAGGATCATAACGGCCCGGTAATTATCGATTTCCTTGTCGAGATCGATGAGCTGGTGTATCCCATGATTCCGGCAGGTCAGTCCGTTAATGAGATGGTCGAGGATCCTTGGACCCAGCAGCAGCCGCTGGGGACGGTAGCGCGATGACGATGCGTCGCGTCATCTCCGCGCTGGTGCATGACCGGCCCGGTGTGCTCAACCGCGTGGCGAGCATGTTTCGTCGGCGAGGTTTCAACATCGCCAGCCTTGCGGTGGGTCATTCGGAAAGGCCTGAGTTCTCACGCATGACGATCGTTGTCGACAACGTGCCGGAATCGGCCCTCTGGCAAGTGACGTCGCAATTGTGGAACGTGGTGGACGTGGTCGAAGTAATGGACATCACGGATGAGGACTATGTGGCACGCGAGACCGCGCTAATCAAAGTCCGCGCAACGCAGGAGAGCCGCGGTCACATAGTCGAGATTCTTGATCTCTTCCGGGGCGCGGAGGTCGTTAGCGTCTCTCCGAGCACAGTCATCCTAGAGATTACGGGGCCGACGGAGCAGGTTGAAAGCCTGCTAGCCTTGCTTGAGCCGTTCGGGATAATCGAACTGATGCGCACGGGCCTCGTGGCGCTGACAAAGGACGAACAGGTTCCGCAAGACGGCGAATTCCGGGCGCCTGCCCTCGTGGGGGCGCGGCCGAACAGGGTATAGGGCCGAGTACGGCTGCCGCACAAGACAACACCAGGCAGGAAGGGCACGATGGCAGACATCTACTATGACAACGACGCGAACCTGGATCACCTCAAGGACGAGGTAATCGGGGTTATCGGTTATGGCAGCCAGGGGCACGCCCACGCCTTAAATCTCAAGGACAGCGGCGCAAACGTCATGGTCGGTCTGTACCGCGGCAGCAAGTCGTGGGAACAGGCGGAATCGGACGGCCTGGAAGTGGGAACCGTTGAAGAGGTCGCCCAGCGGGCCAGCATCATCATGATGCTGATCCCGGACACGCGTCAGAAGCAGGTCTATGACGAGTCCATCGCCCCGCACCTCAGCGACGGCAAGACTCTGATGTTCGCGCACGGCTTCAATATCCATTACAGCCAAATCGTCCCGCCACCCGGCGTCGACGTGACCATGATTGCCCCCAAGGCGCCGGGCCATCGCGTCCGACAGCTGTTCCAGCGAGGCGTCGGCACCCCTGCACTGTTGGCCATTCACCAGGATGTAACCGAGGGCGCTCGGGCACGGGCGCTCGGCTACGCCAAAGGTATTGGCGCAACCAAGGCGGGCGTCATCGAGACCACATTCGCGGAGGAGACTATCACTGACCTCTTCGGTGAGCAGGCTGTCCTCTGCGGCGGTATCAGCAGCCTCGTCAAGGCCGGGTTTGAGACCCTGGTCAAGGCGGGCTATCAGCCTGAAATCGCCTACTTCGAGTGCCTGCATGAGATGAAGCTCATCGTTGACCTCATCTACCAAGGTGGGCTGGAATACATGCGCTACTCCGTGAGCGACACTGCTGAGTACGGTGACTATGTGTCCGGGCCTCGCCTGATCGACGACGGCGCGCGCGAGCGGATGCAGCAGATCCTGGAAGAAGTGCAGGATGGGACCTTTGCCCGCAATTGGATTCTCGAGAACCAGGCGGGGCGTCCCAGCTTCAATTCGCTCAAGGCTGCGGACACGACGCATCTCATTGAGGTCGTTGGTCGCGATCTGCGATCGATGATGCCCTGGCTCAAGGACACGGTCTAACCGGAAACCACTCCAATGACTGCAACGTCACATACCAACTCGCCGCGGCGCGCATTGGGCGCTGGATGCGGCGGCAACCTCTACCTTACAGGCGCGCCCATGCTGCGGGGACGCTAGCGGGTGGGCGCGCGCAAACAGGGAAGAGGCGTGGCCTTGACCGGCCGCAGAATACCGACAAAGGACATCAGTCATGGTTGAGCAGGAACGAATAACGATATTTGACACGACACTCCGAGACGGCGAGCAGGCGGCAGGCGCCGGCCTCAACTGGGAGGAGAAGCTGGAAATAGCCCGCCAGCTTGAGCGCCTCGGCGTGGATGTTATTGAAGCGGGATTCCCCGCCTCATCGCCCGGCAACCTTGAAACCGTGCAACGTATCGCGCGTGAAGTTCGCACACCGATCATTGCGGGACTTGCCCGCTGTGTGCCGGGTGACATCGATGACGCGTGGGAGGCCGTGCAGGTAGCAGTGAAGCCTCGCATCCACGTTTTTATTTCCAGTTCCGATATTCACTTAACACACCAGCTTCGCAAGAGCCCCGAAGAGGTCATGGAACAGGCCATAACATCAGTCGAGCGGGCCAAGAGCTACTGCGACGATGTTGAATTCTCGCCGATGGACGCCACGCGAACGGACTGGGATTTCATCTACCGCCTCGTAACTGAGGCAATTAACGCGGGCGCGACAACCATTAACATCCCTGACACCGTTGGTTACGCGATTCCCGACGAGTTCGGACGGCTCATCGCCGGGGTGTTTGAGAACGTCAAGAACATCAGCAACGCCACCATCAGCGTTCATTGCCACAACGATTTGGGCCTTGCCTCAGCAAACTCCATCGCTGCCGTCCAGAACGGCGCACGCCAGGTGGAGGTCTGCGTCAACGGCATCGGAGAGCGGGCGGGTAACGCATCGCTGGAAGAGGTCGTCATGGCCATCCACACGCGTGAAGACCTGCTTGGATTCACCACAGGCGTAGATACCACCCAGATCTACCGCGCCAGTCGCATGGTCAGCGACTACACCGGCTTTGCCGTTCAGCCAAACAAGGCCATCGTTGGCCTGAACGCCTTCCGCCATGAGTCCGGCATCCACCAGGACGCCATGCTCAAGGCCCCTATCACGTTCGAGATTATGACGCCGCAGTCCGTCGGCGTGCCAGGGACCGCCCTGGTGCTGGGGCGGCAGAGCGGCAGCCACGCGCTGGAGGCCCGCCTGCATGATCTGGGCTACGACGTGTCCAAGGAAGATTTGGGGCGCGTCTACGTCGCGTTCAAGGACCTGGCAGACAAGAAGGAGAGCGTGACAGATCGCGACCTCGAAACCCTGATGGGTGAGGACCGGCGCTCGACGGGAGACGACATCTACACACTCGATCACGTGCAGGCCCTGAGCGGCTCTCCGGCTGTTCCGACAGCCACTGTGCGGCTCATCGATCCCGAGGGGGAGGCACAGACGGCAAGTGCGATCGGCACCGGCCCTGTGGACGCCATTTATCAGGCCATTACACAGATCGTGGATGTTCCCAACCACCTCGTTGAATATCGTGTTGAGGCGGTCACGGAGGGGCTGGATTCCATCGCCGACGTAACGCTGAGAATCGAACACGAAGGCACGAACTACATCGGGCGCGGCGCGGACACTGACATCGTCGTCGCCAGCGCCCGCGCCTACGTCGATTCCCTCAACCGCCTCCTAGCATCCAAGCAACGCGCCACAAGCGTGATGGTCTAGCAAGCAGGCAGTACAAGGAGTTTCCAAGGTCGATGACATCGCAAGAGAACACCGAAATACAGCCACGCACCATGTTCGAGAAGATCTGGGACTCGCATCTCGTTCGCGAGGAGACGGGTGAACCCAGTCTGATCTACGTTGATCTCCATCTCGTTCACGAGGTTACGTCGCCGCAGGCCTACGAGGGTCTGCGGCTGGCAGGGCGCAAGGTACGGCGGCCCGATCTGACTATCGCAACGGTCGACCACAACGTCCCGACAACCGACCGCTCGTTGCCTATCGAAGACCCAATCTCCAAGCAGCAGATTGAGACGCTGGCGGAGAATACGCGCGAATTCGGCATTACCTACTACGACATGAACGACGAGAACCAGGGCATTGTCCACGTCATCGGCCCTCAGTTGGGGCACACGCAGCCCGGCAAAGTCATCGTCTGCGGTGACAGCCACACCGCTACGCACGGCGCGTTCGGCGCGTTCGCGCTCGGAATTGGAACGTCCGAAGTGGAGCATGTGCTGGCCACCCAGACGCTACGGCAATTCAAGCCCAGTACGATGGAGGTCCGCGTCGACGGCAAACTCCCTCCGGGCGTCACCGCCAAGGACATCGTCCTCGGCATCATCGGCAAGATCGGCACTTCCGGCGGCGCGGGCTACGTTATCGAGTACACCGGCGAGGCCATTCGCTCGCTGCCGATGGAAGGCCGCATGACGGTCTGCAATATGTCCATCGAGGCGGGCGCGCGGGCAGGCATGATTGCCCCCGATGAGACTACGTTCGAGTGGCTGCGCGGCCGCAGATTCGTCCCGCAGGGCGCAGAGTATGACGAGGCCATCGAACGTTGGAAGGACCTCTCCACCGATGAGGGTGCCGAATACGATGTCGTCGTTGAGCTTGATGCCAGCGAACTACGCCCGCATGTGACGTGGGGCACGAATCCCGAACAGGTTGTTACCATTGATGACGCCGTGCCCAACCCTGCAGAGCTGCCGGAAGACAAGCGTGAGGCTGCGGAGCGGGCGCTGGCCTACATGGGTCTGGAAGCCGGCACGAACATCAAGGACATTGAAATCGACCGCGTATTCATCGGCTCCTGCACCAACTCGCGCCTGTCTGACCTGCGCGTCGCAGCGGACATGATTCGTGGCCGACAGGTGCATCCAAACGTGAACGCGATGGTGGTTCCCGGCTCCGCGCTAGTCAAGTGGCAGGCGGAACAAGAGGGGCTGGACGCAGTGTTCACGGAGGCGGGTTTCGAATGGAGGGCGGCGGGGTGCTCAATGTGCCTCGGCATGAATCCGGACATCCTGATGCCGCAGGAGCGATGCGCTTCAACGTCCAACCGCAACTTTGAGGGGCGGCAGGGCAAGGACGGCCGAACACACCTGGTCAGCCCACAGATGGCGGCGGCCGCGGCCATCGCCGGTCGCTTCGTCGATATTCGAGAGTGGGAAACGACACCTGCGTAGAGCCGGAACACGGGGGGCACGATGGAGAAATTCATTTCACATACCGGTGCGGCAGCGCCGATGGATCGCTCAAACGTTGACACGGACTCGATTATTCCCAAGCAGTTTCTCAAGCGCGTGGAGCGGACGGGCTACGGGCCGTTCCTGTTCTTTGATTGGCGCTACACGCCGGACGGCGCTGAGAACCCGGAGTTCGTATTGAACAAGCCAGGCTACCGTGAGGCCACCATTCTTGTTGCGGGGCCAAATTTTGGCAGTGGCTCCAGCCGCGAACACGCGCCGTGGGCTCTGCAGCAATTCGGCTTCCAGGCCGTTATCTCTTCTACATTTGCGGACATCTTCTACAACAACTCCTTTGAGAACGGCTTTCTCCCCGTGCAACTGCCTGAAGAGACCGTTCGCGAGATCCTCGACCGCATTCGACCCGGCTACGAACTGACCATCGACCTTGAGAAACAGCTTGTTTCGGACCGCGAGGGGTTTGAGGCGTACTTTGAGATTGATCCGTTCCGCAAGCATTGCCTACTGAACGGTTTGGACAGCATCGGCCTTACCATGCAGCACGAGGACGATATCGCCGCATTCGAGGAGCGGGCGGGTCTGGAACCCGTCGCCTCTGAAGCCTAGTGAATTACTCGATCGCGCTGATGCCGGGGGACGGCATCGGCCCAGAAGTCACCGCAGAGGCGGTTCGGATGCTTGCAGCCGTCGGTAAGCGATTCGGCCATTCCTTCGAGTACCGGGAGGCCCTTGTAGGGGGCGCGGCCATTGATGCCACCGGCGATGCGCTGCCCGAAGAATCGCTAAACATAGCAAAGCAGTCGGATTCAATCCTGTTCGGTGCCGTGGGTGGACCCAAATGGGATGACCCACGCGCCCGCACGCGGCCGGAGGCTGGCCTGCTTGCCCTTCGCCGAGGCATGGGGCTGTTCGCTAACTTGCGCCCCGTCAAGGTCGTGCCGGAGCTGCTGGGCGCATCGCCTATCAAGAGCGCCGTCATCAATGGAGTCGACCTGATTGTCGTGCGGGAGCTTACCGGCGGGCTGTATTTCGCCGAACCCAAGAAACGCTGGGACGATTCTCAAGGCCGCAAGGCAGTCGATACGCTCAAGTACACCGAGAAGGAAATTCGCCGGGTCTTGCAAGTAGGTTTTGACCTCGCCCGAGGGCGGCGCGGACGACTGGCGTCCGTCGACAAGGCCAACGTGTTGGCGTCTTCCAGACTGTGGCGCGAAGTGTCGCAGGAAATGGCGGAGGAGAATCCGGACGTTTCCGTGAGCCATATCCTCGTCGACGCCTGTGCAATGATGCTGATCCAGCGCCCGGCGGAGTTCGACGTTATCGTCACCGAGAATATGTTCGGAGACATCCTGACTGACGAGGCATCCGTGTTGGCAGGCTCCATGGGGATGCTGCCGTCAGCAAGTCTTGGCACAAAGAAGATTCGCGGCGGACTCTACGGCATGTACGAGCCGATTCACGGCTCCGCCCCTGATATCGCCGGACAGGGCATCGCGAACCCATTGGCGGCCATCTCCAGCGCGGCGATGATGCTGCGGCTCTCGTTCGGGCTAAACAACGAGGCCGATGCCGTTGAGGCGGCGGTTGATGCAACTCTCGCAGCAGGATACCGCACAGCAGACGTGGCGGGGGTCGGCGTCGCAGATTCGAACACACAGGTCGTCAACACGACGGAGATGGCGGACGCCGTCATTGAAAGAATCGAGAATCCGGAACGTGCGCGAGTGCCTCGGCCGCTATAGCCTATAGTTGATTCAATAGGAACAAGTCAGAGGACAACGCAGTGACATCGTCAACGCCACAAGTGATTCTGTACGACACGACTCTCCGGGACGGCACTCAACAGGAGGGGATCTCCCTCACTGTCAAAGACAAGCTGGACATTACAACCCGGCTGGACGACCTCGGCATTCACATCATTGAGGGCGGGTGGCCGTTCTCCAATCCCAAGGACGAGGAGTATTTCCGACGCGTCAAGGGGCTGAACCTCAAGACGGCGCGCGTCGCCGCGTTCGGCTCGACCCGACGCGCCGGCATCCCAGCGGAACAGGACGGCAACCTTCTGGCGCTCATCGCATCAGAGGCGCCGATCGTTACCCTAGTCGGCAAGACCTGGGACTTGCACGTCACAGAGGTGCTGGAAACGAGCCTGGAAGAAAACGTGCTGATGATCAGCGATTCAATCTCGTACCTCAAAAGCCAGGGACGCGAGGCTCATTTCGACGCGGAGCACTTCTTTGACGGCTACGCAGCCAACCCGGACTATGCCGTCCAATGCCTCAAGGCAGCCCAGGACGCGGGAGCGGATGTCATCCACCTCTGTGATACGAACGGCGGCGTGCTACCGCAACGACTCGGTGAGGTTGTTGATGCACTCCGGTCCACCATCACGGTTCCGCTTGGCATTCACGTCCACAACGATGGTGAGCTTGCTGTTGCCAATTCAATGACCGCTGTCGAGCACGGTATCGAACAGGTGCAGGGCACAGTAAACGGCTACGGCGAGCGCTGTGGAAACGCGAATCTCTGCTCCATCATCCCCGGCCTGCAAACCAAGATGGGAATCCGCGTTGTCACAGACGAGCAACTCAAGAATTTGACGACGGTGTCGCAGGAGATTGCGGAAATCGTCAACATGGGCATCAACCCCTCGCAGCCGTACGTCGGCGCACGTGCGTTCACACACAAGGGCGGGCTGCACGCTGCGGCAGTCGCAAAAGTTAAACGCAGCTATGAGCACATGGACCCGGACACCGTGGGTAACGCGCGGCGCATCGTGGTGTCCGAGCTTTCCGGACGAAGCAACGTGTTGGCGGCGACGCAGGCAATGGGTATCGACGTCGAGCCCGACACCGCACGTTCAATCCTTGAACAGGTGAAGAATGCGGAGGCGGCCGGCTTCCAGTACGAGGGCGCGGAGGCGTCTTTCGAGATGCTCGTACGACGCGCCCTGCCCGACTACACCCCGGCGTTTATGCTGCAGGACTTCATGACCGTCGTGGAGACGTGGCGGCGGCGACCGTCCATCAATATGGCGGAGGACAACGATGATCCGCTCTCGGAGGCTGTCGTCAAGGTACGTGTGGGAGAGGAACAGTACCACACTGCGGCGGAGGGCAACGGGCCCGTGAATGCCCTTGACGAAGCTCTGCGCAAGGCGCTGGTCACCAAGTTCCCTGAGATCGGCGTCGTGCGGCTGACGGACTATAAGGTCCGCATTCTGAATCAGGAGAGCGCGACGGCGGCTACGGTGCGCGTATTGATCGAGTCGACAGACGGCGATCACGTTTGGCGCACGGTCGGCAGTCATACGAATATCATCCACGCGTCCTGGATGGCGTTAGCGGACTCACTCGAGTACTGGCTTCTCAACTGGGGCTCCGCAGCAAGGGCAGCTAAGGGGGCGTAGCATGGCCCCCCCAAGCAGATATCTTCAGCGCGGCGACGATGGCGTTTCCCGCTTTGTTACCGACGGCGGTGAGGCCGTCATGGCCGGCATCACCCGCATGCACTTCTATCGACTGACGGGCGCGACCCCTGAAGATGCGACAGACGAGCAAGTGGAAAAATTCTTTGAACTGCAGTCGCAGGAAGACGAGACCGGCGAACGCGTGACGGACAAGCTCCCCACCGAGTCCGCAACGGACATGGTGACGCGCGAACTCAAGATCCTGACCCTGCCGCAAGTCATGAACCCCAGCGACCCACTTGAGGACGAACTCAACCAGCCGCCAATGGCAGCCCCCGCGAATAATCAGGGGTTCGAGACTCCCCCCCGGCAGGCAACTAGACCCCTTGACCGCCCTGTACCGCCGCCGAGCACGAGCCCACTAGGCGCGCCGCCGCGCTACCAGGCGGGCGGAGGACTTCCACCTGCGCCTAGATACTCGCCAGCCGGAGATGGTGCACGCCTCGACCAGACACCACCACCCGCGTCCACCCCGCCTCCTGCCCCACCACAGAGTCAGGCGGCCGCTTCCGGCGCGCCGCAAAGTCGCTATGTCCGAGCCGACGGAAGCGTGCTGTTGATCCAGACGCCGGAAGGTGAAGAGGAGCGCGTGACGCAATACATGCGCACGCATTTCCTCCGCCTCATCGAGAAGGACATTGAACACGCGGACGATTCCGATATTGAACTGTGGTGGAAGTCGCAGGGTAGCCTCGACGCGGGCACGACGATGCAGGAAGCCCAGTCGCAGAACATGCTGGCGGAGGCACTCAAAGCTGCCGGCAAACTTAAGTTACAAGAGCTCGAGCTGCTCCAACAGATTGTTGACTCATGGCTCGCAACCCGCCGAAGCGAGAGCGACAGTTAGGCAGAGCGCCGCGCCGCGCTCCACATGACATGTCTTGGTTGCCATGCGGAGTAAGATGAGACATATGATGGTGCGTTATGTACGACGCTAGACAAATTGCGAATGAGTTCATCCAGCGTGGGCTAGATGACCAACGACCCTTATCACCACTTCACATTCAGAAACTGGTCTATTTTGCTCACGCTCGCCACTTGGCTCTGCACAAGGAACCTCTCATTTTCCAAGAGTTTCGCGCATGGCAGTACGGTCCTGTCGTTCGAGACCTCTACGACGATCTGAAGTCCTACGGCAAACGGAGAGTAACTCAGACCATTCCATTGGCCGATGAGAGGCAGGCCCAGATTGAAGATCACGGCACAATTGACTGGAGCTACCGTTCATTTGGTCATTTGGACACGTTCTTGGTCGTATCTCTGACCCATGAGCCGAAAGGGCCTTGGGAACGTGCGCGCAAGAGCGGGAAGGCAATCTCAAATGACTCCATTCGTGAGTATTATGCTGAACCATGGATCGCCGAAAACAAAACCCTGCTCGATAGAGTAAGCAGGCACCCGGAGATAGTGGCGGACTTCCTGCAATCTCAAAAGGAATTTGAGGAAGGCAGATTTTTTTCTGCCTCCAGCCCAGAAGAGATGCTGGAACAGATAGAGCAGCGCAGAGAAGAGCGTGACGCAGAGGGGGCCTGAGCTCAGGTGGACGGCGGCTGTTGAGAGAAGTTTGGCGCGAACATACTACGCCGACACTGTAACAGTTTTGTATTCTCTCCTTTTTGATCCCTCGATCGACAATCGAATCAAGTTCCCTCTGAATCATTTTCCTTATCGTCCCGGAACGCGAGCGTTGAATGATGGCGTGTGGTACGTCGTCTACTCCGTAGATGCCGCTAGAAATGTCATGGTCTACCAGATGTACCCCCGCTCTTACATTGACCAATTGCCCGTCATGAATGATCCTACGCCGCCTTAGTTGCTGTTAGCTTCTCCGTTCCGCTGCCACGGTTTGTCCGCGGGCAGCGCTGCCGCCAGCGTTGAGATCAGAAATCCGGGGATGATGAGCACGCCAGTCGTCGTCAGTGAACTGAAGATGATGGCAACGAGGGCGAATGAGGCGACAATCATCGTCGGCAACCCGTCCGCCCTGCCCTGCGTCCGCCGCAGCGCCCCCACAAGGACGGCCAGAAATGACACCGCTCCTATTGTCGCAACAGCCACGAATGGTAAGACGCTGTCACCAACGTAGAGGTCCGGTACGACGATCACGCGGTACCAGATTGCAGTAGCGGCCAGAGTGATCCAGCCAACTGCCGCAGCAATCGCGGCGGTAATCAGGCACATCAGGCGGGGTTGGGGGTCGGGCTTTCGGTGACGCGAAGTTCGTGTTCGTCCACTCGGAAATCACCGTCAGTGTCCGCATCAGGCGGTGAGATCGTGTAGGCGCGAACAACAGGCGCGTCCTTATCCTCAAGGGAGACCAGCAGGTAGTAGGAGTCCGGCCAGATGGGGTCTTTTGTCCCGGGCCAAAACGCCAGGTTCTGGTCGGTCTTGGACGGATACGCTTGCGAGCGAGTATGGGAGTGGTAGAAGCCCCAGAGTGTCCAGCCGTTCGCCGAGCATTCCTCGTCGATAGACGCGTACTCCAGCGGCGCCATCTGGTATCGGAATGGTTTGTTCTTCTCGTCGACTATGTTCGTCACGCGCCGCGTGCCAATCACCGTCCCGTTCTCGCCAATCAGAATGCCGCAGCACTCGTTCGGGTCATCCTCCAGAGCATGGGCAATCATCTCATCGACAAATTGTCGAGGTATTTCAAGAGAGGCCATGGGTTGAATCTCCTCAGGGGTGGACGGTAAGTTTTTTTTCTTCTGTTATGTGACCAATAACGGCGGCGGTTGAGTTGCGGGATTGAAGGGCGGAAACCAACTGATCGCGCTTGTCAGCGGAGACCGCGATGAGCAGACCCCCCGACGTCTGTGCGTCCATCAGCATGATTCTGCCCGCCTCGGTTACCTCCGGATGCCATGTGACAGAATTCTCAATCCACATGCGATTACGGCCACTTCCGCCGGGGATAAAGCCCCTATCGATCATCTCCCACGCAGCGGGAATCGTCGGAATATCAGCCAATGACAACGTCGCGCCAACATCGCTCCCGTCGAGCATTCCTTTCATGTGTCCCAACAGGCCGAACCCCGTGATGTCCGTGCAGGCGTTTACACCGACTTCCACCATCGCCTCCGACGCATCACGATTGAGCTGCGCCATCACGGCGACGATCTCAGCGAGAGTTGTGTCGTCCAATGCGCCATTCTTGTGCGCTGTTGTCAACACGCCGGAGCCGAGCGGCTTTGTTAGGACGAGTGCGTCACCGGGTTGCGCCCCCACGTTCGCCACCTGGTGGCCGGGCTGCACGATGCCGGTGACAGAGAGTCCGTACTTTGGCTCGGGGTCTTCGATCGTGTGGCCGCCCGCGATGAGCGTGCCCGCCTCCGCTGCCTTTTCGCCCCCGCCCTTCAGAATCCGACCGAGAATATCCTTATCGAGCCCGTCAGGAAACGCCGCAACGTTCAGCGCGATAAGAGGATGCCCGCCCATGGCGTACACATCACTCAGTGCGTTCGCTGCGGCAATCGCGCCAAAGTCATACGGGTCGTCCACGACGGGCGGGAAGAAATCAATGGTCTGGATAAGCGCGATGTCATCGGTGAGACGATAGACGGCAGCATCGTCACCGGTCGAGATTCCGACCAGCAGATTAGGGTCGCTGACGGGCGGCAGATTGCGCAGAACCTGCGCAAGCTCGGCGGGGCCGAGTTTAGCCGCTCAACCGGCGCAGTGGGACAGGCTGGTAAGCCTCACCTGTTCCGATGTTGACATGTACTCCCTACCCTCCCTTGCGCCGCGTCACTGCGGCCGTATGTCAAGTATAGCGGGCAGCCTTGTCATGTAGAGTAGAGGAGTCATGCCGCACATCACCATTGGTGGGGAGTCCGTCTACTACGAATGCCCTCATGAGATCGGCGGGCCCACACCGGGGGCCCGTATCCTCTTCATTCACGGCCCGGGGGCAGATCACAGACTGTTCGCCGACCAGTTAAGATTCTTCGGGCCGTCGCAGACGCCCATCGCGCTGGATCTGCTTGGTCATGGTCAATCCAAAGGTGAGGCGCTGGAGGACGTGCCCGACTGGGCATCTTTCCTGGAGGAATTCATCGACACGCTGGGGCTGGCGCCTGTCGTGCTCGTGGGGCATTCGCTGGGGGGAGCCATAGCAATCGAGTACGCAAGTCGGCATCCACGACGGGTTGAAGGTCTGGTGCTGATCGGTACGGGCATCACATTCCCGTGGGCGGCGGACACGGCTGCAGACCTGTTGGAAGACCCTGAGGGTTTCCTTGAAAACCATGCCCTGCGCGGCTTGCGCGAGCCTCACATGCCCATGCCTGCTGAGGCGTTAAAGGCAGCGCGCGCGGAGCAGCGCCCCATGTCCTCCATGCGGGACTTCGTGGCGGCGGCCAAGTGGGACGCAAGTTCACGTCTTGGCTTGATTCAGACACCAACGCTAATCATCTACGGCGAGGACGATCCGATTGTGGAGCAGGCCGGGCAATTGCTCGGGGCGATCCCGCATGCATCATTCGACACGATCCCGCTCTCCAGGCATTTCCCCCACCTTGAGATGCCGGATATCCTCAATGACTCACTCAACCGCTTTGTGACCATCGTCCCGGACCTCACCTACATGGCCGGCGGAACTGAACCCTAATCCCTCCCGGCGCGGTTGGCGCGCCGTGCAATAGTGGCGGCCATCACGCCGGCAGCAATGCCGTTGTCAATGTTGACCACGGCGAGTCCTAGCGAGCAGGACTGGAGCATCGTCGATAAAGCGCCGACGCCCTCACCGCCGTAGCCTGTCCCCGTTGACGTGGGAACAGCAATGATGGGGAGATCAAGGAGTCCCGCAGCGACCGGCGCAAGGCCGCCCTCCTGCCCCGCAATCACAACAACAACGTCCGGGTCAGATTCGACAACTTCCTGTAACACCGGGAAAAGGCGATGCAGGCCGGATATTCCAACATCTGAATGCAGAGCCGTTTCCACGCCGAGCATCTCCGCAATTAACTGCGTCTGAAGGGCAATGGGCATATCGGACGTTCCCGCGGTTATGATGGCGGCCCTGCCGATTTGTTTGGGTTCAGGCTTGTCCGGGTTGCGGGCAATGAGGATTCCCGCCGACGGTTCAAAACGAATCAGGGCATCGGGACGAGCGGCGTGAATGGCCGCCTCATGGTCCGCAGACGCACTTGAAAGGGCGACCACGCCAGGCTCTTCAAGGAACGGGAGGGCCAACCGGACGGCCTGATCGACACTCTTTCCCGCGCAGCGGACAATCTCCGGTTTTCCGGTGCGGGCCATCCGCCCAAGATCAAGATTGGCGATGTCGCCAACTTCCTGAATCGCATGGAGATTGAGGCGGCGCTGGGCCTCGTCCACGGTTATTTCGCCGCCGGCCAGGGCCTGTAGGATGTCGCGCACGTCAGTATTCGTATCTTGTGGGCGGCTAAACGCCCACGAATCTATGTGGCCTCTACGGGAACGGACTCTTCCGGCGCGGGGTCGATTGGATCATCGAGCAGATGCTGGAGTTGGTCGCCCTCAACCGTTTCTTCGACGATGAGGTGCTCTGCAAGCCGTTCCAGAACAGGGCGATTCTCATTGATGATGCGCTTGGCCTCATCGTACGAACCAAAGACGATGCCGTTGACTTCCTGGTCGATGACATCGGCAACACGTTCGCCGTAGTTGCGCTGCTCGGAGATTTCGCGCCCAAGGAAGATCATCTCTTCCTTCTTGCCCAAGGTGAGTGGGCCAAGTTTTTCGCTCATGCCGTAGGTTGTGACCATAGCGCGGGCGATGCGCGTGACCTGCTCAATGTCGTTGGACGCGCCAGTGGAGATATCACCAAAGACGATCTCCTCCGCCGCCCGTCCGCCAAGCGCCGCCTTGATGGCGTCCACCAATTGCGAGCGAGTGCGTAGCATGGATTCTTCCTTGGGGAGGAATCGCGTGTAGCCACCCATCATCCCGCGAGAAACGATAGTGACCTTTTGGACCGGGTCCGCATTGGGAACAAGGTGTCCAACGACAGCGTGCCCAGCCTCGTGGTAGGCAGTGGTGCGCTTCTCACGCTCTGTAACGAGGCGGCTCCTGCGCTCAGGCCCGGCAAAGACACGGTCGACGGCTTCAGCAAGCTCGTCATACATCACGAGTTTCTTGTTACGTCGGGCAGCGAGAATCGCCGCCTCGTTGATGAGGTTGGCGAGATCCGCCCCGCTGAATCCGGGGGTCTGCTTGGCGACGACCTCCATATCGATGTCGGGATCGAGCGGCTTACCCTTCGCGTGTACATCCAGGATGGCCATGCGCCCGCGAACGTCCGGCAAATCGATGGTGACGCGCCGGTCAAAGCGACCGGGGCGCAGGAGCGCCGGATCGAGGATATCGGGGCGGTTCGTGGCGGCGATGACGATAACGTTGGTGGAGCTGTCGAATCCGTCCATCTCAACGAGGATCTGGTTGAGAGTCTGCTCTCGCTCATCGTGTCCACCGCCGAGCCCCGCGCCACGGTGACGTCCAACGGCGTCAATCTCGTCAACAAAGACGATAGCGGGAGCGTTGCGTTTGGCCTGGTCAAAGAGATCCCGGACGCGGCTCGCGCCAACGCCCACAAACATCTCGACAAACTCAGAGCCGCTGATGGAGAAGAACGGCACGCCGGCCTCACCGGCCACCGCACGGGCAAGAAGCGTCTTCCCACCGCCGGGCGGGCCGACGAGGAGGACGCCGCGCGGGATGCGCGCGCCGAGACTGGCGAATTTCTCCGGGAACTTGAGGAACTCGACAACCTCTTCGAGTTCAATCTTGGCCTCTTCAACACCGGCCACATCAGAGAACGAGACAGCAGGCCTGTTCCCCATGAACATCCGCGCGCGGCTGCGCCCGAAGTTGAGGGCCTGGCTATTGCCACCCTGCGCCTGCCTCATGAAGAAAATCAGAATTGCGCCGAAGAAGATAAGCGGCAGGAAGTTTATGAACAGGCCAAAGAGGCTGCCGAGGCCGCTACTGCCACGAGGCCGCAGGTCCACCTGGCCCGCGCCCTCTCCAACCTGAACGCCGCTCGCTGACAGCATCTCAAAGACGGAGATGTCCGGTTCCTTGTTGACGGTGACCTCGCGGTTATCCACCGTCATCACCTTCAAAGAGTCGTTGGAGACCTCGATTGATGTGATATTGCCGCCCCGGGCCTGGTCAATAAGCCAGCCCAGGGACTGGTTCCCCTGGCCTCCGGAGCTCTGGAGGAGTGTGAAGAGGATGGCAACGAGGGCGACGGCGACCAGCACCCAAATGAAGCTGTTTCGAAAGATCCGGGGATTCATTCCACGCTCGCGCCTGGTTTCACCATTTCGTGCTGCACTTCCACTATCATCGATGTCAGGGTTTTTCCACTCTCCTTACCGGCCTTTGACAAGTTCCACCGGAGGAATTGAGCAGCGTCCCCGCAACCTTGAGGCTAGTATACTCCGATAGGGCGTGTGCTGGGGTACTTGAGAACGCGCGCGAAAGGAATCGCTGGCAACAGCGCCGTGTCACTTACGTCTGACCGAAACTTTTTATTCATTGTTGTCGCCATCGTCGGCACATTTCCCGCAATCGTGCTGTTCACGTTGGGGCACACGCAGGACGCGCATCTCCATCCTCTTCTCAATTCGGTCATCTACGGGCTGGGTATCCTAAGTGCCGCATTCCTGCTTTCGTGGGCCGCGGAAGCCTTCGAACACGATATTTCCCACGGGCTGGCACTTGCGCTGGTAGCAGTCATCACCGTTTTGCCAGAATACGCCGTCGACTTCAGCCTCGTCTGGAAGGCGGGTACCGACCCCGAATACGCAGGGTATGCGGTCGCGAACATGACTGGCGCAAATCGGCTGTTGATTGGGATCGCGTGGCCGCTCATTGTGGGGATCGTCTGGTTCAAAGCATTGCGACGGAAGGGCTCTGCCGCATCTACGGCCGTCGCAGCGTCGCAAAACATTGTGCTCAGGATGGCGGAACACGTTCCGGGTGTCGGGCCACTCGAGAACCGGCACGGCCGCGTCCAACTCTACAAGAGCCAGACAATCGAGCTGTCATTCCTGGCCGCCGCAACAATCTACGCGTTCACGATCCCGTTCAAAGGACAGATCGACCTTTTGGATGCGGTGGTACTCATCGGGCTGTTTGGGCTGTACATGTATTTCAGTTCACGAGCGGAGGTTGTGGAGCCTGAACTCGTGGGCCCGGCGGCCTTGATCGGCAACATGGAGCGTTCGCGCCGGCGCCTTGTCGTGCTGGGGACATTCGCCTTTGCAGCTGCTGTTATCTTTTTGTCGGCCGAGCCGTTCGCCGAGGGCATGATTGAAACAGGAAAGAGCATCGGGATCGACGAGTTCTTGCTGATCCAGTGGATCGCGCCCCTGGCTTCAGAAGCGCCGGAGATCGTCGTTGCGTGCATTTTTGCGATACGAGGCGACGCCTCCTCTGCGCTCGGCCTGTTGGTATCCGCAAAGGTGAACCAGTGGTCGTTGTTGGTGGGCAGCCTGCCGATTGTGTATTCGGCCTCGGTAGGAAGTCCGTCAGCACTGCCGTTGGATGAGCGTCAGTCACAGGAGGTGCTGCTGACGGCGGCACAATCCCTGTTTGCCGTTGTCCTCCTCGCAACACTGCATCTTGGCCCCCGGGGCGCGATGGCGCTTTTCGTCTTGTTCACGGCGCAGTTGGTGCTGCCGTTCGCAGCCGTCCGGCTTGTCTTCTCGTTCGTTTATTTCCTTGCCGTCTTACTCGTTGTGACATTCAGCGGGCAACAAAGACGCGCGCTTATAGCGCTGCCCCGTCGGGCTTATCGTGAGGCATACAAGATGACACACCACGAAGAGACGGCAAGCGACCGCCACTAACTACTGACCCTGGACTCCTCGGCACGAGTTCGCATCATGTCGCGGGTGTTGGAGCGGGCGATGGCGCGCAGCACGGCGGCATACATGTGGGTGGGACGGCTGCCACCGACACGAGGTGCCTCAATGACCGCATGCGGCTTCGGTGTTGGAGCAAGCAAGCCCCATAGCGGCGGGAGCTGGTTGCGGCGCACGGCCTTGCTGGGGACCATAAGGTAGTTATAGTCCGCCACGCGGACAAACCGGGGATCGTGAAACTTGGTGCTCAGCCTGCCAGCTCTCTCCTTGAGTTTCGTTGACCGCTGGGAGAGCATCTCGATGTCGAGAGTTGCCTGCGTGGCCGCGTCCTCGTCGCCCGCCTCGTCAAGAATCTCCTGTGTCAGCGAAGCCATACGGTCGTTGGCTGCTTCCTCTCTACGCAGACGATCACGGTCGAGTGAATCATTGTCATCGCGGCGGAAATCAGCGAGTGAGGATTTGACCTCAACGACGTAGAGTTCCTTGTCCTTGCTTACGCCGACCACGTCTACGATGCGGCCTCCGGGTCCTTCGAGTTTGACTTCAAAACCGATGACATTGCATTTGGCGACGTAGTAGAGCCATTCCCACGCCGCCCACTTGAGGGAGTAGGTGAGTTCAGACTCGTTATTTCGCTTGAATGTCATATGCGGACAAGTGTTCTTTCAGGTGGCGGCATCGTACATCAGTAAGATAGGAATGGCAAGGATTCGCAGATTGACATGCACGGGTGGAGACGCGCACTATACGCTTTGGCGGATACGTCGATAGATGCCGCGCCTTTTCACCGAACGCGCGGCTGAGGAGTAGCAGATGAGTATTCGAGGAAAAGCTGCGATTGTCGGGTTCCATGAACTACAACATCGCCGTTCCTATCCCGGTCGCCATTTCATGGGAATGTTTGCGGAGGCGACGGCAAAGGCCATCGCAGACGCTGGTATCCGCAAAGAGGAGATCAACGGCATCATCGCTGAGCCTCCTTTCGGCATGCCGAGCCTGGGATTCGCATACGACTTTGCCGAGTACATCGGCCTCCAGCCCAACTTCGCGACGGCGCTCAATGAGAACGCAGCTACATTCGTTACAGTGGCGGCGGCTGCCATTAACGCCGGGTACGCGGATACGGTGCTCTGCATCAACGGCGCCGGTCCGGTCTCAGAGATTCCCGGCATGTACGCGCCGAATTCCGACCACGTTGATCCACAGTTTGTTGCACCCTACGGGCCGGTCGTCGCGGCCAACGGGTGGTACGCCCAGATTGCGCGTCGGCACACATGGGAATACGGAACTACCGATTTCCAGCGGGCGCGCGTTGCAGCAGACCAGCGATTCAACGCGCAGGGCAACGAGAACGCCTTCTTCAATGGCCAGCCGGCCAATGAAGAGGATATCCTGAATTCTCGCCTCGTTGCGGATCCGTTGCATTTGCTCGAGTGCGTGATGCCGGCGCAGGGCGCCGCGGCAACCATCGTCACCACGCCGGAGAAGGCAAAGACGCTGCGCAACCCGCCCGTGTATCTGTTGGGCGCGGGACACCATAATCTCCGCGCCGAGCACGGAGTGGACTGGGTAGACCGCATCACAACGTCTCCCGCCGTCGTGTCCGCCAAGAAGGCGTTCCAGATGGCGGGGCTTGGGCCTCAAGATATGGACATGGCCCAGATCTATGACTGCTACACCATCACGGTCATGATTACGCTTGAGGACTCCGGCTTCTTCCCCAAGGGAGAATCGGGGCCCTTCTACGCCCAGCACAATACGACATGGGAAGGCGATTTCCCCGTCAATACCGGCGGCGGCCAGCTTTCCAACGGCCAATCAACAGCCGGCACAACGCAGGTGGTTGAGGCCGTTCGACAGTTGATGGGGCGGGCAGAGAATCACCAGGTTCCCAAGCACGATGTTGCGTTCGTCAACACTTGACGGGGATATATAAGCGACATGTCGTCGCTTGTGCTTGCGACGGAGATTCCGTCGTAGTCCTCAACTGAGGCATCAAAACCCCCGGCGGTTGCCGGGGGTTTTTCTTTTTGGGGGACGGATCTGTACGAATGTGACACTTTTGGCGCTTAACTCTATCTGAATGTAGCAATGTTGTAGTCGGGTGTGCATGCGTGACGGGGCGAATGTTGATGTGGGTTCGGCAGCGGCCGGGCCTGAAGCAACAGACGCAGGAGGCGCTCGTCATGCGTACACAGAACAGCAGGCTCATCGAACAGCCCGAGAGGACAGCTCTCGGCGGATTCTTGGGAGGAGTTGGGCGGACAACGGTCCTGGCGCTTATCGCCATCGTCGCCATGATTGCGATGGCGGCCGGGTGCGGGACCTCGGAAGACGGCGATTCTTACGATCGCAGCTATCGACCCTCAACCACCAACGCCCAACCCACGGCCACAGCCGTCACGATCTCCGGTTCCAGTCCAACCACAACTACTAACTACGAAGTAGTGATGGAAGATGCAGACACGGACTATTGGTATTCGTCAGGTTCATCGAGTTCGTCAAGCCAATCGCGGCGGGCGACACCGGTTCCGGCGCAGCCGAACACAACATACGAACGCACGACCGCCGTCCCAGGAGGGCCAGTCACATTCGATGACTATGTCCAGTCGGGATGGGTCTGGGCAGACCAGGACAACATGTCCACGTTTAGCCTCGACACGGACCGCACATCGTTCGCGCTCGCGCTGAACTGGGCGCAGTCGGGCTATGAAATTGACCCGGATTCCGTGCGCGCAGAGGAGTGGATCAACGCGTTCAACTATGACTACCCGCAGCCCAGCTTCGATGACGGATTCGGTATCGTGTCTGACGTCTTCGAGCATCCGCTGGACAGCTCATTCCAGATGGTGCGTCTTGGATTCCAGGCGCCGAAGGTTGAAGACAACATTCCCGTCAACGTGACGCTGGTGTTAGATGCGTCCGGCTCCATGGCGGACGGGGACCGCGTCGAGATCGCGAGGGAAGCGGCGGACGCGATTCGCAATAGCCTGAGCAGCCGTGACCGTATCGCCGTCGTGCATTTCTCCTCGAGCGTCATCAACGACCTGACCGTCGAGCACTCCAATCCGGATGATCGCGACGTGAGAAATTCCATCGACCGGTTGACACCGCGTGCCAGCACCAACGTGCAGGCGGGGCTGAATGAGGGCGTATGGCTGGCAGATCGCGCCCGGCGTGACAGGCCGAATGCATACAACTACATCATCCTGATGTCTGACGGC
>JAPOOK010000040.1 GCA_026713485.1 Chloroflexota bacterium | reverse complement strand
GGGACTTATATACCTGTGTACAAAGTGTCCTACGATTTATCGGCCCGTTCCTGCTCGTAGCGCCACGTCTCCTTCGGCTTCGCGCGCAACACGACCTCCGCGATTGTTTCCGGCGACGCGTCAATCCTCTCAACGGGTGGCTTGATAGAGGGGCGACCGCGCGGACGTTTGGGAGGCTTTGACTTAGGCAAGGTCATCCTCCTCTAGCTCGTCCCACAACTCCAGCTTCTTCGCAACCGCAATCCAGATGCGGCGCGTGTAGCGCGCGTCCTGACGTGCTTCCACGTGAAGCGCGCGTAGTTCCCGCATCTGTTCGTCTTGCCGCTCGATAATCCGAACGATGGCTTGATTGATCGCATTCTGTTCTTTGGCGATAGTTTCCAACCCATGAAGGCGTTGAGCCGTGGTCATGACGAACCTCCTTGTATTTCTAAGTGTATACGCTAACGACCATCTGGGGTACTATCACACAGCCTACAACGATCTGGCGGTCGCATAGCCGGAGCGGGTCATCATTCCCTCTTGCGGCTCGATGCGATCCATGGTTGTTGTAGGCAAGCAACCCGTTCCTAGCCGCAAGGGGGTACCTATGACTGCCGACAGCAAGAAGCCAACCTCCGCGCGAGATGTGATAATCGGACTAGCGATTCTGGCGGTCGCGTTCGCCCTGCTCGCGCTGGCCTTCGCGTGGTGCGTCAGCATCGTCATGGACGCTGGCGTCGAGGAATCTCCTGAAGCCGAATCCGCTGAAACCGAGTCCCAGGTATCGTGGCGCGATGTCCGCGAAGGTTGTGAATCTGCCGTCAGCTTCAAATCGATGATCGCCGCCGTGGATGTGGAACTCATGGAAGTTGAGGCTAGTAACCAGCGGCACTCAAGGAATATGGCCAGCACCGGCGATCCCTTCCTAACGATTCAGACGGCGGTGATTGGAGACGCCATTCTCGAATTTAGCAGGACATTAGACATGGACGAGATGATGGTCATGCTCAATAGCTTCGACGACTACATCGCGCGTTGCCGGGAACTGAACCCTAACTGGACGCCGTAGCAACCCTAGCGATTACGCAGAGTCTCCAACATTTCATGACCGGCCCACGTCAGACTACCGAGAACGTAGTGCTTGTACGGCTCCTCAGAACCGCTAATCACCTTCGCCTCCAAGAACCCCGCCTGCTCGCATAGCCCGGCGTGGTACATGATTGCGCACTCAGAGTTGCCTGCTATTTCAGGGGGATTTATCCATCCACCACGCCACGTGCGCTCCACATGTTCCAGCAAGTCTTTGATGAGGTTCATTTCGCGCTTCATGCCTACCCTCCGATGAGGTCAGTATAGCGAAGCCGCTTGCCTACGGACCCGCGTACCATCGCCGACATCTGTTCCGCCGTATCCATCGTCCTCGCGTTGTGGCGACCAGCGAACTCGCTCACGTACCGATTGAGGTGCTTCGCGCTCATCTGGTGGTACGTTCCATGATAACCGCGCTTGAGTTGCGCCCAGAAGCTCTCGATGCCGTTCGTTGAGGCCATGCCGTCCACGTACTGCCCTACGCTGTGCTTGACCGCCGTGTGGTTGGCAAGGCCGCGATACGAGGCGTGTTCGTCGGTGTAGACCGCCGCTCCGGCGCCAGCATGACCGCGGACGAAACCCTGTAACGTCGCCTTATCTGTTCCGGGAATAGAGCGCGCAACGACCTTGCCCGTCGCTCGATCTCGCGCGCCTACGACTGCCGCCTTGCCAACAGTTCCGCGCCCCGCGTGGAGCTTCTTATCCGTGTGCTTATTCGTCTCTTTACCGCCGATGTAGGTCTCGTCAACCTCAACCGGCCCTGCCATGCGCTCCGTCTCGTCGTCCCATGTCTCGCGGATCCGATGCTCCAAGTGCCACGCCGATTTCTGGGTGATACCCAGATCGCGGTGGAGCTTCATGCTGGAAACGCCCTTGAGGTTCGTGGAGAACAAGTAGAACGCGAGTGCCCACTTGCCGAGCGAGAGCTTCGAGTCGTGCATGATTGTGCCCGTCTTCACCGTGAAATCGCGTGCGCAGGCGTTGCAGTGATATTGTGGCGTCCGGCGCATTGTCTTGCGAGTCACAACTTGATCGCTGGTGCAGTACGCGCAACGGATCCCGTTCGGCCATCGGCGCGCAACGAACCACGCCTCCGCCTCAACCTCGTTACCGAATCGACGTGCGGCTTCAACAAGGCTGATACCCTTACGGTATGACTTCCCCGGTGCTTTACCCATTTCTTCGCTCATTCCCTATTTGATTTATAGTAGCAGTGTACTAAAAATTGGCAAGGAATACAAGAGGCTTTGTACACAGGTATATAAGTCCCTAAACAAAAGCGCCCGGCTTGACTGCCCGGAAGCGCAGCACCACTTCCTGGCCGGGTTGAACTAGAGTCAACTCTCCTCCACCCAGCGCCCCCACGGCTGCATGAAAATCGACGTTATGCACCAGTTCGTTGCTGGAGAGATTAACGAGGGTCAACTCCACATAGTCGCCCTCATGAACCACGACGATAGGCCCCGGCACCGTTCCGTTGTAGGTGAATGCCCAGATGAACACATCAGGGGCAATCTCGATTTCTCGCTCGTCAACCTCCATCCGCACCTCGACAACGCGTGGCTCCTCCGGCGCGGTCTGCTCATGCGCGGGCAGGAACGGCGGTACCACGAGCTGCTGCTGGACGCGCTCCAGGCTGTCGATGTCTTCCGGCTCCCACGTTGTAGGGCCATTCCAATAGGCAGTACTTGCGGTATCGCAGGAAAGTGCGGCAATCCCTAGACCCAGTATCAACAACCCAGCCAACCATCTCATCCCGTACCGGGCCACGGTGTTCTCGCGTTTCACCACGAATCTCCCTTCGAACGTCATCCCTATCGGGTGTTGGACGCCATTCTACTCCACCAAGGGCTGAGGGCAATTCGTGGGCGCTCTATCGCAGCCCGTGCTGGAACGCGGCACTCTGACTCATTTGGCTTGACCTGCCGGATCGCGAACCTGCGCCGTAACGCAGTTACCCCGCCTTAAACCTCTTCAATCGCAGCGAGTTCAGCACGACGCTGACGCTGGACATCGCCATCGCCGCGGCGGCCATCATCGGGTTGAGGAAGCCGTGCTCGCCAAGCGCGAACTCAAGGCCTGTCGGCACGCCGTCACTGAATACCACATACAGCACGCCCGCCGCGATCGGGATCAGCGTTGCGTTATAGATGAAAGCCCAGAACAGGTTCTGCCAGATGGTCCGCACGGTACGGCGAGAAAGTTGAATGGCCGTCGCGATGCCGTTCGGATCACCGCTAACCAGCGTCACGTCGGAGGCCTCCATCGCAACGTCCGCGCCCGTGCCGATGGCGATGCCGACATCCGCCTGCGCCAACGCGGGCGCGTCATTGATGCCATCGCCCACCATCGCAACGCGACCGTCTCCGGTTTGCAACGCGGCCACGGCTTCCGCCTTTTGGGCCGGGAGAACCTCTGCGCGAACCTCGCTGATCCCCACCTGGCTGGCAATGGCCTGCGCCGTCGCCCGGTTATCGCCCGTCAACATCACTGTGCTGACGCCTAGCGCATGGAGCCTTTCAACGGCCCGCGCCGCCGACGGCTTCACCGGATCCTGAATGGCCAGCACTCCGACAGCCTCACCGTCTGATGCGACGAACATCAGCGTTTTGCCCTGCTCAGCGAGTGTGTCCGCATTCTTCCGTAGGGACTCAGGCATCTCCACGTTACGCTCAGCAAGAAGTCGCGCGCTGCCAATGACGACACGGCGGTCATCAACGATGGCCGTAACGCCCGCGCCGGGCAGCGCCTCAAAGTCCGTGACCGCCATTCCCTGCCCCGCCGCCTTGCCCGCGCGTGACAGCACGGCCTCCGCCAGCGGATGCTCGGAATTCGCCTCAACCGCTGCGGCAACGGCTAATACGTCACTCTCAGCGGAAGTGTGAACTGTAAAAATATCCGTCACGGCGGGGCGGCCCTGCGTGATGGTTCCGGTCTTGTCCAGCGCGACGGTTCGAATCTTGCTGGCAAGCTCAAGGGCCTGCGCGTTTCGGATGAGAACACCGTTCTCCGCGCCCTTGCCGGTACCGACCATGATGGCCGTGGGCGTGGCAAGTCCCAGCGCGCACGGGCAGGCGATGATCAGCACCGCCACCATGTTCAGCGTTGCGAGTGTGAAGGCCGGATCAGGCCCCAGCGTAATCCAGAAGATGAACGTAATGATGGAGACAGCGACGACCGTCGGCACAAAATAGGACGAGATCAGATCCGCGAGCCGCTGCACCGGCGCCTTGGAGCCCTGCGCTTCCTCCACGAGTCGGACGATCTGCGAAAGCGCGGTGTCCTTGCCAACCCGAGTCGCACGCAATCGGAACGCGCCCGTCCCGTTAACAGTCGCCCCATAGACCTCATCGCCCTCGCGCTTATCGACGGGGATGCTCTCCCCCGTCAGCATCGATTCGTCGATCGTGGACGCGCCTTCAGTAACAATTCCATCCACCGGCAGTCGCTCCCCGGGTCGCACGGCGACGATGTCATTCGGCAGCACGCTCTCCACGAGCAGCATCACCTCCGCGCCGTCTCGGATCACTCGCGCGGATTTCGGCTGCAGGCCCAGGAGCGAGGCGATAGCATCCGATGCCCTGCCCCGCGCACGCGCCTCCATCCACCGCCCCATGAGGATGAGCGCGATGATGATGATCGCCGTGTCGAAATAGCCCGCCGCCTCGCCGCCCGCCGACTCAAAGAATCCCGGCGCAAACGTCGCCGCCACGCTATAGAGATAAGCCGCAGTCGTTCCCAGCGAGATGAGCGTGTTCATGTTGGATGTACGCTGCTTCAGCGCAGACCACGCGCTGGCATAGAACAGCGACCCCGCCCAGAATTGAATGGGCGTCGCGATGGCCAACATGATCAGGTGCGCAATCTGGTCGGGGACGGCGCTGAGCATTCCCAGCAGCATGACGAACGCGCCACTGGACAGCGCAACGAGGAACCGCATCCTCAGCGCCCGCTCCTCCTCCTCCTTGGCGACGACGCGAGCGTCCTCCTTCTCCTCGATACCCGCGACCCGCAGACCCGCCTCCACCACTGCGCCACGCAGATCGCTTGCGTCGACGGCGGCGCTGTAATGCTCGATTGTTACAGCCGTGGAGTCGTCCTCATCCGGCGTCACCCACCGGACACCGCGCAGGTTCATGAGTGCAGAGACGGCCTTGTCACGCGGATCATCGCCGTTCGTGTCCGGTTCGATGAACAGCCGCTGTGTCTCCGTCCGGGCGCCGTAGCCCGCGTCCTTAACAGCGGAGGCGAGCACGTCAAACGAAAGCCCCTCGGGAACTTCCACCATTGCGCGCTCCGTCGCCAGGTTGACCCGTGCCTCTTCAACACCGGGCACGTCAGTCAGAGCATGCTCCACGTGCATCACACACGCGGCGCACGTCATGCCGGAGACGCTGATAGAGATGGTCTCAAGCTGCGAAAGCCTGTCGTCAGATTCAGTAGTTGTCATGCGAATAGTGTACGCCTCCGGGAGCAACTGCTACGCAGTGTGCCATCATGGTTGCCTATAGGCGTCCATTCTACTGAAATCGCGCGCCCTGACATTGCGATTTGGGGGTACTATGGATAGCGCGATGTTCCTGCTGGGGAATCGTCTAACGGTAGGACGACAGACTCTGAATCTGTTAGTCGTGGTTCGAATCCACGTTCCCCAGCCAAAGCAAGATAAGCTGCCTACGAAATCTCAGTAGGCAGCGTTTCCCAGCTGGATGCCAACGTTGGGATTCCCCATTCGGTCGGCGGCGTCCAGGTGCGCCAGCGATCGATGATCGCTGGATGATCGCCGCTCTGTATCCATTTGATTGCCCGATCCGCCTCCGCGCGCGCGGCCTCGGCACCCTGGCGAGTCATACTCCCAAACGCGACAGCCTCTTCGACCTCATGCTCATCCTTCCATTGCGGCTCGCTAAGATCAGGCGGAAAGACAACGTCAAGGTGTAAGTCGGTCGTATCGAGGCCAATCTCGGTCCGTCGAAACGGCGCCTCCAGGTTCAGATACCACCACCGAACGTCGCCATCCCCAAGAAAAACAAGTACCGAATGGGCCGTGTCCTTGAGAAAAACTCGTACCATCCCATGACCGTGCCAGATGTTATCCCGCAGGAGCCATTCACCATGTGGCAACCGAACGTCATTCCCCGCCAAATCAACGGGGCTTTTCCAGACTGTCCCCGGCGGCGTATAAGCCGCAATCACATCCCCACGATCCTCGACAACAACAAACACCCACACCGTGAACACCCGCCCATGCCAGATATTCCGCCCGGTGATGTACTCCCCCGGCTGCCAGAGGTTTTTCATACTTCCCTGCTATCCCCCCAGTCTGAATGTCGTAAGCGAATTCTAGGGGCAACGCTCTCGAGAATCCTTGCCTACTTGATACTGGCCGCTGGCGTAGTTGGGGGCACTGTCACGCTCGATCTATTCTTGTGAGGCTTGTTGATCTTAATCATTCCCGTCGTCGTCGTTGCCATCATCCTGTGGCTAACTGTGAAGAGCAGGTTCTAACTATTCGCCATCGCCTGCCGGCCACCCTGGACGCTGCACAATAATGTCTTGTAGTACTTGAGGCAGTTCAACTAGGCGATACTGGAGCAAACGGTTCCACGCCGCCGCGACTCCACGAGTGTTTTCTGGACGAAAAGCCAGCATTCGTTCCGTCTCACCCGGAATGTACTGCCAGTTCGGGGCCGCAATAGGAATTAGCAAGTCATTGCCTTCCCCCCATTCTTCCTTATCAAATGCTGCGTTCACTTGTACGAGTCGACGGGCAGTAGCGTCCTCGGCCTCGATGTTTTCCGGCCAAAGCCGAGAGTCTGACTCACCCAATTTGGCGACTCGTGTCGACCAAACCATGTCCCAGAATTTCGCATCCCAATAGGCTAGGAACAGGACTGCCGGATCAGAATCATCGTCCGGTGTCCACTCGCGCGGGTCATCAAGAGCGATGTCCCCAGGTGCCCTCCATTGGGCTTCGTCGAATCTTGCAGCGCAAAGGATGCAATAGGCCGAGTTAGGATCGGACTCCCAATCGTGAAACTCCACCCAACTGAGCTTGTTCTGATGAAAATATGACTCGCAACCATCACAGCGTGCGGGTTCCCAAGGGGAACTTGCCGCATCGCCTGCCAACTGCGTGTACATGCGCCAGCAGTCAGGAGAACAGAGCCACGATTCGGGTTCTTTCCGTCCGGGCGGAGTCAAGAATCGATAGTAAGCGAACTCGAGTTTTTCTTGCTCACTGAGAACTAATTCTGACGGAGGATGGGAACGCACAACTTCGACAACACCGATTATTCTGCCTGAAATATCCAATGCCGCAACATCAGCCCGTAGTCGGCCGCTGAATCTTACTTCGGTCCTAACGGTTGCCCGTGGCAAGAATGGATTACTAGTGTTGCAGACTGCGCATGAGAACTCAGGCAGAGTGTCCCAGTTCAACGCAATCCTATCCCGTTCCATGTCATGGATCGAGCGGGCATTACCCATCAACATGCACGACCTCTGATGTAGGCATTCCGAATTCTTCAAATGAAGAACGCGGACTTCTCCCCCCTACCGCGGCAGCCCCAGCCCCCTCGTCGCCACGATGTTGCGTTGGATCTCCTTTGTGCCGTGGCCGAATGTGCGGCCTGTACTCATGAGGGCGTTTACGCCGATGAAGCCGTTCATGGGCGCCCACTCTGCGCCGTGCGGCATCACTTGCGCGGCGTCGCCAATGATCCGCGTGAATCCGCGCCACAGCTCCTGCACCAACTCGCCGGACAACACGCGAGAGATCGACGCGATACGTGACACATCCTCGCCCTGACGACTGTCCCACGCACCCTTCCAGCAGATGGCGCGGAACATGCCGAGCTTGACCCGCAGATCCGCCAGCAACTGGCGGTTGATGGGGTCATCAAGTGGTGTGCCGCCGTCGGCTCGGTACGTCCGTGCAAAGTCAACGAATCGCTCCCACTCGCGCAACAGCGCGGCCGGAGAACCAACCTCCACGCGCTCAGCCGTCAACGATGCCGCCATAACGTACCAGCCACGATTCTCTTCGCCGAGCATGTATTGTGACGGTACGCGCACGTCCTCGAAGAACTCCTCGCTCCAGCGACGCCGACCCGCCATGTCATGGATGGGGCGAATCGTGATGCCCGGAGAATCCAGGGGCACGAAGAATATCGAAAGGCCGCGATGCTTGGGCGCGTCAGTGTCAGTCCGCACCAGCATCCGGATCCACGTGGAATGGTGCGCGGTCGACGTCCACATCTTCTGACCGTTGATCACATAGTCGTCACCGTCGCGGACTGCCCGCGTCGTCACGCCCGCCAGGTCGGAACCGTTGCCGGGCTCCGAGAGTCCAAGCGCAATTGGCATGTCCGCCGTCGCGATCTTCGGCAGCCATTCCTCTTTCTGCCTTGGCGTCCCGTGCAGGATAACGGCATCGCCGCCGAACGCCCCGCTCGCAGGCGCTCCCCGGTAGGCCATCTCCTCGCGATAGGTCAGCATCCGAGTGAACCCGGCGTCCTGCCCACCGTGCTCCGTGGGCCAGTGCATCGTGTACCAGCCCTTGTCCACCAGCTTCTTGGCAAATTGGTGGGCTGCGTCCAGCGCCTCCGGGTCATCCAGGTGCCACGACGCATTGGACACGTCGCTCATGTGGTAGCGGGTATCGTCCCAATTCTTCGCGACGAAATCGCGAATCTCATCACGAAACGCCAGGTCCTCAGCCGACTGTTGGAAGTCCATGATGCCTCCCCCTCCCTGTCATTCGGGCATCCGACGCCTCAGTGTAGCCGATTCGAGACCTAAATTGAGACTCAAAACACTAGCCAGCCGTAGGCAACAGAACCATACAATTTGAGCATCGGACGACTCAAAGAGGGAATCGAAAATGACAATACAGTCTGCAATCGACGCATGGCGTGACAGAATCATCGCCCACGACAGCGAGGCCACGGCGCTGCGCAGCGGCCACGGCCCGGGACAAGACCACCATCACGATGACCATGAAGACAGTAAGCACGATGGCGGCCACGTTCACGGAGGACATGGCGGTTTCTCGTACACCAACCGCCCACGAGACGTCCATCGGACCGACGACCCCGCCGTGAACGGCCTCTTCGCCTTGATCGATTCAGACACAACGGTGCTGGACGTTGGCGGCGGCGCGGGACGATTCGCGCTTCCACTGGCAACCCGCGCCAAACACGTCACGGTCGTCGAACCATCGGATGAAGCTGTCGGCATACTGCGGGAGCGGGCGGCGGCGGCCGGGCTGTCCAACATCACTGTCGTAAATGAGCGATGGGAAGTCGCGGATATCGCGACCGCTGATCTCGTCCTCTGTTCGCTCGTCCTGCACCACGTGCCAGAGGGTGCGGCGTTCATCACAAAGTTGCAGGAGCGGGCGTCGGGCCGCGTGGCAATCATTGAGATGATGGAACCGCCCAGCGCCCTTGAAGTCCCCTTCTACGAGCGCGTCTACGGCGCAGTGCCCACCCCGATGCCCGGCGTACCTGAACTCTTGGATCTTCTCTGGGCAATGGACATCCACCCGGACGTCACGATGCTTCCGCCCGAGACCGCCGTCATGGGCCGCGACCGCGACGAGATAACGAGTCAGATTCGCCGCCGGTTGGATGTTGAGGAACACACACCGGAGGACTCACGCCTCCTCGCCGCTCTCGATGAACTCCTGGAAGAGACCCCCAACGGCTACACCGTCACCGGCATCGCACCCCGTCGCCCCGCCATCATCACGTGGACGACTGACCTGCGTGCCGGCAAGTAGCATAGTATGTGGAATGGTGTCAGAATGGCGCCTGAAGAGGTGTAAAGGTGACAAATCTCGAAGGTCGCGTTGGCAGGCTTGAGGACGCCGTCGTGCGTCTGATAGGCATCGCCGAGAATCAGACAGAGATACTCAAAGGGCAACAGAAGACTCTTGATAATCACACGAAGCTGCTGCGTGCCCACCAAGTATTGCTTGGCAAACTGAATGACAATCTTGAGGAAGTGCGCCGCGACGCGCAGCACACCCAGAGACTCTGGGTTAGGTTGGCTCAGAAAAACGGCTGGCTAGACGACGAAGACCTGGCCTAGTTTGAGAAGGCGGGGCACGCCGGTTGGCGGCCCCGCCTTTCATTTGCCCTACGATCGTGTTGCTATCTAGCGAGGCAGCCCCAGTCCCCGCTGAGCGATGAGGTTACGCTGGACTTCCGTGGTGCCGCCGCCAAGGCCGCTCCCGTGCATGGCTTCGTAGCGGAAGCCCGGGTAACCGCCCATGGGCGCGCGAGACTCACCGAGACCAAGCCGGCCGTACTCCTGCAAGATGCTCGCCATCAATTGCGGCCACTTCTTGCCGAGGTTGTCGCCCCACGCCTTGCCCATGGAGCCTTCCTTCACAGGAAGCTCGCCGCGCGACTGCATGAATGCGACGCGGTATGAGAGCATCCGGCGTGTCTCAAGCTCAATCTTGAGGTCGGCGACCTTGTGTCGGATGAGCGGGTCGTTCAGCACATCCTCACCGTTGAAGCGGGTTTCCCGCATGACGGCGATAAATCGGTCAAGCTCGCCCAGGTACTTGGCGGCAGTCTCGATGCCGGACCGCTCAAAGGAGAGCGTCGTCATCGCCGCGTACCAACCGCGATTCTCCTCACCGATGAGGTTCCGCACCGGAACACGGACATTGTCAAAGAAGACCTCGCTCCAGCGGCGCGTGCCCGTCATGTCATACAGGGGCCGCAACGTGACGCCGGGCGTGATTTCGCCGTCATCATCGCGCAGCTGCATCAGAACATAGCTGATGCCGCGGTGCTTGGGCGCGTCCGGGTCTGTGCGAACCAGCACGTGGTACCACTCTCCGTAGTGCGCGCCGGATGTCCAGATCTTCTGGCCGTTGATCACGTAGTCGTCGCCGTCACGGACGGCGCGGGTCTGCAGGCTGGCAAGGTCAGAGCCGGCGTTTGGCTCCGAGAATCCCTGTGCGAAATCGATATCCGCGTTAGCCACCTTTGGCAGGAACTCTTCCTTCTGCCAGTCCGAGCCATGAATCATCAGTACGGGGGCAACCAGGCCACCACCGAATGATGCCGGAGCGCCCTCATAGGCCATGCCCTCGCGGTAGGCAAGCTGGGTTTCGATGGAAACGGCGCGGCCGCCGTATTCCTCCGGCCAGTGCATCGTCCACCAGCCCTTGTCCACCAGCTTCTTTGAGAAATCACGTTGCGCCTGCAGCGCGTCCGTGTCTGCGTGATACGGAGACAGCAGGCCAATCTCATCCCATCCGCGCGGGTCCGCGACCTTCTCGCTCCATTCGGCTCGCGTAAATTGGCGCGCCTCGTCCTGTAGTGCCTGATCGGCGGCATCAAGCCGAAAATCCATCGTCTTCACCCCTCCCGTTGCTCCTGGGAGCCATAGTTCGTCCCGCGTTCGCCATCAATAAGCGCACGCTCGGAATGGCGACATTATGGCGTGTACACCTTGGTAGGCGCAACTGGTTGGTGGGCTCATGTGCGGCGGATAATAATTGACAGATCGAACGTCTTATGTATGAAATAGGGCGCGATTAAGCGGCGCGAATCCTTAGAGGTACCGCGAGAGTTGGAGGAATGTGATGGGTGATGTTGCATCAGTTATTGCGGCTGCCGGAACCCTACTAGTCGCCGTCGGAGTCCTGATCGTGCTCCTCAGGCTAGTTCCCGTTATCGACAAGTTGGCGGAGTACGTCGATAAATTGAACCAAAGCGGCGGCTGACAATAGCAGCAGGTTGCCGTCAACTCCCTATAGGGGAGTTACTTAAGATTCCGCGACGGTTTCCGTTATCGTCACGCTGTGGAGGCTTGTGCCGGGATTCGGGTCCGACTGTGGGTCCCTGATGCGGATCGACCGCACCACGTCCATGCCCTCCGTCACACGGCCAAACACGGCGTGTGCGTCATCAAGCCACGGCGTCGGCCCGAACGTGATGAAGAACTGCCCGCCACCCGTGTTGGGGCGTCCAATGTTGGCCATTGAGAGGATGCCCGGGCCGTCGTGGCGGAGTGTGGAGTCGAACTCATCCTGGATGGTGTAGCCGGGGCCGCCCGTCCCCGTGCCGCCCGGATCCCCGGCCTGCGCCATGAAATCCGGAATCACGCGGTGGAACGTCGTATTGTCGTAGTACCCTTCGCGCGCCAGGAACACGAAGTTGTTGACGGTGATGGGCGTCTTGTCCGCCGTCAACTCGATGACGAAGTTTCCCACGTCCGTCTCGAACGTTGCGGAATAGCACTTCGACGAGTCGATCTGCATCTCGGGCGGTGAGGACCAACGATTCAGCTTCTCAGTCACGGTAAGAGTCTCCTCTCTTTCTACGGGCGTAGCGGCCACCGGTGTCGGGCAATCCGATTCCATAGTTGAATCAGTTGTGCCACCGGCGCTTGAATCAGGATTCGATGTTGCCGTCGGAATGGGAGTGAACGTGGGGATCGGGGTCGGGATGGGTGTGTCTTCCCGCACCTCGCACGCCATCGCCCCAATGGCCAGGGCAACGCCAATGGCCAACACAAATACGGCAAGCAACGGCAATTTCGGGGTAATAGGGCGGGAACGCATCACGCATTCAGCATAACCGTGGCTGAATTAGCCCCGCAACACGGCTCTTCGCTGTATCATTCTGTTTTACACGGCGCGCCGCCTGGACGGGAGGAGGGGCAGCACGCATGGCGCAAATGCGCTGTTGGGACGCCCTGCGCGTCTCATGAACGAGAATCGGACAATCACGTCCGTTCCGGGCGTCCGTCTCGCGCACATCACGGATAGGGATGCGGTGACGGGGACAACCGTCCTTCTCTTCCCAGACTACGGCGCGATTGGCGGGGTCGAAGTCCGCGGCGCAGCCCCCGGTACTCGTGAGACCGATCTCCTCCGCCCCGGCACCCTCGTCGAGCGCGTCCACTCCATCTTCCTCACCGGCGGCAGCGCCTTTGGCATGAACGTCGCGGAGGGCATCATGCGCCACCTTGAGGTGGAGGGCGTCGGGTTCCCAACCCCCGGCGGTGTGGTTCCAATCGTCCCCGGTGCCGTGATCTATGACCTTGGCATCGGAGGCACGGATCGACGCGTAACGCGTGACTTCGGCCTTGACGGCGCGCGCGAAGCATCGGACGCGCCCGTCGAGTCCGGCAGCATCGGAGCCGGTACCGGCGCGACCGTCGCCAAAACACTCGGGCAGGATCGTGCCCTCAAGGGCGGCGTCGGCACGGCAGCCATGGATCTGGCCGGCGGACACAGAATCGGCGCGGTCATGGTGGTCAACGCCTTCGGCGACATTGTGGACCCTGAGACCGGCGCGCTCATCGCCGGGCCGCGCAACGATCGCGCGGACGGGCCGCCCTTCCTCAGCACGCGCGAAATCCTGCGCAGCGGTGGCAGAGGCGGATCGGGCGGGCGGTTCGGGCAACAGCCAACCAATACGACAATCGGCGTCGTTGCAACGGACGCGCCCTTGACCGTCGCACAGGCCAACCGACTCGCCATGATGGCGCACAGCGGCATCGCCCGCGCCATCGTTCCGTCATATGGCATGGGCGACGGCGATACGCTCTTCTTCGTCTCCACCGCCCCGCCGGACGCGACACTGGTGGATACCTTTGGTCTCACTCCCATCGGCGCGGCAGCAGCGGAAGCGGTCGAGCGAGCCATCGTCGATTCGATCCGATCCGCTACGGGCATCGCCGGTGTCCCGTCCGCCGCAGAGCATATTTCCGGCATGAACGGACATCTGAGGCAATGACGACTCTTCGCGGCGACAGAGTCGGCATTCTTGGCGCGGGAGCAGTTGGCACGGCGCTTGCCGTCGGTCTCGCCGATGCCGGATACAACATCACGGCAATCATGAGTCGCAACGCGCCGCGCGCCAAGGACCTTGCCGGTCGGGTAGGCGGAGCGATACACACCCAGCAGGCGGGACTGCTCGTTGATCTGGCCGACACCGTCTTCCTAACCGTGCCGGACGACGTGATTGGTTCCGTCGCGGAAAGCGTGCCGTGGCGCGATGGCATGGCGGCTGTCCACTGTTCCGGTGGCACACCCGTGAGCGTACTGGAGTGCGCTAGTGGCTATGGGGCGGTGACTGGCGGATTCCATCCGCTTTACACCTTTCCCCAAAACTCGTTGAGAACAACAACACTGGAAAACGTGACGTTCGCCATCGAAAGCCAGGACCCGGCCCTGCACCACCAACTCCGTGACATGGCTCATGCCCTCCACGGCCACGCCATCGACATTAACGAGAAATCACGCGCCCTCTACCATATCTCAGGAGTGTTCGCGTCAAACTACTTGATCGCGATAATTGCCGAGGCCGCTGGCCTTTGGGCGCAATTCGGGTACAATCAGTCGCAAGCCTTGCAGGCGTTGCTGCCGCTGATTCGTGGAACGGTGGGGAATATCGAACGCGATGGAGCGGCTGCCGCGTTGACAGGCCCGATAGTCAGGGGAGACCTCGGGACCGTGCAGGCGCACCTTGAGCAGTTGCAGGCTACCTTGCCGAGCGTAGTACCCTTATACGCGGCACTCGCGCAGGCGACGGCAAAGTTTGCCGTTGACTCGCAGCGGCTCGATGGGACGAGAGGAGCGGAGATTCTCGCCCTGGTGGGCGAATCATCAGAGACGACAGGATAGATGAACTCATGATGCGCACTATGCTGGCCGGGAAGATTCACCGCGCCACCGTGACCGAGGCAAACGTTGACTACGAGGGATCGATAACGATCGACCCCGACCTGATGGAGGCCGCCGGCATCCTGCCATATGAACTCGTGCAGGTGCTGGACATCACGAACGGCGCCAGGCTCGAGACGTACGCCATTGAGGGTGAGCGCGGCTCCGGTCAGGTCTGCGTGAACGGCGCAGCCGGTCTGCTTGTGCGTGAGCGGGACATGATCATCGTCCTCCATTTCCTACACATGTCCGAGGAGGATGCCTGTCGCGTCAGCCCGCGCATCGTGCGCGTTGACGCCCGCAATCGCATCGTCTCCCGCACAAACCGCATCGAAGCCCGCAGCTACTACTAGAGCGCGACCCACCGGCGCTGCGGCAAGGGAATGACGCCCGTGCGCACAACCGTCAAGACGATCCAGGAATTCAAGGACCGGGGCGAGCGCTTTCCGGTTCTGACCGCCTACGACTACTACACCGCGTGTGCAATCGATGAGTCCGGCGTCCCCGCCATTCTCGTCGGCGACAGCCTCGGCAACGTCGTGCTCGGCTACGACTCCACCGTGTCCGTCACGATGGACGACATGATCCACCACACCGCAGCCGTGTCTCGCGGCACAAAGAGGGCCCTCGTCATCGCTGATATGCCGTTCATGTCATACCAGACGAGCCCTGAGGATGCCCTGCGTAACGCTGCCCGATTCCTGCAAGAGGCCGGCGCGCAGAGCGTCAAGCTCGAAGGCGGCGAGGTCATGGCCGAGACGATCAGGGCGCTCGTCGACCGCGGTATCCCCGTCATGGGCCACATCGGATTCACGCCACAATCTGAGTTCCAGATCGGACGGCGCTTCCAGGGGCGCCGCAACGTCGAGGACGCGCGTAAGATGATCCGCGACGCTGAGGCCGTGCAGGAGGCCGGAGCGTACTCCATCGTGCTGGAACTGGTGCCGGAGCAGCTTTCGCAGATCATCACAGAGCGCCTCAACATCCCTACCATCGGCATCGGCTCCGGCCCGCATTGCGATGCGCAAGTGCAGGTTGTGAGCGACATGCTCGGCATCGTCTCCGACCATGTCGGGCGGCACGTCAAGCGCTACGCGGACCTGAGTGACACAATCCGGGCCGCCGTCAACGAGTACGCCCAGGAAGTCCGCGACGGCACATTCCCCACAAGCGAACACACCCGCCCCCTCTCCGAAGACATCCTCAAAGACCTCTAAACCCACTCCGCTCGTCCTGAGCCTGTCGAAGGGCCGCCCCCTCTCGTCATTCCCGCCCTTTCCGTCATTCCCGCGCAGGCGGGAATCTGAATCGCATTTGCCACCCAGCGCCCACCCGTAAACTGATACCTAACCACCCCCGCACCCAGGACGTTCACCTAACGAACGACAGTCAGTCTGACCGCCCTAGAACGCCGTGGATCAAGGTGACCATTTGAACGTCAAGAACCTGCTGAGGACGGCAACGATTGCCATGGCGATAGTGTTGGCCGTCCTCTTTGCCGCCGCGTGTGAGGATCGTGAGCCCCAGGACGTTGCCTTTGAAATGGAAATCGTCGGAGGCGAGCTGACCGGCGATGAATCAACGCTGACGGTTAATCAGAGGGATACAGTCACGATCGATTGGACGAGCGACTTGCCGCTCCTGGTTCATCTGCATGGCTATAACATCGAGGCGCAGGTGGGGCCCGGGGTGACGGCGCCGATGAATTTCGAGGCACATGCGACAGGGCGGTACGACATCTTCATTCACGCCGCCGAAGGCGTTCTCAAAGCAGACTCGGCAATGGATGACATGGACGATATGGATGACATGAGCAGCATGGACTCTCCGTCTGATTCCTCGTCCACGGATCACACCGATCATGTGACGACCGATACGGCCGGGACGAGTGTCAGGGAGCGCCTCATCGCCACTCTCGAAGTCAGGCCGTAAAATAAGCGAGCCGCAATGAAAAGGCTCGCTGTAACTATCCTCCCGCTTGCAACTGCGTTAGCGGTTCTCGCATGGCTCATCCCCGAGGTCGCATTCGCTCACGGCTTCGGAGAGAAATATGACCTGCCCCTGCCCCTGACGCTCTACGTGACGGGCGCAGGGTTGGCCGTCGCCCTTTCATTCGTCATCGTTGCCGTCTTTGTTCGCCGAACACCGAGCGCAACCGATTACCCCCGCTTCAACCTGCTCAAGCTGTGGCCTGTCCGGATGCTCGCGAGTACCCCTGTCATTCAGGTAATTCGCGTCCTCAGTGTCCTGCTGCTTCTGATCGTCCTGCTCACAGGCGCGTTGGGCGTCAACCGTTCGACAGCCAACATCGCCCCCGTCCTCGTATGGGTCTATTGGTGGGTCGGCATCGCGTTTGTATCCGCGCTCATCGGAAACGTCTGGGGCTTAGTAAACCCCGTCCGAACGATTTACGAATGGATAGACGCGCTCGCGCGGCGCGTCGTCCCGGGCGGCCTCAGTTTCGGACAGGACGATTCTTCCTACCCGCCGGCATGGGGCGTGTGGCCCGCCGTCATCGTCTTTGCCCTTTTCGCATGGTTTGAGATCGCCTACGAGGGTTCTGCGGAGCCGCTGTCGCTCGCCATTGCCATCATCGGCTACTGCATGATCACGTGGTGGGGCATGGCCATCTTCGGAGCGGACAAGTGGATGCGCAACGCTGATGTCTTCTCCCTTATCTTTGGCATCCTCTCTCGATTCGCCCCAACTGAACTGCGCGTCGTGTCCACAAGCGGCGAGACAGAATCCATCGATGATGTCGAGGCCTTTCGCGCCGCCCCGCCCGAACGACGAGAGGTCGGCCTGAGACCCCCCGGCGCGGGACTGCTAAGCGGTGCGGGCACGACCACCTCCTACATGATTCTCGTCGTCGTCCTTCTGTCCACCGTCACATTTGACGGCCTGCAGGACACTCCGCCTTGGGCACAACTCGTTCACCGGGCATTCGTAAACTCCCCCGGCTGGACGTCCACCGCCGTCACGCTGGTGAACACCGCCGGTCTTATGGCATTCGCAGGGATATTCGTGGCCGCGTATCTCCTCTTCTGCGCCGTCATGGCCCGCTCAGGTGAGACGCCGGAGACACGGAAAACGATGGCCGCCGCCCGCGTCTTTGCCCTCTCCCTTGTGCCCATCGCCTTCGCGTACCATCTCGCCCACTTCTTCTCCTACTTGCTCATCCAGGGGCAGGTGGTAATCCCCCATGCCTCCGACCCGTTCGGATTCGGCTGGGACCTGTTCGGCACGTCCGACTACCAGGTCAACATCGGCATCATCAACGCGCAGTTTGTCTGGATACTGGCGATCGTCGCCATCATCATCGGCCACGTCATCGCCGTCTTCCTCGCTCACGTCACTGCGCTGCGACACTTCGGCGCGCATGACGTGGCCTTGAGAAGTCAACGTGCCATGCTCATCCTGATGGTCGGCTACACGATGGTCAGCCTCTGGATCCTCGCGCAGCCGATCACCGAATATGCTTGACGGCGCGTCCCATCCTGCTACGCTTGCGAATATCCGGCGCGACATCACCACCGTGCCGATGTCCATTTAGTACTGATCGGATGGAGACGACACAGGGGAGACTATGACAACGACAGCCAATGGAACGTCTCCGTCCGTCCTGGCAGGAATCCGCGTTCTTGACCTGTCCGGGTTGGCCGGGCAGTACGCAGGCCGCCTGCTGGCAGATATGGGCGCGGATGTCATCAAGATCGAACCCCCGGGTGGCGACCCCGTCCGGTTCCTGCCGCCGTTCGCCGATGATGAACCGGGCCTTAACCGCAGCCTCCGCTGGCTCGCCTACAACTCCAACAAGTCGAGCGTCGTCATCGACATTGCAACGGACGATGGCCGCCAACAGCTGCTGGACATGGCGCGGTCCGCCGATGTCGTGCTGGACAGTTTCGAGCCCGGCTACCTCGCCGCCATCGGGCTGCCTGATGACGTCTTAAGAGAGGACAATCCTCGTCTGATCACCGTCTCCGTCACGCCGTTCGGCGAGTCCGGCCCCTATGGCGATTACCTGGCTTCAGACCTCCATGCCATTGCCATGAGCGGGCTGACCACTATCCAGGGCGATGACGAGCAGCCTCCCGCAGCCGCTCCTCTCGACCAGGCATACATCATGGCCAACATCCACGCCGCGCACGGAGTCTTCTATGCGCTCATGGCGCGCCGCAAGACCGGCCGAGGCCAGCACGTGGAAGTCTCCATGCAGGAAGTGCTGGCCAACATCTTCTACCAGATCATTCGCTATTCAGCCACGTCGGAGATTGGCGAGCGCATAGGCGCAACCGGCAACCTCGCCCCCTACAACATCTACCGGTGTAAGGATGGATGGGTGAGCCTTGCCGTCCTCCTTGCCCCGCAGGCAAGGGTGTTCTTCGACTGGATGGGAGAGCCTGCCCTGCAAGACGAGTTCTGGTATCCGCTCATCAACCGGCAGGGCGAGAACATGCTGTTCATCGATTCCCTCACCAGGCCGTTCATCGAGCAGTTTACGGTGGCCGAGTTCGTGGAAGAGGCACAGAGTCGACGCCTCGCCGCCGCCCCCGTCAATCGCCCCGGCGACTTTGCCGACAACGTTCAGTTCGCTGAGCGTGACTATTTCACGACGGTCGAACACCCCGAGATCGGTGAGTATCCGCTTCCCGGCGCGCCTTTCCGCATGTCGGAAACGCCCATCCCTCAGCCCAAACCTGCCCCACTGTTGAACGAACACGCCGGCCAAGTCTCGGAGCGCCAGCCTGCGCCCGCCGGAGCGGCAGAGAACGGCACATCCCCCGTTCTACCGCTTGAGGGCGTGCGAGTCCTGGACTTTACGCGAATCTGGGCGGGGCCGTACTGCACGCGTCAGCTTGCCGACTACGGCGCGGAAGTCATCAAGGTTGAGTCGTCCCTCTTTGACACCAACAACCGCATGGGCACGATGCCGTTCGTCGCCGATCTCAACCGCAACAAGCACGGCATAACGCTTGACCTGCATCACGATGAAGCTCGGGAAGTCGCCATGCGCATCGCCGCCGTCTCTGATCTCGTCATAGACAACTTCGCGCTCGGCGTCATCGACCGTTTCGATCTCGGCTACGAAGAACTGCGGAAGGTCAACCCGGAAATCATCCAGGTCAGCATGCCCGGGTGGGGCAGCATCGGGCCGCTTAAGGATCACGTCGCCTTCGGATTCAGTCTCGTCTCCGTCTCCGGCCTCAGCTACACATGGGGACACCCGGAGTCCGAGCCCAACGCCCGCTGCAAGTTCGACTATCCCGACTTTCTCATCGCCAGCCTTACCGCGCTCGCCGCTCTTGCCGCCATCTATCACAAGGCGGAGACAGGACGCGGCCAGTACGTGGAGATGGCGCAAGTGGAGGCCGTTGGCAACACCATGGCCATGCCCTTCATGGACTACAAGGTCAACGGCCGCCCCGGTGAGCCCGTTGGCAACCGCCACCCCGTCCACGCCCCGCACGGCATCTACCCCGCCAAGGGCAACGATGAATGGTGCGCCATCGCCTGCAGAACGGACCAGGAATGGGAAGCGCTCGTTCAGGCTATCGGCGCTCCTGCATGGACGCAGACTCCAGACTATGCGACGCAAGAGGGACGCAAGGCCAACGAGGATGCGCTGAACGCCGACCTGTCCGAATGGACGCGAACGCAGACACCGCGCCAGGTCATGCACCTGCTCCAACGCTCCGGTGTCGCCGCCACCGCCGTCCTCGACGGCGAGGGGCTGTACTGGGATCCCCACCTGCGGGAGCGCGGCTACATCCAAACGCTGGATCACCCGGATTGGGGCGTCTTGCAGCAGCCCGGCGTCACCGTCCGGCTGTCAGAAACGCCCGGCGGCTCGCGAATGCCCTCCGCCGCCCTCGGACAGCACAATGACTACGTCCTCCGCGGCATCCTCGGCCTCTCAGACGACGATGTTCAGAAACTACAGGACATAGGAGCGTTAACCTAGAGCGAGACGGCAAGCACGTCACGGAATCAATGAGGCAGGGAGGAACAAATATGACATCTGGGAATGCGAACGGCGCCGGCGCGCTCGATGGCGTGCGCGTACTTGATCTCGGTGGACTGCCATCCATGTACGGCTCCAAGCTTCTCGCCGACTTTGGCGCGGATGTCATCCTCGTTGAGGGACCGAATGGCGACGCGAGCCGCCACATGCCGCCTTACGCTGCCAACGAACCTGGCCAGGAGCGCAGTCTCGTCTTTCACTCGTTCCACACGAACAAGCGCAGTATCGTCGCAGACATCACAACGGACGAGGGCCGTGACACAATCCGCCGTCTCGCGCGAACCGTCGATGTCATCCTGGAAACCAACTCCCCCGGCTACATCAACGAGATTGGCCTTGATTTCGAAGGTCTCCGTGCTGACAACCCCGGCCTGATTCTCTGTTCAGTCACACCCTACGGCCAGAACGGCCCCTACGCCTCCTACAAGGGCACGGACATTCACGCCGAGGCCATGGGCGGCCTGATGCTTCTTCAGGGCGATCCTGAACGCCAACCTGTCATGTCCCCCTCCTTCCTCGGCTATTCCGTCGGCGGCACGCACGCGGCCATCGGAATCATGAATGCGCTCTTCGCGCGGGAGCATTCGGGACGTGGCCAGCGTGTGGACGTCTCGATGACGGAGGCCACGGCGAACATCCTGTTCATCATCGCGCAGTTCGGCTACAACAGCACCGTCGCGTTGCGCCCGGGCACGGGCGGCGGTGGCGGGACTGGCGTCTTTGAATGCTCTGACGGCTGGATCGGCTTTTCACCCATCCAGCCCGGCCAGTTCATGTCGTTCGCACAGTGGACGGGCAATGAAGTCATCCAGGACGAGATGTTCAGGGACCTCACCCTCCGCCAGGAGAACAAGGACTTCATCAACGAGATTGCCGTGGAGTTCTTCCTCACCAAGACCGTCGCGGAGGCCGTGGACGAGGCGCAGGCGCGCCGCATTCCCGCCGCGCCTGTCAGTTCTCCCGCGGACCTCGCCCAGAACCCGCACCTGCTCTTCCGCGACTACTTCCAGGAGGTGACGCATCCGGTCCTGGGCAACTACAAGCTCCCCGGCCCTGCAGGACAATTGAGCGAGACGCCGTGGTCGTTGCGTCGCCCTGCGCCGACACTCGGACAACACACGGACGAAGTGCTTGCTGAGGTGGACACCGCCGCGCCATCGACACCGGCAGCCCCCCTCATGGCCAACCCCGGCAATGGACGCCTGCCGATGGAGGGCGTGCGCATCACAGACCTAACGCGCATCTGGGTCGGCCCCTACGGAACACGGCAGCTTGCGGACTTTGGCGCAGACGTTATCAAGATTGAATCCTCACTCTTCGACCCCGCCTCGCGCATCGCCGGCATCCTGCCCATGCACCCGGAGCTCAACCGCAACAAGATGAGCATCACCGTGGACCTCCACTTTAAAGAGGGGCAAGACATCGTCCGCAAGCTGGCGGCGACAAGCGATGCCGTTGTCGAGAACTACGCCGCCGGCGCTCTCTCCCGCTGGGGTCTGGACTATGAGGGCATTCGCGCAGTCAAGCCGGACATCGTGTACATGAGTATGCCCGGATGGGGCAGCACCGGCCCGTTCGCCTCTCACGTACTGTTCGGACTTCAGGCGCAGACGGCATCCGGCGTCACCTATCTTTGGGGGCATCCGGAATCGCCGCCCTCCCTTCGCTGCGGCGTCTACTATGCCGATTTCTTCGTGGGCGGGCTCTCGGGCTACATGCTTCAAACCGCCCTTTATCACAAGCTCAAGACGGGACAGGGCCAGCGCATCGAGGTTTCGCAGGTAGAAGCGCAGGCTAATGCGCTCGGCGTGCCGTTGCTGGACTACGTCATCAACGGCGTCAACCAGGAGCCGATGGGCAACCGGCGCGAGTACGCCGCCCCGCACGACGCCTACCCCTGTGCCGGAGATGATCGCTGGTGTGTCATCGCCTGTCACACGGAGGAGGAGTGGCAGGGTCTCGTGCGCGGTATGACGCCGCCCAACCAGGAACCGCCGGCGTGGACGCAGGACTCGCGTTTCGCCACGTTGGAGGCGCGTCTCGCCAACCGTGAAACTCTCGATGAGCTCGTATCCGAGTGGACGAGGAACCTCACTCCGCGGCAGGTCATGTTGACTCTCCAGAAACACGGCGTGCCCGCCACCGCCGTTCAGACGACGGAGGAGGTGTATTACGATCCCGCCCTGAACGCGCGCGGCTACATCGTCAATGTGCCGCATGTGGAACCGCATTGGGGCAACATTGGCCACGCCTCCTATGGCGCGAAGCTTGAAGAAACCCCTGGCGCAATCCGCACGGGCGCCCCTGCTCTCGGCGAGCACAACGACTACGTCATGCGTGAACTGCTCGGTCTCTCCGAGTCAGACATCCGCGAACTGATGGAGGCAAAAGTCCTGGTCTAGGCCATCAACGCCTACATCAACTCCTCAAGCCGCTGGATATTGCGCGGGTTATCTACCTCGTTGCCCTTCTGAATCCCCGCGTAGTAGGCAAATAACTGCACGGGCAGCGCCGTCACCAGGGGCAACAGTGATTGCGGTGTGTCCGCCGGGATGAAGATGGGGTGATCCACAATCGGCGCGAGTTCCTCATCGCCCTCTGTCAGGATCGCCGCCACTACGCCTCCATTGTCCTTGAGCAGCCTGACTGAAAGCGCCATGCGCCCGTACTCGGGGCCTTGCGGGGCAATGGCAAAAGCGGGCGTCTCATCCCCGTTCACAAGCGCGATGGGGCCGTGAATGAGCTCCGATCCCGGGTATGCAGTGGCATGGATATAGCCAAGCTGGATAAGCTTCCATGCCCCCTCCGCCGCAATCGGGTACAGCCGTCCATGCGCCAGGAACACCGCATCACGCCGTGTCGAATAGCGCGTGGCCAGCGCCGAGGGCAAAGAGGGGTCTTCAAGGATACGATTCGCGTACCCGGAAAGCTTGCTGAGTTCAATCAGGCGCCCGGGCACGGATTCCGCGCCGTCATTTCCTCGAATGAGGGCGAGATACATCGCTATCAGGTAGAAGTTGAGCACCGAGGACGTGAACGACTTCGTCGACGCCATTCCAACTTCGCGGCCGCATCGCAGCGGCACCACGGTGTCGGCCATCATTGCGCCCGTTGAATCCTCATCATTCGTCACCATGATTGTCAGGCAGCCAAGTTCGCTGGCCCGGGTCATCGCGCCCAGCGTATCCAGCGTCTCCCCGGATGCCGTCACCGCGATGAACAGGGTCTTCGGACCAAGCTCAAAATCGCCAAAGACAATCTCTGAACCGACGTCTACCTGGCATGGCAGATCCGTCAGTTCCTCGATATACAGTCGACCGGCGTCCGCCGCGTGGAGCGACGAACTTGATCCTGTGAGCACCACCCGTTCAACGCGCTGCAGCTCGTCCCGGATTGAGTCGAGTTCCTCCATCCGTAGAGAGACCGTGTCGAAGTCCACGCGGCCACGCAGCGCGTCCGTCCACGCCTCCGGCTGCTCGGTGATCTCCTTGATCATGAACGTCATATGACCGCCGCGCGCCGCCGCCATCGGATCCTCCGAGGGCGAAATCGAACGCTTGGTGATGGGAACGCCGGCCATGAGTGTCTTGAATTGCACTCCCCGCGGCGTCACAATCGCCATCTCTCCGGCAGCCAGGAACGCAATCCTGTCCGCCACGCTTGTCAGCGGCCCCGCCTCGCTCGCCACAAAGGCCTCATTGTTCCCCCATCCCACGACAAGTGGGCTCGCATAGCCGCTGCGCGCAGCCACAATTGTCTCCGGCTCCTCCGCCCGTGCCGTGACGACAGCGAGTGTTCCCTGGGTGCGAGCCAAGGCCGCACGAGCGGCGACCTCCAGGCTCGCCTCCGCGCCCGCCATGAGCAGCTCTTCTTCGATTAGATGCGGAATGACCTCCGCGTCGGTCGTCGAGAGAAAGCGATGGCCGCGCCCGCGCAGTTCCAGCTTGAGTTCGACGTGATTTTCGACGATTCCATTTGTAACCACGGCAAGCAGGCCATGACAATCGAGATGAGGCTGCGCGTTCTCTGTGGTCACCGCGCCATGCGTCCGCCACCGCGTATGTCCCAAACCTATGTGGCCGAGGGGCGGCTCCTCGGATAGCGCGCCCTCAAGGACGTCGAATCGCCCAACAGTCTTGACGGAATTGAAATACCCGTCGGGGTCGCGCACCGCGACACCTGCGCTGTCGTAGCGCTGGTCCCTCACCTGTGAAAGGGCCTGCAAAAGGACCGGTACCGATTCCCGAACACCGACGTAGCTAACGATGGCGCCCATAGATGTCCCTCACCGCCCTGCGCGCTCCTCCGCGTGTTGTGTGTTTCGCGCGCTGTCCTCATAGTAGCCGCGCATGTGCTCGGGCAACAGGCCCGCTATGGCTTGCATGATCTCGCTTGTCGCACGTTCAGACCGATCATCCGCTTTGGATTCGGCCAGATCGGAGAAATCCAGCAGCTTGCCGATGCGCGCCGTGAAGCGCGGTCTGCGAGCAATGAACGCAGGATTGTTCCCCAGTCCCGCAAAGCCCTCAATACCGACAGGAAGAACCGGTGCTCCCGTCGTCAGCGCCAGAAAACCCGTTCCCGGTCGGGCTTGACTCAACCGTCCGTCACGGCTCCGCGTCCCCTCGGGGAACATCCCAATTGCCCCACCGCCGCTCAAGTATTCCCGTGCGGTTCTCAGGGCCTCACGATCAAGCCTGTCCCGCGTGATAGGGATCAACCCCCACGTCCTCACCAGCCATCGAGTTAGTGCGGTTCCCTCCGTCACGAGTTCCCGTTTCGCCAGGAATCGTACCGGCCACGGCATCATGACGCCTATCAGCGCCGGATCCATGTTGTGCGTGTGATTCACAGCAACAATCACCGGCCCCGTTGACGGCACATTCTCGCGTCCAAGAACCGTCAGCCGCGACCCGATCCGAAACGCTCCTGCCGCGCTGGAATGCAACAGCTTTGACATCAGTGACTGTTTTTCCATCACGCAACTATAGTAGATGCAATGCGCCCGTCCCTTCTCTTTTGAGAGGGAAAGGGGGCAGGATAGGGGCGATAACAGGTGCTGTGCATCTCTCCTTCCCTCCTTGAAGGGGGAAGGTCAGGATGGGGGTGACCGAAATGACTTCAGACGGCGATCACGGAGTTCTGAACGGCATCGACCGCGATGAGGTCGTGCAGCTGATGAAGGACCTGCAGAGCTATCGCAGCTTCTCCGGCAACGAAACGGAGGTCATGCGGTTCCTTGCGGGCTGGTTCGATGAGCGCGGCCTACCCACCGAACTCATTGACGTGTCCGATGAACCCGGCCGCCCAAATCTGGCCGTCCGCATCCCCGGCAGCGGCGGCGGTTCGTCGCTCATGCTCAACGGCCACCTGGACATTGATCCCGTCCCGCTTAACTACCCGCTGGATCCGTGGGACTGCCATGAGGAGGACGGCCGCCTCACCGGTCACGGCCTCGTCAACATGAAGGCGGGTGTTTCCGCTGCAGCCGCGGCAACGGTCGCCGTGCATCGAGCAGGCGCCCAGCTCCGTGGCGATCTGCTCTTCACTGGCGTGGTCGGCGAGCTACAGGGCGGCGTGGGCGTCTACGACCTCGTGCAGCGGGGCATCGGTTGCGACTACACCATCGTCTGCGAGCCGTCCTTTCTCGATGTTCGCACCATGCACTCCGGCGCGTGCCAGTACGTCATCACCGTGACCGGCTCGTCTGCATGGATCGGGATGCTGCACCGCTCCGAATACGTCAACGCGGTCAACGTTATGGCAGACGTGGTGAAGGCTCTTGATGACGTCGAGTTCTCCGCGCAGCCGCACCCGGCCACACCCGGCCTGCCCCGCATGATCATCGGCGCAATCAACGGAGGCGTCGGGACCGATTTCCTCAAGTGGCGCGCCTCCTACGTGGCGGATTACAGCGCGATCATCGTCGAGGTGCGCGGCGTGCCGGGACAGGACTGGGAGCAGACGCAGGCCGACATCGACAAGGTTTTGGAGGGTGTTCGCGCCGCCAACCCGGGCGCAGTCATCGAGATTGAGGGGCCTCCTGCGACATACACGGACGATTGGCGGAGCATGAAAGTGCCGGGGCATGGCATTGATACACCGATCGACCATATGCTGCCCCAAACAGTCGCTCGGCATCATACGGAGGTCACGGGGAATGCGCCGGAGCGCATCGGTCCGCAGGACCCCGGCTCATATGCGTGGACGGACGCGGGATGGTTCGCGCGGGGTGGTTCAGTTCCCGTCGTCTACGGCCCAACGTCCAACACGGAGCGCACCATACCAATCGACAATGTACTCACTGTCGCTCGCGTCCTGGCGCTCACCGCGCTGGACATCTGTGGCTGATCTGCCCGCGTCTGGCACGCGACCGCTAGAATAGTTAACGAATTCACATGTCGGACAACATCCTGATAGCGGTCGCGTGGCCGTATGCAAACGGAGATCTCCACCTCGGGCACATCGCTGGTGCGTATCTGCCCGCAGACATTTTTGCCCGCTTCCACCGCATGAGGGGCAACAACGTCCTCATGGTGTCCGGCTCGGACGCGCACGGCACGCCCATCACTCTCCGCGCCGAGGCCGAGGGCGTCTCACCCCGTGAGATTCACGACCGTTTCCACAAGGGTTTCTTGGAGTCGTGGGAGGGCCTTGGCATCTCATGGGACCTCTTCACGACCACTGAAACGGAGAACCACTACCGCATCTCGCAGGACTTCTTCACGCGTTTCTACGAAAAAGGCCTGCTCTACGAGACCGCCAGCGAGGTCCCTTACAGCCCCACGGGAAAACGCTACTTGCCCGACCGTTACATCAACGGCACGTGCCCCCACTGCGGCTTTGATGGCGCGCGGGGAGATCAGTGCGACGGTTGCGGCCGCACCCTTGACCCGCGTGAACTCATCAACCCCCGCAGTACCCTGGACGGCGGAACCCCTGAGTTCCGCACCCGCTCGCACTTCATGATGAAGTTCTCCGAGTACGGCGACAGCCTTCTGGAATGGCTCAAGGACAAGAACCATTGGCGACCGCAAGTCCTGAATTTCACGACCGGATTCCTGGAACAGGGCCTCAAGGACCGCGCCTACACCCGGGACCTTGATTGGGGCATCCCCGTCCCACTCGACGGCTGGGAAGACAGGCGCATCTATGTCTGGTTTGAGGCCGTCATCGGCTACCTCTCCGCGTCCGTGGAATGGGCATCCGACATCAAGGGCGATCCCGAGGCGTGGCGCGCGTGGTGGGGGGCTGACGCGAAGCCGTACTATTTCATTGGCAAGGACAACATCACGTTCCACACCATCATCTGGCCCGCCATGCTCATGGCCTACGGCGATGATCTCGCCCTGCCGGAGGACGTCCCCGCCAACGAGTTCCTGAACCTTGAGGGCTACCAGCTCTCCACCAGCCGCAACTGGGCAGTCTGGGTGCCGGAATACCTCGCCAACTACGACCCGGACGCGCTCCGCTTCGTCCTCTCCGCCAATATGCCGGAGACCTCCGACTCCGAGTTCACGTGGCCCGACTACATACGCCGCGTCAACAACGAACTCGTCGGAACCTACGGCAACCTCGTCCATCGCACCCTGACCTTCATCCAGCGATTCTTCGATGGCACCGTACCGGACGCCAAGCCGGATGAGGCGGGGACACGCCTGCTGGCGAAGGGCGATGCGGCGCTCGAAGAAGCCGCCGCTGAGATTGCCGCCTGCCGCTTTCGCGCCGGGCTTGGCGTCGCCATGAGCCTCGCTCAGGAGGGCAACCGCTATCTGGACGAGCACGCCCCGTGGCGTGCAATCCGTGAGGATCGCGAGGATGCCGCGCGCACGCTCGTCACCATTTTGGGTATCATCAGCGGGCTCAAGACTCTTCTCGCCCCCTACCTGCCCTTCAGTTCTCAGCGACTCCATGAGATGCTCGGTCTCGAGGGCGGCATACAGGACGCAGGGTGGACCGCGACGGGGCCGGAGGCAGGCGCGCGTCTACCACAGCCACAGGCACTTTTTGCCAAACTCGATGAGGAACAGGTGCTCGCGCGCGAGATGGCCAATCTCGGAGCGGGCGACGAAAGCGAAACGACGGCGTAGACAGGCGCGCTTACGGCCTGCGAAATAACATTGACTGACACGACAACGACAAAGCCTCCGTCCTTTCTTGAAATAATCGAACCGGACATGGCAGAGGTGGAACGCCGCCTCCGCACCATCGGCGAGGATGATTTCCCCTGGCTTGATGAGCTGCTTCGCTATATCCTCGCCACCCCGGGCAAGCGTGCACGCCCCGCCGTCACCCTCCTCGCTGGACATCTCTTTGACTTCGATCCTGACGTTCACATCTCCATGGCGGTCGCAGTCGAACTCCTCCACACCGCCTCCCTTGTCCATGATGATTCAGTCGATAAGGCCCCGTTGCGCCGCGGTGTCGCAACGATCACCGCCCGCCATGGCGACGCCGTTGCGCTTCTCTTGGGCGACTATCTGTTTGCCAGTTCCGCCGAGATGGTCTGCGCCACCAACAACGTCCGCGTCATCACCCTCTTCTCCCGCACGCTGCGGCTCCTCGCCGACGGCGAACTCCGCGAGATCCAGCAGGCATTCGATTGGACGGGCGGACTTGAGGAGTATTGGGCGCGAGTGGAGCGTAAGACGGCATCATTGTTCACGACGGCTGCCGTCTCCGGCGCAGTGCTCGGGGCCGCGACAGAGACCGAGATCGACGCCGTCACGGAATACGGTATGAGTCTCGGCACCGCGTTCCAGGTCGTGGACGATATTCTCGACCTGCAAGGCGATGCCTCTGAAGTCGGCAAGCCCATCGGCTCGGACCTGCGCGGCGGCATCCTGACCCTGCCCGCCCTGCTCTATCTCGGCGACCATCCCGAATTGAACGAGAAAGGCCCATTCGCCCGCCTTCGGGACGAGCGCGAAACCATGACGGAGCCGGACAGGGAGCAGTGCGTTGATGAGGCGCTCCATCTTATCCGCGACTCAGACGCCGTTGAGAACTCTTACGCCGTCGCCAACCGTCTCGCCGACCGTGCCCGCCAGGCTCTGGGCAAGATCAACCGCCCCGCCAACCCCGCCCTCCAATCCCTCATGGACATCATCGACTTCGTCGTCCAACGCCATTCATAGTGTCTTCCCCATCCCCCACTCAAGGTTGGCAGTGAGTGCGCACTGACCTAGAATCGGTACAACCCTTGACCAACTGGACAAGGCGGATGGGCTGACAATGCAACAAATCGCGATCGTAATTCCGCTCCTGGGCATTGCGTATGCAATTGGGTGCGTTTCGACCGGTTACTATCTCGTTCGGATCAGGACAGGCACGGATATCCGGCAAGAGGGCAGTGGAAATGTCGGCGCGCGCAACGTGAGCCGCGTGTTAGGTCAAAAGACTGCCGCGCTCACCCTCGTGGGGGACGCGCTGAAGGGCGCAATTCCGGTTGGCCTCGCAATGTACCTGGGCCTCGATAGTTGGGCAGTGATGGCGGTTGTGATGGCGGTGGTCGCCGGTCATATCTGGCCTGCCCAACTCGGCTTTCGCGGCGGCAAGGGTCTGGCAACCGCCATGGGTGCTGTCCTGCTCATCAACCCCATACTTGTCGCCTTCGCGCTCGCAGTCTCCATCCTTGGAAAACTTGCCCTTCGAAACGTGACTGCGGGCGGCCTTGCGGGAGTTGCGCTCGTTCCGGTCGCAGCCCTCATCCTGAGGGCCGATGTGTATGAGATTGCCGGACTTGCCGTTCTGGCCTCCGTGCTCCTCTTTGCCCACCGTGACAACCTGCGCAGCCTCGCCGACGGATTCAGGCGCGACAAGGTCGGCGAATCGGACAGGGTTGGTGTGACCCGATGAACGGCGTAAATGGCAAGAGCGAATACGTCTTCAAGGTCGCCTCCGAACCATGGGAACTGGAAGAGATCTTCAGGCTCAACTACGAGACGTTCGTTGAGGAGCTTCCCCAGCATGAGGAGAATCCGTCACGTCGTCTGATTGACCAGTTCCACGATGAAAACACGTATTTCATCTGCGTGCGTGGGAATGAACTGGCCGGCATGGTTGCCGTGCGCGACAAGAGGCCATTCTCACTGGACCGCAAGCTGGGCAGTGTCGATGAATACCTGCCTTCGGGTCTTTCACTGTGCGAAATCCGCCTTCTCACCGTGCGTTCAGAGAGAAGGAATGGGCGCATCCTCCAGGGCTTGCTCTCGCTAGTGGCGAAGCACTGCGTGGATAACGGCTACGAGATGGCGCTGATTTCAGGCACCACACGTCAACTTTCCCTCTACGAGCGCTTGGGATTCGAGCCGTTCGGTCCCATAGTCGGAACGCCGGAAGCGTCCTTCCAGCCCATGTTTCGGCGATTAGAAACGCTTGACGATGACTTCAAGGGGCGTCTCCATCGGTCGGTTGAAGAACACAGCGCGGAGACCGTGAATTTGATGCCGGGCCCTGTCTCCGTCCATCCGGACGTTCAGCGCGCATTTGCCCGTCGGCCGGAATCTCACCGCTCTCCTGCATTCGTGGCAGGCGTGCAACGAGTGAAGGACCGGCTCTGTGGACTAACGAACGCCCAGCATGTGGAGATAATGCTGGGTTCGGGAACGCTGGCGAACGATGTCATCGCCGCTCAGCTTTCGCTGGAGCCGGGTCGCGGACTGATCCTCAGCAACGGTGAATTCGGTGATCGCTTGTTGGATCAAGCAACTCGATTCGGTCTTGAGTTCGACGCGCTCCAGGAGCCTTGGGGACAGCCTTTTGACGCCGATGAGATATCGAACACGGTGGCGCAGGGACACTATGCGTGGATGTGGGCGGTTCACTGCGAGACATCGACCGGTGTCCTGAACGATATTGCTCTCTTGAATCGCCTCAGTACGGAGACGCACGCGAAGCTCGCATTGGACTGCATCAGCTCTATTGGTACAACGCCGGTGGACCTGCAGGGGGTTTTCCTGGCCTCCGGCGTGAGCGGCAAGGGACTCGCATCATATCCGGGTCTGTCCATGGTCTTCTACAACAACGAGGTACAACCTCGACCGGACAAACTACCGCGCTATCTGGATCTCGGCTATATCGCCAACAAGGGTGGAGTACCGTTCACCACGTCCTCCAACCTGTTGGCAGCCCTCGCATCAGCCCTGGATGTCCTGGAACCGGCGCAGCGATTCGACGATGTGGAAGAGAGAACCCGCGAGCTGCGAGATGGTCTGCACGCCCACGGATTCACTCTTCTGGCCCGGGACGAAGTCTCCGCGCCCGCCGTCATTACAATCGTGCTGCCGCCGGATGTTGATTCCGTTGAATTGGGCGAACGGGTGGAGAACGCCGGATTTGCCCTAAGCTACAACAGCGATTACTTGCGTGAGCGCAACTGGATACAGATATGCCTCATGGGGTACCTGGACGATGCCGACCTTGAGCCGCTCATCCCAACGCTGGAGCGTGAGTATGCCCCGCTGCGGCGAACTGTCGCAGCCCAAACGTAGCAAGGGTACGTTGTGGTTCCCGAAAACAATGAGGGCGGCACGTCCGGCCTCGTTGTCTACGCAGATAACCTCGAATACCTGCGCGTAATGCCGGACGGAATCGTTGACCTGATCTATATCGATCCGCCGTTCAATACCGGCAAGACGCAATCGCGGGAATCCATCAGAACCGTACGTGATGAGGAGTCAGGCGACCGCGTAGGATTCCAGGGACAGCGTTATCGCACTGAGCGCATCGGCAATTCCTCCTACGATGACCGATTCGATGACTACATTGCGTTTCTGGAGCCGCGTCTGCGAGAAGCACATCGTGTCCTCAAGCCGAATGGCTCATTCTTTCTGCATGTCGACTATCGCGAGGTTCACTACTGTAAAGTGCTGCTCGACGAGATTTTCGGCCGCGCCTCGTTCATCAACGAGATCGTCTGGGCCTATGACTACGGCGCTCGCTCAAAATCGCGCTGGTCAGCCAAGCACGACAATATCCTCTGGTACGCCAGAGACCCGTCTAACTTCACATTCAACTACGAAGAGATGGACCGCATCCCCTACATGGCGCCCGGCCTGGTCGGCAAAGATAAGGCCGCGCGTGGTAAGACGCCTACGGACGTCTGGTGGCACACCATCGTGCCCACCAGCGGCAAGGAAAAGACCGGCTACGCCACACAGAAACCCCGCGGCATCCTTGAGCGCATCGTCAAGGTGCACTCCAACCCCGGAGACCTCGTCCTCGATTTCTTTGCCGGTAGCGGCACCACAGGCGAGGCAGCGGCAAAGAACGACCGCCGTTACATCCTCGTGGACAACAGCGCCGAGGCCATCCGCGTCACGGCCAAACGCCTGGCTCCGTACAGCCCCCAATTCAAAGGCTGCGAGAGTATCATCCCCGCCGCCTAAGCCTTGCCAGATGTCATTCCGAGCGCAGCCGAGGAATCTAAAGGGGCTTATATCGAATTCTACCCATTAGCTCTAGGGGGGTTGCGATATGCTGACCTCATTGAGGGCTAGTCATGGAATCACTTCACGAATCAAAGCCTGCATCATCTCCGCCAACAGAGCAGAATGAGCCGACGCGTCTGAGCCGTCTCTTTGAAGAGATTCAGATATCTTTTCTGCAAAGACTCGCAGAAAATCCTGACGCTTTTGAAGATCCATCCCCAGAAGGGTTTCGACAAAGGCTTCAAAGAGGGTACTTTGAGCCTTCGTCACGGTCTGTAGGGCAACGTACCTAGCTAGATTCTCCTCGGACATGACATTTTCCTCCCGGTAGCACTAGCAACGCCAAGGAATGTGGCCCTCGTATTGTGAGGCATGGGCAACGTCTGCCCAACAACTGTAGAGTTCTCGCGCCGCCTGCACCTCACGCCAGAGTCTAACTCCCCTAGGGTAGACATCCGATGGTAGAGTGCAGCTCTCCACTTCACGTGCACAGTAGCGGTCACGAACTGAATAATAGGCCTCCTCTGCTACATAGAGGTCTCTCTTGGCCGTAATCATCACGCGATGCAATTCAGCATTCAGCGGGTGTACATTGCGGTGAAACTCAATTGCCACTCCCTTGACATTCGCCGCAGGTATCCAACACCCGTCCGCCTCGAAATTGGAATCCCCCTTTGGCCAGAAGTAGTAGGTGCCGTACACCACTCGAATATCAATGATCCTATGGACTGTATGAATGCCATCGCCTGAGTCCCAGCAGTCAGGATAGAACGAGATGATGTCTCCGATCCTGATGTTTTCGGGCTGGAAGTGTTGAAACCATGTCACCTCATCCATACACGTTATCGCGGGGTACATGCTGCCCGTGCAGTAGAAGCCGCTACGCTTCGTCCGTGGGCCTGTGAATCGCGGCGCGCGCTGCTGGAGCAAGGAGGCACGTTGTTGTCTAAGCACCCTGATTTCCTCGTTGAGCACGTACCGCTGCGCTTCAAGGCTCGACACTTGAGCACGGATTTGTCTAAGACTCTCTGATGCGCTCTCCAATTCTCTGTACTCAACCTGGAGATCTCGGAAATCCGATCGTGCGTCTTCGTAGTCATTTTGGAGTGAGACCAATTCCGATTGTGTGGTTCGTAGGCGATTGCCTGTTTGTCTCCATTCATAACGTGCATGTTCCCGCTGCTGCCGCGCGTCATCCCTCTCTTGCTCAACCCGGGATAATGTTCTTTCGATTGCCAATACTTCTGAGCGGTGATTGTCCTTCAAAATGGCGATACGTTCATTGACCTCATCGTTTATTATCCAGGCGCCAGCGGCTGTGATAAGAACAAGTAGCACGATGACCAGCTTCTTCACACTGGTACCCCCTCGCGGCATTGGAATCGCGGCTAACTGCGAAGACAGCCTCGGGTTCCACGCGAGCCGACGAGGGGGCATAATGCCCCGATTCCATCAGGCTCACGGCCCGTGTGGACGGACTGTCTTCGCATGGTGAGAATGCGGCGCGATATATTGACTTGTCAATACATTGCGATACGATGGCCAGACACAACCGCCGTTACATCCTCGTGGACAACAGCGCCGAGGCCATCCGCGTCATGGCCAAACGCCTCACCCAGCACAGCCCCCTATTCAAAGGCTGCGAGAGCATCATCCCCGCCGCCTAAGACTTGCCAAGTGTCATTCCGAAGACTTTCCAGATGTCATTCCGAGCGCAGCCGAGGAATCTAAAGCCCACATTCCGCAACCCGACCCCGTAACGCAAACCCACCCGTCATTCCCCTGAAAGCGGGAATCTGAATCGCGTCGCTTAGCCCAACCCCGTATCGCCAACCCCCCGCTCACCCTGAGCCTTTCGGAGGGTCGCCCCCGCCACCACGACGCTGAACTCCCCACGCGGCTTCTGAAAATGGTCGATGGCCTCTGAAAGTGTCCCCCGGAATATCTCCTCATGCAGCTTGGTCATCTCCCGACCGATGATCGCCTCGCGGTCGCCCAGCACGTCTCGTAGCGCCTCGAGTGTCGCAATGATGCGATGCGGCGACTCATAAAGCACCGTCGGCCACTCCTGCCCAGAGATGGCCTCTATCATCCGGCGACGCTGCCCCGCCCTGCGAGGCAGGAATCCCAGGAACGTGAATTTGTCGGCAGGCAGCCCTGCCACACTCAGCAGCGCAGCGATAGCCGTCGGGCCCGGAATCGGCGTCACCGTGTGGCCCGCCTCCGCAGCCGCCTTCACTAGCAACGCGCCGGGGTCGCTGATGAGCGGCGTCCCCGCCTCGCTCACGAGCGCAATATCCTTGCCCTCATCAAGCTCTTTCAGCATTTGCGGAATCCGCCGCTTCACATTGGCATCAAACAGGCTGACCATCGGAACGCGCAGACCATACCGCGTCAGCAGCTTGCGCGTCGTGCGCGTATCCTCAGCCGCAATCAGGTCAACCTCGCCCAACACACGCAGCGCCCGCGCCGAGATATCCTCCAGGTTTCCAATCGGCGTCGCTATGACATACAGCGTGCCAGGCGGCAACGAGTGCTCATTCATCAGCCCGAAGACTCGATTTCTCCCTGCTCCTCCGGTGGAGTCCTCGCAAGCCAGCTATTCACGTTGTAACTCGGGTGCGCGTCAGGGCTGACAAAGCCCTTTTCGGCGAGCAACTCCCCCACAGCCTGATTGTATGCATGGAACCAGAATTCGACTTTCTCGTCGTCCTCCGGATTTTTGGCTTGCACTCGCATTCCTTCGTAGCTCGGCAAACCCCTCGTCCGCCCATCAACATAGAGCCTGGCATGGTGGTCATTTGTCATTCGGTGCGATGCATAGTAGTCCATATACTCAACATCGCCCTCGAAACCAAACTTGTAAAAGACGGTCCAGCCACTCTTGACGATCATTCCGCCTTCTCGTGCAGCAACCGATTCACGCGGGAGAGTAATCTCCCAATGGGCCATTCCCTTCTCAAACTGCTGAACAATGTCCTCAATGGTCATTGCTTGCTCCCACATCGACTGCCCACGTCCCATGACAACTGCTAATGGGCTCAGCATAACGCGGCTCACCGCTGCCGTGGGTCAAGAAAGTCCCGCAGCCCGTCACCAATCAGCGCCACGCAGAACACCAGCGCCGTCAGCGCAAGCCCCGGGAAGATCGTCAGCCATGGCGCAGCCTCCAGAAAACCTTCTGACCCTTCTTTGAGCATCCGCCCCCACGATGGATCGGGCGGTGGCACTCCCAGCCCCAGGAAACTCAGCGCCGCCTCCGTCAAAACCGCGCCCTCCATGAACCCCGTGGCATGGATAATCACGGGCGTAATGGAGTTTGGCAGGACGTGCCGCACGACGATACGCGTTGGGCTCCCGCCCAGCGACTTCGCGGCCATCACATACGTCTCCGCCTTGACGGACAGCGCCTGCGCCCGCGCGATGCGCGCCACCTGCGGCACGAACGCCACAGTTATTCCAATGATCACGCTGACCGGCGACGGCTCCAGCACCACAACCAGCAGCAACGCCATCAGCAGGTGCGGAAACGCCATCAGAGCGTCGATGAATCGTTGGATAACCAAATCGGCTATCCCTGACGCATAGGCGGAGATGACGCCGATTGTTGTGCCGATCACCGTCCCCGCCAGCACGGACACCAACCCCACCATCAGCGAGATCCGCGCTCCGTAAAGCACCCGACTGAACACATCCCTGCCGAATCGGTCCGTGCCGAAGAGGTGCTCGGCGGACGGCGCGAGCAACGCATTCGCTTCGTCGTGCGCAAGTGGGTCGAAGGGCGCAAGCTGCTCCGCGAATATGGCCGCCAGCCCCATCGCGACAAGCGCCATGAGCGCGGCAGCGCCAACGGGATAGCGCCTCGCCGCCCGCGCCGGTCTAGTCGCGATACGTGATACGCGGATCAAGTACGGCATACAGTACGTCGATGACCAGGTTGACTGACAACATGATGAACACAAAGAGCGTGGCGTAGGTCTGCACAACGGGATAATCGCGATCCGAAACGGCATCCACGATGCCGCGCCCGATACCCGGCAGCCCGAAGATCGTCTCCATCACGACCGCTCCACCCAATAGAGTCCCCACCTGTATCCCCGCCACGCTCAACACAGGGATCAGCGCGTTGCGCAGGGCATGTCGCACAAGAACAATCCTCTCCGTCAGCCCCTTGCTCCGCGCCGTTCGGATAAAATCCTGCCCCAGCACGTCGAGCATTCCCGCCCGCGTCATGCGCGTCAGGTACGCCGCATAGCCCCACGCGAGGATCACTACCGGCAAGAGCATCAACTGCGCGTGACGCAAAGGATTCTGCCAGACATGGTCATAGATGACGGGCGGAGACCAACCGATTAGCAGCACCAGCGCAATCAACGCCAGAAGCGCGAGGAAAAAACTCGGGACGGCCTGACCGCCAATGGCGAACAAACGCACAAGGATATCGGCCCACTTCCCTTGCCGCACGGCCCCCATGATCCCGACCGGAATCGCAATCGCCGCTGCCAGCACCATCGTGTAGACCGCAAGCTGAAGCGTCACTGGCAGCTGGCGTGCCACCAGCGACGATATCGGCGTCCGATTAACGAACGACCTTCCCCCAAAGTCACCCGTCGCCACGCTCCACAGCCATGAACCGTACTGAGCGATGAGCGGCTCATCCAGCCCCAGCTCCTCCCGCACGCGCTCCACCTGCAGGGGATCATGAGCCACCTCGCCGGAGCCGCCCAGCACCACGTCCACCACGTCCCCGGGCAGTACGCGCAAGATCGCAAAGATGACAATCGACGCGATCAACAGCGTCGGAACAAACAGCGCAAGCCGCAGCCCAATGTATCGGAGCATGACAACAACCTAACGTATCGAGGGCGCGTCGGGTTGGCGGCACACCCTACAACAGCTGAACCACCGCCGCCCCGGCAATGGCCGTCACAACGACAACCAGCCACGGCGGCGCTTTCCAGAACGCCAGCAGGGCGAACGCGGCCGCGGCCACCGCAAAGTCCGCCGGCGTCCCGATGGCGCTGGTCCAGAGGGGGTCGTAGAGCGCCGCCAACAGCAGCCCTACTACCGCGGCATTCACGCCCATCAGCGCCTGCCGTACGCGTGCCACGCCCCTAACCCGCTCCCAGAACGGCAGAACACCCGGGACGAGCAAGAACGACGGAGCGAAGATCGCCGCCAACGCCAGCAGCCCGCCGCCCCACGCCGGCGTCAACCCGTTCACCGACGCTCCCAGAAACGCCGAGAAAGTGAACAGCGGCCCCGGAACCGCCTGCGCGGCGCCGTATCCCGCCAGGAACTCGTCGCTCGTCACCCACCCCGGTGGCACAACCTCCGCCTCGATGAGCGGCAGCACAACATGCCCGCCCCCAAAGACAAGAGATCCCGTTCGGTAGAAGCTGTCCACAACGTCGATGGCCAAACTCTCGGTCAGCCTGCTCGCCAGCGGCAGGGCGGCCAGCAAGACGAGGAATGCGATGAGCAGCATCGCCGCCGAACGCGTCCCCCCGTCCGATACCGTGTCGCCATCCGTTCGCGGCTCCGGCGGTTTGAGGACAATCAGGCCAAGCACCGCACCGCCCGCTATAACCACCAACTGCGCCGCGATACCACCGGACAAAAGCAGTGCCGCGGCGGCAACGACGGCAATGGTGATACGCGTCCGGTCCGGCGTCAGCGTCCGCCCCATCCCCCACAGCGCCAACGCGACGACCGCCACAGCAACAATCTTGAGCCCATGCAGCCAGTCGGCGCTCTCCTGCGCCCCCAGCTCCTGCACGCCGTACGCGAACAGGATCAGCGCCAACGCAGAGGGTAGCGTGAAACCCAGCCATGCCGCGAATCCGCCGAGCAACCCGCCTCGCTTGATGCCAACAGCCATCCCAAGCTGACTGCTCGCCGGGCCCGGCAGGAATTGGCATAGCGCGATCAGCTCGGCAAACGTGCCCTCATCCAGCCACTTGCGACGAACGACGTATTCCTCACGGAAATACCCGATATGCGCGATCGGCCCGCCAAACGACGTCAGCCCCAACCGCCCCGCAACAAGAAAAATCTCCCAAAACCGTGCCATAACTAGCTGAATCGTAAGCGAACCCGCCCTCAACCGTCATTCCGCCCCCTACTCGTCATTCCCGCGAAAGCGGGAATCCATCGGGACCCTTTCCTTGGGGAGAGGGGACAGAGAGTTACAGGGATCGGCGATCTTTGGAGGAATAGGCCGGTGTCTGAGTCTCAGCGACCAGAGCAGGTGCAGGTATCTCAGGAATGGCATAGAGCTTTCGAGGGCTTGGCTTCATCCCAATGATGTACTCGACAAATTCCTTTCGAGCGTAGAAAGCCCGCGATGTACTCCCATGACCCGGCCCCTTTGTTCGAGGTTGGATGAACACGCCCATCTTGCCGGATAACGCCGTGAATCCCTTGTTGATGATTGTCTGCCTTATATCCTCGTAATCACGCGCTACCTGCTCGTATAGGTCGGTCTCTTCAAGGTCAAAGGCGTGAACGAGTTCGCAAACAGACCGCTGTTCCATTTTGGATTCGTAGACTCGCGCCACCGCCACGATTTTTCTGAGCTTGGTGAACAGGTGACTATCAGAGAACTCTTTCCGCGCAACTTCATAGGGGTCAATCATGGTTATTGCCATGGTTTCCTTCAGAACTAGTACCCCATCCGTGTTCCGCTTCAGTGAAGTAAGTTTCAATTCCCATCCACCCAGATTGGGATCCTTTGAGGAATTGATCGGAAGACCAAGATGGCGCTCTATAGTGTGACCAGCCCAACCCTTGTTGAGTTTGTCACCTTTCCAAACCGTGACCGAGTAATCGTCCGCCAACCGGCGTAGGTCTTTGCCAACAAGACCCTGCAGTTTTTCGACTGCCAGCGCTTTTTCCATGATGTCTTAGAACAATCGCTCCGCAGCGTCAGGGGATACCTCCCCCAGACGCCGCGCCGCCATCTCCACGTACTCTTCGACCGACTCAATACCAATGAACGCACGGCCAAGCTGTATAGCCGCCACGCCCGTGCTACCGGACCCCGCGAACGGGTCAAGCACCACATCGCCCGAATTCGTGCTGGCCCGCAGACAGCGATCGATCAGCGCGAGCGGCTTTTGCGTCGGATGCTTGCCGTGCCGCTTCTCAGCACGCCCCGCCGCGCCGAATTTCCACACGGTCTGCATCTGCTTCCCGCCGTTCTCGGCGCGCATATCGGCGTAATTGAAGACGTACTTGTATTTGCTGCCTTTTTCCGCCTTGCTCGCCCACAGCACGACTTCAGTGGAATGGGTGAACGTGCGCCGACCCAGGTTCGGTGGCGGGTTCGTCTTCTCCCAGACGATGTCGTTCAGCAGTCGAAAACCGTTCTGCCACAGTGCCATCCCCACGCTCGGATATACATGCAGCGTCCCGGAAATCCAGATCGTGCCCGTCGGCTTCAGAACCCGGTACGCCTCTCCTGTCCACGCAAGGTTGAACTCGTGATCGGTATCGAGACCCTGGCTGCGGTCCCACTCGCCCTTGTTGACGCTGACCATGCGACCGCCAACACAGGTGATTCCGTCATTGGAGAGCAGATACGGCGGGTCGGTCCAGATACAGTCGATAGAGTCGCTTGGAATGGTCTTGAGGAGATCGAGAGCATCGCCCCAATACAGGGCTGACGCACCGTCAGTTGACGCCCAGGTCGGGGGCGGATCGCTCGCAGCGTGGGTAGCGGTGAGGGTCGAGGAGGAGGCCCGCATGGCGATCGGATCGTTGATCACATGTGCGCATCCGTCAACCCCCCGCGAAATGCCCGTCCCGCATTGCGTACGGCGGGAGCCAATTTAGTGGGCAGGCCTGCTACATGGACTCTGTCGAGATTGGCCGTTCAAGCTCCTCCATAACCTTGTCGGCGATATAGAGCCCGGGGCGCGTGCGCGAATCGCGCCGCATGATCCCCGCGTCAATGAGCCGATCAAGCACGCGGCGCGCGCCCATTGATGTCACGCCCAGCATCTCAGCAGCCCTCTGAGCAGTTATCACGGGACGCGCAAAAATGACGTCAAGCAGCCGAAAATCATTCGCTGGGGCCCGACGGGACAACAGCCCGCCCCGCAGCTCATCAAGAAGCTCTCGTAAGCGGCGGATTCGAGCCACCGTATCCCGCGCTTCGATTGTGACGCCCTCTAGAAAGTAGGCCGTCCATCGCTCGAGGTCTCCCGTTGCGCTCACGTTCAGAAGCTCATCGTAGTACCGCTCCCGATCACGCTCGAAATACGCGCTGAGATACAGTAGCGGTGTCTTGAGCGAGCCGACCGCCTGGAGAAAGAGTGAGATCAACAGGCGGCCGATCCGGCCATTCCCGTCACGATAGGGGTGAATCGCCTCGAACTGATAATGGATTAGGGCGCAGCGCGCAAGCGTGGGCAATGGCGAGTTGGCATCGTTGATGAACGCTTCAAGGTCGCGAAACAATCCCTCTAGGAGGTGTGGCGGGGGCGGCACGTACCGGGCATCTTCGATACGGCTATATGCTCCCCCAATGTAAACCTGCAATTCTCGAAACTCGCCCGGCCTCATGTCCTGCCCACGGACGCCACGCATCAGGATAGCGTGCAATTCGTTAACCAAACGATAGGAGATCGGCAATTCGTTGAGCCGCTCGATGCCATGCTCCAACGCAATGACATAATTGACAACCTCTTGCGCGTCATCAGTGAAGCGCGCTTGTCGCCCCTCTTCATATGCCAGCACGTCCGTCAGGGTTGAGACGGTGCCCTCAATGCGAGATGACAGCGTGGCCTCGCGTCGCATCAACGGGCGGAGCAGCAGACGCGGGTTCGGCATGGTCTCGCCGACACCGGAGAGAATGCCGACGGCCTCCGAAGCGTCGGCAATGAGGCGGACTAGCGGCCCGCTCAGCGCCATATCCCTCGGCAGAGGATGCGGCACGAACGCATTGATGCCTGCCGGAATGGGGACCAGACGTCCTCTCGGGCTGCCCGCCAAACGTTGCATCGTTAGCGTCCTTGTATACAATTGGGCTGCTCTTGTAACAGATTGGCCGCCAAAGTTTCCTTACATCCCGGCAGAGAAACTTTCACGCCGATTCGTATATCATTGTAACAGAATCGCCACGAAATGTTCCTTCCCCCCGATGAAGGAAACGCCCCTTTACTTTCCCCCACCTCTCGGAAACAAATCGCCCAAAATGTTTCCTCACCTGTCCAACCACACCGTTGCGAAATCCGTGTGCGTATGCCCATCCTCCGGCGGTATCACGAGGCCCTTCACATACGTCCGATAAGGCACCACCTGCACCGTCCCGGCAATGGGAACCACGTACGTCTGCTCGCGCACCACGTAGCTCTCCAGTTCCCGCCACGCCGCCACGCGCTGCCGATGCGTCCGCGTCGCCCGCAGCTCCTCGTACAGGAGATTCACGTGCTCATCCTCGTGCTTGGCATACGCGTCAGGGAAACGACTGTACACGCCGTAGGCCGCCTCTGTGCCCTCCGGTATGGGCGACGTGAAGTTGGAGCCGGGCTGGGAATCGTAGTCGAGGCTCACTCGACCCCGATTCCACTCCGCCTCGTCCACCAGCTGTATCTGAAGGTCAATGCCAAGCCCGGCGAGCTGGTTGTGCAGGAACTCGCAGCGCGCCGTGAGACGGACGCGACACAGATAGTCCATCTCGAAACCGTCCTCATGGCCCGCCGCCGCCAGCAGCGACAGAGCCTCACCCCGTCTCTCATCAAGAGCACCCCTGTTGAACCGCTGCCATGTTGTGAAATCGGCCGACGTGAACGGGTTGGCCGGGCTGAACGTCGGCGAGATATAACCGAAACCTCCCAACACGGTCGGAATTGCCGCCTCGCGGTCGATCCACAGTGAGATCGCCTGCCGCACGTCCGGATCCTGCCACGGTCCCTCGCGCAGCACGTTGAACCCCAAGCGGAACATACCGCCCTGCATCTCCCCGTAGAAGACCTCATCCGACCCCAATTGCTCGTCGATGGCCGCCTTGCGTTCCTGCGTCAGGTAGTGCCCCTCCCCGCGCGCGCCTCCATCGATGCGCCCCGTGCGAAACGCCGCGTCCATCGCCGTCGCATTCGGCATGATCACGTAATCGATGCCGTCCAGGTACGGCAGATTACCGCCTGCGCCGCGCTCCCAATAGTCATCATTCCGAACGACACGCACTAGACTGCCCGGCTCATAACGATCAAGCCGGAACGGCCCCATGCCGACAACACCGGCATCCAGCGGCCCGGCGCTGTACTCCCCATCCTCAAACAGCGGTTCAAACACGTGCTTGGGATGAGCGATGCGTAGGCGCGGGTTTGCCAGCACGGACAGATAGTGCGGATTCGGCTCCGCGAGCGTCACCCGCAGCCGATTGAACTCCAGGACCTCAACCGACTCAATCTCGCCAAGTTCCCCGCGGAAATACGCAGGCGCGCGGACCGGGACGCCGTCGGATTCCCATCCGTTCGCCGCCAGATCAAACCAGAACTTGGCATCCTCCGCCGTGAACGGCTCGCCATCGTGCCACGTCACATCGGGACGAATCGTGAACTCCCACTCGGTGAAGCCGGGATTCGCTAGCCAACTCGACGCCAGGTCCGAGCACGCAAGGTACATGTTCTCCCTACACCGCCGCACCAGGTTCCCCGCGCCAAACAACGCTCCGCCAACGTGATGCAGCGCGATGCTGGACGTCCGCATCGTGTCGAACGCCGCCGGAGGATCCCCCCGATTCGCCAGCATCAACACCCCGCCATACCGCGGCGTTTCCTCACCCGGAACTTGGGATGAATCTGGGCGCGACTGTGGCGTCGCAGTGCTCTCGTCCCCGCCATTGCACGCGGCCCCCCCGAGCGCGACCACCAGCAGCAGCGCGACGATCCCCGCCATGCGGTAGGCCCGAATGGTCACTCCAGCGTTCGCAGCTGCGGGAACAGCACCACCTCACGAATCGTCGTCTGCCCCGTCAGGATCATTACGAGCCGATCGATTCCCAGCCCGAGTCCGCCCGCCGGCGGCATCCCATGCTCCACAGCAGTGACGAAATCTTCGTCAAGACGGTCAAAATCCTCGTCGCGGAATTGCTCGCGGTTCTCCTCCTGCGCCTGCAGTCGCGCAGCCTGTTCAATGGGGTCATTCAACTCCGTGAATGAGTTGGCAACCTCCATCCCGCCGATGAATCCCTCGAACCGCTCCACCAGCCGCGCATCACCCTCCGTCGCTTTGGCCAGCGGCGTCATCTCGATTGGGTAGTCCAGCAGGAACGTCGGCTGAATGAGCCGCGGCTCCACCAGGTCGCCAATCAGCTTGTCCACCAGCTGAGGCCACGACGAGTCCTCCGCCGGCGTCAGACCTCTCTCACGCATGGCAGCCCTCAGCCCATCCGCGGTTCGCATCTCCTCGCTCAGCAGGTCGATCTCGCTCCACTCGCGAATCGCGTCAATGAGCGGAAGCCGCCGCCACGGCGGCGCAAGGTCAATCTCCTGCCCGTCATACGTCACCGTCGACTTGCCATGCGTCAACATCACAAGCTGGTGAACCAGTGACTCCACCATCTCCATCACGTCTGTGTACGACGCGTACGCCTCATACGACTCCATCGTCGTGAACTCGGGGTTGTGCGCCGCATCGATCCCCTCGTTGCGGAAGATGCGGCCAATCTCAAATACCCTCTCGAACCCGCCCACCAGCAGCTTCTTGAGATTCAACTCCGTCGCGATGCGCAGAAACAGCTGCCGGTCCAGCGCGTTATGCCGAGTGACGAACGGCGCGGCCATCGCCCCCGCCGCCACCGGCACCAGCACTGGCGTCTCCGCCTCGATGAACCCTCGATCCTCCATGAATCGGCGGATCGCGGACACCACCGCGCTGCGAACAACAAAGATCTCCCGGACCTCGTCGTTCGCCATCAGATCGAGATAGCGCTGCCGATACCGCTGCTCCACGTTGCGCAGCCCATGCCACTTCTCCGGCGGAGGCCGCAGCGCCTTGCCCAACACGGAGTACGAGTCAGCCTGCACGGTCACTTCGCCCGTCCGCGTCCGGTACAGCGTCCCGCTGACACCCAAGAAGTCGCCGAGATCGAGATCCTTGAGCGCCTGGTAATCGTCAGGGTCGAACCGGTCCCGGGCGAAGCTGACCTGAATGTCCCCACTGCCGTCCCGCAATGTGGCGAACGTCAGCCGCCCCATTCCGCGCATGGTCATCAGCCGCCCAACGACGGCGACGCCATGCTCCGTATTCTCATCGTCCTCGAAGAGCGCCCGCGCCTCGGAGGATGTGTGCGTACGCTCCGTTCGGCGTGGATAGGGGTCAACACCCCGCTCGCGCAGCCGTTCCAGCTTGGCCAGTCGTGACTCAAAGTGGGCCTGCGCGGCCCGCGGCTCCTGTTCGTTACTCAACGGACACTATCGTGTAGGTAATCGTGCCGCTCGGAACCGGGACCTCCACCGTGTCGCCAACCGTGTGGCCGATCACGGCGCCGCCAACCGGTGATTCGTTGGAGATGCGTCCGTGCACCGCGTCCGCCTCCGCCGTGCCCACCAGCGTGTACGTGTCCTCTTCTCCGCCCTCGTCTCGCACCCTGAAACGCGTGCCGATGGAGATGCGCCCGTCTTCGGCATGGTGCTCATCGATGATGACGGGATTCTTGAGGATGGATTCAAGCTCAAGGATGCGCCCCTCAACGAACGCCTGCTCTGTCTTGGTGTCCTCGTAGTCCGCGTTCTCTTCCGTGCCGGTCAGCTCTTTGGCGCTGTGCAGCTGTTCAGTAATCTCGATGCGCCGTACGTTGCGCAGGTGATCCAGCTCGCTTTCCAGCTTCGCGAACCCTTCGTGCGTCAGATACGTCTCCTTCTGCGCCATGACGATGACTCCTTCCCAACAACCTGGTACTGGCGGTGGTCATATAGTCCTATATCTAATAGTTCTCTATCGGCTCCACGCCTGCGGCTTATGTCCAAACGACTCCCCACCACGCCTTCGCCCGGATAGTCTGGGCGGCGCGTCCGTTATACTCGCGGCCTGTTGCCCATGTCAACTACGAAATCCCTGCCGGGCCTGCGGTATGCGCAGTACGGAAATGACGCTCGGCGCCCCGTCCACGTCATGCGGAGCCAGTCGCGCCACCACCACCTCATCCCCCTCCCGGATGAAATCCCGTTCCCGTGCTTCGAACAGCATATAGTCCAGCATGACGTCCGTATTGTCGTGCTGCGTCCCCCACTGCGGCTGAACCGCGTGCAAGAGTGCCATGCGTCGATACAACGCGCGACTGTCCGTGAACGCCAGCACCGGCGCCGTCGGACGTTCCAGCGACAGCATCCGCGGCATATGATCGTCTGGCGAATAGACAATGAGCGCGGTGGCATCCAGGTCCGCCAGCAGACTCACGACGGCCCTCGCAATCTTCCTGTCCTGACCGTCTGATCCGCTATCCTCCGATGCCCGCCGTGATACCTCCAGGTATTCGTCGCTCCATTCGGCCTCCCGGATGATCCGGTCCATCGTCTGCACAGATTCCACGGGGTACGCGCCAATCGACGTCTCCCCGCTCAACATCACCGCGTCCGCCCCCTCAAGCACCGCATTCGCCACGTCCGATGCCTCTGCGCGCGTCGGTCTCCGATTCCCGATCATCGACTCCAACATCTGCGTCGCCACAATGACCGGGACTCGTTGCTGCGCGGCGCGGTGCACCAGTGTCTTCTGGATGACGGGCACCCGCTCCGGACCAAGATCAACACCCAGATCACCCCGCGCCAGCATCACGCCGTCCGAGACGTCCATGATCGCGTCCAGGTTCTCAAGAGCCTCCGCCCGTTCAATCTTCGCGATGATCGACATCTGCGGCGCGCCTAACGACCGCAGGGTAGCCCGCGTGGCCTCGATCTCCTCCGGTGTCCGCACGAACGACAGCGCGACGTGATCCACGCCCATCGTCACACCACGCGCCAGGTCCTCCCGGTCCTTCTCCGTGGGCGAAACGACGCTCACGTTGATATTTGGCGCATTGATGCCTTTGCGTTCGCCAAGCTCGCCACCATGCACAACGATGGTATGGATATCCGTGTCATCGCTTCGCACAACTTCCAGTTCCAGCACACCGTCCGCGAGCAGCAGCCTGTCGTGCGGCTGAACATCTTGTGGCAGCCCCGGATGACTCACCCACACCTTCTCATCTGTGCCGTCCGGCCAATCCTGCGTCGTCAACACCAAAGGATCGCCGTCCACCAATATGACGGGCCTGCCTCGGGCCAACGTCCCTGTCCGAAGGCGCGGCCCCTGCAGGTCTTGCAGGATTCCCACGGCGCGGCCCATGTCATTCGAAATGCGACGGATGCGGCGCACGACGGCCTCGTGCTCTTCCGCTGTCCCGTGTGAGAAATTGAGCCGCGCGACATCGACCCCCGCCTCAATCAACTGCCTCAGCGTCTCCTCATCGGATGTCGCCGGCCCAATTGTCGCGACAATCTTTGTGCGGCGGATGTGGCGCTCGCGCCGCTCTGGCGGAACATTCATGCCCCTACCTTAGCCGAAATGACCGATTGACTTAGGAAAAGTGCGACGAGTGAGGCGAACGCCCCTACAGATCAACCGACAACTCAAGCCCCACCGGGCAGTGATCGGAACCCATCACGTCGGACAGGATGAACGCATTGGAGACGCGGTCCATCAACTCCTCGTTGACGAAGAAGTAATCGATCCGCCACCCAACGTTGCGGTCGCGCGCCCGTGTCATCGTGTCCCAGTAGGAGTAATGCCCGTTCTCATCCGGCACAAACTTGCGGAACGTATCGACATACCCGCTGCCCATCAGCTTGTCCATCCACGCCCGCTCCTCAGGAAGGAATCCGGACGTCTTTTGGTTCTCCTTTGGACGCGCCAGGTCGATCTCGTGATGCGCCGTGTTCACGTCGCCGCAGACGACGATATTCTTTCCGCCCCGCCTTTCGGACTCGATGTGCTCCAGAAAGGCGTCGTAGAAGTCCATCTTGTAGGCAAGCCGTTCCTTGGACGCGCGGCCATTGGGGAAATAGACGTTATAAAGTTCGAATTCGCCGTAATCGAGCCTAAGGACGCGCCCCTCATTGTCCCAGCGGTTATCCGGCCCGAACGTGGTCGATACGCCTTTGGGCGAAGCCTTTGTGTAGACGGCGACCCCGGAGTACCCCTTCCGCTCCGCAGAGGCGAAATGGGCCTCGTAGCCCTCGACCTCCAGCACGGCCTTCGTGAGTTGGTCGGGTTGGGACTTCGTTTCCTGCATGCAAAGGATGTCCGGCGAGGCGGCCGACAGTATCGCCGGGAACTCGCCCTTGCGATGCACGGCACGCAGGCCGTTCACATTCCATGAAAGCAGTGTCGTTGTCATGGCCCTGATAATAACCGATGAACTCGGCACGGGACTACAATGAGTTGCAGGATTGTGACTATTCACACACGCCATATCCGCTATCTGCTCATCATGATGCTTGCCGTATCCGCCCTTGCCGTCATAACTGCAGCCGCCTGTGCCTCAGACAGGTCGGAGGGCGCCGCCACTCTTCGTGTCTTCGCCGCATCATCGCTGACGGACGTGCTCACGGAAGTGTCAGAGGTGTTTGAGGCGGAGAATGAGGGCGTTCAGATTGAGATGCACTTTGCGGGCAGTTCACGGCTCCGCGCGCAGTTAGATGAAGGCGCGGTGGCCGATGCCTTCATCTCCGCGGATCCCCGCCACATCGACGCCATCGCTCACTTGCTCGTGGATTCCTCAATCACCACCGTCGCAACCAACGAAATGGTCGTTGCACTCTCGGATTCCGGCAGACCAATCCAGTCCCTTGAGGACCTTGCGAAGCCGGGTGTGAAAATCGTGATCGCGTTGCAGGACGTTCCTGCGGGCCGTTATGCCCATGCTCTCATTGCAGACATGGCACAGCAACAGGGCTTCCCCGCCGAATTCGACGATGCCGTGCTCGGCAACATCGTTTCCGAAGAAACCAACGTGCGCGCCGTTCTTGCCAAGGTGCAGTTAGGCGAGGCCGACGCCGGTTTCGTCTATCAGTCGGATATCCGCGACACGGGCTTGCACTCGCTGATCATCCCCGACCAAAACCCGGGTGACATCGCCTACGTGGGCGCACTACTGCGTGATTCTTCTCACCACGACACCGCTCAGGCATTCCTGGGCTTCCTCGTCTCCGAGGCCGGGCAGCGGATTCTCATCTCACATGGATTCCTCTCGGCTGAGGCGTTCTCCATAAATGCGGGCGTAGCAATGGCGGCGACGCCATGAATCGGCGCACGTTCCCTCTCGGCCTCCCTCCCGGCGGCATCATCACCCTCGTTTATATCGCGTTTATCGCGTTGCCTCTCATCGCCCTGTTCATCCGCGCAATCTCGTCCTACAGCCTCTGGGACAGCCTGACGAGCGACATCACCCTAACCGCCCTGCGCCTATCCCTGATCACCAGTCTCATCAGCATGATCATCGTGGTTGGAGCGGGCATCCCCATCGCGCGCTATCTTTCCCGCCGCTCAGGCCCCTTCTCGCGCGTCATTGATGTCCTGATCGACGTTCCTCTTGTCCTGCCGCCAGTCGTGGCGGGCCTGGCCATGCTCATGGCCTTCGGCCGCATGGGAATCCTGGGCGACGCGCTCGACACCGCCGGTATTCGGCTGCCATTCACCACGGCGGCCGTCATCCTTGCCCAGATATTCGTTTCCGCGCCATTCTTCATCCGCGCGGCCAAGCTCGGTTTCCAGGCCGTGCCGCGAGAGTTGGAGGAGATCTCACAGACCCTGGGTATCTCTCCTTGGCGCACCTTCTGGCGCATCGCCGTGCCTCTCGCATGGCCCTCCATAGTGGGCGGCCTGGCACTGTCGTGGGCGCGCGCAATCTCCGAGTTCGGCGCGACAATCATGTTCGCCGGCAACCTCTCTGGACGCACCCAGACCATGCCGCTCGCCATCCTGAGCGCCATGGAGAGCGATGTCGGCGCGGCCCTTGCCCTTGCCGTCATCCTCGTCGCCGCGTCCCTCATCGTCCTGTTCGTACTCGCCTTGGCCGCCACGCGCGCAGCCGTGCCCGCAGGGAGGCTTGAATGAGCGCGCGCGGGTGGGTCCGGCACCGGATCGGCACGTTCTCACTGGACGTTTCGTGGGACGTTGAGCCCGGATCAGTGACCGTGCTCTACGGCCCGTCAGGCGCGGGCAAATCCCTCACTCTCCGTGCCATCGCAGGCCTCGTGCACCCGGACGAGGGAAACATCGAACTGGACGGCGCAGTCGTCTTTGACCACGAGGCAGGCCTCTGGATCCCTCCTCACCACCGCCGCGTCGGCCTCATGCCGCAAGAATACGGCCTGTTTCCCCATCTGACTGTGGCGGCCAATATCGCCTACGGCGTCCACAATCCCGACTCGCAAGCGCGCGCTACAGAACTCACCCGAACCCTGGACCTGCAGGATTTGCAGAACCGTCGCATCTGGGAACTATCCGGCGGTCAACGGCAGCGCGTCGCCCTTGCGCGGGCATTGGCCACCCAGCCGCGTGTTCTCCTTCTCGATGAGCCGTTTGCCGCCCTCGACTCTGAACTGCGCCGCGCCGTGCGGCAGGAGATCCGGCAGGTTCTCACGGCGTCTCGCGTGCCGGTAATCCTCGTCACCCACGACGCGGAGGAAGCGCTCGCGCTGGCCGACCATGTCCAGATCATCGACAACGGCCGCATCGTTGCACAGGGCGATCCTGTCACAACGCTCCGTCAGCCCGCTGCCCCCCGTATCGCTCGTCTCGCCGGCGTGGAAAATCTATTGCGGATGCGGGTCGCCGGCCTACAGCCCGAGGACGGCGCAATGATCTGTGAGACTCTCGATGATTCGCCTCTCACACTCGAGACCCCGCTCGCTGAGGCGCACGAAGGGGACGTGGTCACCATCGGCATCCGGTCCTCGGACGTGATCCTCGCCAGCAGCGAGCCGCAGGGACTATCCGCCCGAAACGTCTTTGCCGGAACCGTGACGACCATCGAGCCGCGCTCGCCAGGCCACGACGTAACGGTTGACTGCGGTGGGGGACTGTCGCTCGTCTCTCACGTCACGCGCCACGCCATCACGCAACTGGGCATACGCGAGGGTGCGCAGATGTGGGCGGTTGTAAAAGCGTCGAGCTGTTTCCTGCTGTCCGATGAGTAACCGGCAGCCGCTGGCTACGTAGCGGAACTGTGGGGAGAAACGTCCGGGTCCACCTGCCACTCAGATTCCAGCAGGCGTCTGCGCTGCATACGCAATCGAACAACCTTCCACCAGAAGACAATCCCCCCACCGGTCAGCGCCAACAGCGGGATGAGACCGAAAACAGCGCTGAGATGAACGACGGTGTACAGGGATGCGGTCTCCCGAAGCGGCATGTAGATGAAGATGATCACGCCCAACACAATCTTGATCGCGATCATGATGCCGACGAAGGCCCACGCGGCCACCCACTCGTCCTTCATGCCGCTCATACTACTCGCATCAGACGCTGTCCGCACCCTTGACTCCAATTGACGCACCTCTAGCTACAACTCTATACTGGATTTTCTTGCGGCCACATGGCATACGGCCCTGTGGACACGCCCAAATTCTCAACGGTTTGTTGATACAACGGGAGGGTAAGTCAGAGTCATGGCAAACCAGATGGGCAAGCGATACGGATGCGGGTCATGCGGCGTCGAGGTGGTTGTCACCAAGGGCGGCGATGGCGCCCTGACCTGCCATGGCGAGCAGATGGCGCAGAAGTAGCGCAGCACTGAGCGCCCTATTCACCGGGCATTAGTGAGCGACACGTTAAACGACGCGCTCACCGTAGGAGGACAGAAATGACGACAATCCAGCTTGGCAAGCGATACGAGTGCGAGACCTGCGGAACGCAGGTGTTGGCGACAAAGGCCTCGGACGCGGCAATCAGCTGCTGCGACAAGGAGATGGAACTCCAAGGCCAGCGCCGCGTCCCCTCCGCTGACTAGCCTCAGCTAGAACTCCACCTTTTCCGGGCCTCGCCTCTGTTGCGAGGCCGGTTGCTCAGTGGTAAATCGGGGACCGCAAGGTCCCCTTCTTGGTATTTCCCTACTCGTACCGGCGCAGCACTCCAACCACACGGCCCCTGATCTGGACGTTGCGCGCATCCACGTAGATGGCTGTCATCGTCGTGTTCTCCGGCTGAAGCCGCACACGCTCACCCTCCGGGAAGAACCGCTTAAGTGTCGCCTCTTCCTCCTGCACCAGCCACGCGGCAACCATCTCGCCGGGCTCTGCTGACTCCTGCGCCTCAAGCACGACCATATCCCCGTCCCTGATCAGCGCGTCGATCATTGAATCACCCTTGACGCGCAGCGCATAGAGTTTGTCCGTATTGGCCGCCATCCCCGCGTCAATATCCACCGAATCTTCTTCGATGGCCGTCGCGACATCCTGCGGGAACACTGGCAGCGGCTGACCCGCGGCGATGGCGGCCAGCACGGGGATCTTCACACGGCGCTCACGCCGCCCCACTACCTCAATGCCGCGTGACACTTCCTTGGAACGTCGCAGGAAGCCGCCGCGCACCAGTCCCTTGAGGTTGTAGTCCACCACGCTCGTCGATGAGATATTGCAGCCGTATTGGATGTCCCGAACCGTCGGCGGATACCCGTTCTCGTCCAGGAAGTCCTCGATGAACCTCATGATGGCCTGCTGTCGTGGCCTCAACTGATCTACCATCAGCCGCCCTCCCTCGTATCCATACGGTCGTCACTCCCAAATGAACGAACCCATGTTCGCGCTTTCGGGAATATAGCACGCGTGAGCGAGAGCCGTCAATGATTCTTATCGTTCGCGACCCAACTCGGGTCTTTGAAGAGGCTTATCTGCTGCGGTCCGGCTCGTCAGTCCCAACCGGGATGGAGCCGCGCGATGCTAGACCAGTTCTTCAAGGGCTCCCAGGGCGCTGCGGATGTGGGCGCTCATGACGATCTCGTTGTGGTACACGCCCTGGATGACACCGTCTCCGTCGATGACGTACGTCACTCGTGACGTGCCGAGTCCGAAACGGCGCTCCACGTCATAGAGCTTCCTGACCAGTTTCGTCTCATCACTGCCAAGCCCGAATGGGGCCTCGGTAGACTTCGCAAACCTGCTGAGCGTCTCCACGGAGTCCGCGCTGATACCCAGGACGACGGCGTTCTTTGAAAGGATGTGGTCATGCATGTCGCAGAAGCCACCGACTTCCTGGGTGCAGCCGTACGTGAAGGCCTTTGGGTAGAAGAACAGCACGACGTTCTGTCCGCGATAGCTGGACAACTTGAACTGTCCCCCACCGCCAAGCCGCACTACGAAATCAGGAGCCTTGTCTCCAACATTCAGCATGACGAGCCTATTGTGCCACAACGGTCGGATTTCGCCAGGTTGCCAGGGCCCGATTTGTTCAGCGTCCGGCCGGCCGCCGCCCAACCGAATCCGGAGCGAGCAGCCGCGCGATGACCAGCGCCACTCCGGCAACCACGCCAACCCGAATGGCCTGTGCCTTCACTCTTTCTGACACGGCATCGAGCATGGCTGTGACGAGTGTCTCAACACGCATCACCAACTCCCCCGCCGCGTCATCCGTAAAGTCCGCGATGACTTCATCTGCCCACCCCTCCAATGCAGGGCGAACAACGAGGTCAAGCGGAACCGTCGCCAGCAGCCACGCGAGAATCGCCCCAATGCCCAGAACAATGGACGCCCACGTCAGCCGTCCCTCCCAGCCCCTGCCGCCCACCAACGAAAGCAGGAACAGCACTATCGCGGCAAAGGCCCAGAGCACAATCTGCGCGAACCCGCTGAACGCCAGAAAATCCCGGGCATCCTGCAACGCCGACTCATCGTCATCACCTAAAGCGTCCTCAAGGGTCTGATCCGAGATTTCGATCCCGGCGCGAATGTACTCCCGCAGTTGATCCGGGTCCTCGTACAGTTCCTCGCTCAATGCCGCAGTGAGGTTCGCCGCATCTGCCGTTACTCCTTGCGCGATAATCTCCCTCACCCTCTCAATGAAGTCCATTTCCCCCGCGTCGAGAGCTGTTAGGACGTCATTGGAGCTGATTGAGATGGAATCGGGGATCATCCGCCGCGTTTCCTCTCGCACAGTGCTTTCCGCATCGAGCCCAACAACCCTCTGATACTCATCGAAGGTCATGCCGGAAATCACACACGGAGGAAGGATGTTTCCCAGGGATTCCCGCATCAGCAGATCCGGCGTCTGTCCGGGCTGGCATATGGGCACAGCGTTGAATTCGGCCTCAAGGCGGCTGTTGGCCTCCGCCGCTATCGCTAAGGGAGCGCGGATTCGCGCCTGCGCCAAAGACAACTCCACGTCAGAACTTAGCGGCTCATCGGACAACCCGACGGCATACGCGGATACATCCTGGATCACCTGGGCCTTCACACGGCTCAGTTCGTTAGTCGAAATCTCGTCCAGGATGAACCCTGACACCAACTCGGCATCGACATCGCCAAAGCCCGGGACAAACAACGCCTCCATCTGCATTGACGCGTTCAATCCCGCCACAACGGCTTCCATCAGGGACGCATCGCCGATATCAGCCTCGGTAAGCACGTCGATGATCGCGTTCTGAACCGCCCGTGCCCGATCATCGATGGGAATCGTGATCTCGGAGTTCTCCGTCTCTCCGATGTAGTACGCGCCAACGTCGTTCACCGCCTGCCCAATACGCGGAAACAGCCAGTCGCTCGGAGCGATGTCCGACAGGTGCGATTCTGCAATCGCGCCCATATCCACCGAAGTCACGGAGTATTCGGCCGATTCTTCCTCTACCCGGTTTTCAAGCAGTTCAATCAGCGGGTCGTATACATCCGGATTCTCTCGCGAGACAAGGCGCGAAAGCTCGTCAAACCCGCGCGCCGCTCGTGGCGCAACAGAAATGGCAACCTCGAACTCGTCCTCCCATCCCCACAGATACGGCCATGCGGCTCGCAGCACGCTCTCCGTCTCTTGACGAATCTCTCCGGCGGGGAAAGCAGTCCTCAGTGCGAAGGCGACGTCCTCATTCCACGGCTCGGCCACGCGAATAACGTCATGGTCGGCCTCCTGAAAGAGTTCATCCAGGGCCGATGGAACAAGATGGTCATGCGTGTAGTTGTAGAAGTCCGCCTCATTCAGTGCCTCGATCAGGTCGTCCGGCTCACTGACGGACGACCTCACCCCTGAGAAGGTGATGGCAAAGATGGCAATGGGCAGGAAAATGACCGCAATCAACGCGGCTGCGGCACGGCGCGCCCACAGGGAAAACGACGCTCTGTCATTCTGCATTGGTTCAGGCGTGGCCACGTTTCGTATGATACTTGCAAATCGATTGGACTCAAACGACTGAAAGACGTGGCTGGAGGTTTTATGACCGAGACCGTTGCGCAAAAGGAGCGGCTCATCGAGTGGATGGGCGCGGAGCTGACCGAAAAGGGGGACGGCAAGGCTATTGCCACCCTTCCCGTGGAGCGGCACGTGCTCCACGCCGACGATAATCCCCGCGTGGCGGGCGGCGTCATCATGGCCTTGATGGACTTCTGCATCCACCACGCCGTCCATAGCGTGCTCGCGCCCAATGAACTCCATGCCACAATTGAGATGAAGCTCAATTTCATTCGACCCGGCCAGCCCGGCGTTCTTACGGCAGAAGCAAACATTGTGAACAAGGGAAGCCGCTTCGCAATCGTCGAGGGAACAATCAAGCAAGAAGAGACGGGCAAGCTCGTCGCCCAGACCCTGACCACCGAAACCTGGGTGGAGATTCCGCCCGCAGCCGGTTAGAGGCGGCACCAGTTCAGATGGCTACAGAAAAACGAACATGGACGTGCCGCTCTTGCGGCCATGAGGTGACGCCGCGCTGCCCGGCCTGCCGTGTCGTCATTACCGGCCAGGAAGCCAACGCCGGGCGCTGCAACATGTGCGGCACGCCCATCACCGCCTCCATCTACACCTGCCCGGAATGCCAGACGGAGAACGGCCTTAGACCGCCCGTTGATCAGCTGCTGCGGCCATGGCGCGGCAGGGATCTGGGTATCAAGGGACTCCAGGCGCTCAGGCTCATCATCGGCATGGTCCAGATGGCGGGACTGATCCTGTTGGGCGTGAGCTGTTCTGCCGCTGCCGGCGGCGCGGAGCCGCCTGTCGACGGCCCATCATTCGGTCAGTTGCAGTTCATGGGCCTTGCGGCGTTGGTAGGGCTGATCCCCGTGCAGATCATCATCGCCCGCGTCATCAAATCACTCAGCTACGGAATCGTCACCATCGGCGAACGCCGACGACGAAACCAGGCAGAAGACTAGCTGAAATTCCCCGTTCACCCTGAGCCTGTCGAAGGGCGAACACCCGAAACCGCCCTCACGCGGTCCACGATCGCGGCCGTGTCTAACGGGACCTCAAGAATGTAACGGAGATACCACCGCAGCAGCGCCTCTAACTCCGCTGATTCCCCCTCGTCCGTAGAAAGCAAACTCGCCCCGTCCAGTCCCTCGCGCTGCAATATCTGCAGATCGCGTACCGTCTCTCTCGGAATTGCGCGCGTCCATCCCGGCTGCCTCGACCCGCACGATGAGCACAGCAGACCGCCAAGCTGCGCGCTGAATGATGGCTGCCCGCGAGAGCCGTTCACGTCCGCGCCGCAGGACGCGCAGCGATCCAGCACGGGCTGAAATCCCGCCCAGCTCAACACCTGGATCTCGAACGCACGCGCAAGCGAATCAGCCCGGTGTCCGGCATCCAGTCGGCGTAGAGACTCAAGCAGCAGCGCGAATAACTCTTCCTGTGGTTCCTGCTCCTGCGTGAACCTGTCCACCAGCTCTGCCATATGCAGACCGTGGAGCAGGGTGATGAAATCCGCACGCGCAGCCTGGAATACCTCCACTGCCTGTGCCTGCGTGACCACGTCCAGCGTCCTGCCCCGTGCAATCTGCACCGAGGCCCGCGTCAGCGGCTCCAGGTGGCCGCCCAGCCTGCTCTTTGGCTTGCGCGCGCCGCGCGCGCTTACCCTCAGCTTGCCGTGCTCCGCAGTGAACAGTGTCAGCACCCGGTCCGCCTCTCCCAGGTCGCTGTGGCGTAGAACGATGGCGTCGGCGCGATAGAGAGTCGACTGCGCCAGCGTCGAGGGCGGCCGTCCGAATGTCATAGGAACAGTTCGATGAAAGAGTTAGGAGCCGGTCCAGCGCGGTGGGCGCTTCTCCACGAAAGCCCGCCGCCCCTCAACCACGTCTTCAGAGACCATGACCTCGGAAGTGATTGGATCGGAATACTCTTTCAGGTCATCCTCATCGTTCCGACGTTGAAAGAGCGCCATGGCCTTGGACGCGCGGACGGCGAGCGGGGCATTGCGAGCAATCAGTTCCGCAATCTCCACCGCCCTGTCCATGAGCTTCTCCGGCTCAAGAACTTCATGCACCAACCCAACCCGATGCGCCTCGTCTATGGGAATGTTCTCCGCCGTCAGCAGATAGAACATCGCCTCCCCGGGCGCAATCATCCGCCCCAGATACTGGCTGCCATAGCTTGCCGCGATCCCTCGCTTCGGCTCGGGCAGACCGAGATACGACTCCGACGACGCGATCCGAATATCGCAGTCCATCACAAAGTGCATCCCGCCGCCGACCGCAAGCCCGTTGATGGCCGCGATAAATGGCTTGGGATTCGGAGAGAACAGATCGAACTTCACTGGGGCCGGCGGCGCAAGCGCGGTAACCTCTGCCTTGAACTCATCCTCGGTAATCTCACCCGCGTCCCGCCGCGCGGCAAGCGCCTTCGTCGCCGCATCGCGGTCGGCGCCCTCGCGCATATCGGCCCCGGCGCAGAACGCCCTGCCCGCCCCGGTCACGATGCCGACACGCATCTCAGGGTCGTTCGTGAAGTCGTCCAGAGATTCCAGCAGCTCCACCATGAGCCGCCCGCCGATGGCGTTCAACCGGTCAGGCCGATTCAGCGTGAAGACCGCATAGTGCTGCTCAGCATTCTTCTCATACAGGACATCCGGCATTCTGGCACACTCCCCAACCATTGCGGCGCTCTACACCCGTTCGCGATGGCATAAGGATACTCCCGTCCATAACCGCCCACACAATCCCCCCCTCCGCTCGTCCTGAGCCTGTCAAAGGATGAACGGGGGGACGCTCAACCGGCCGCCCAACCTCCGTCATTCCCGCCCCATGGTCCGTCATTCCCGCGAAGGCGGGAATCTGAATCCCACTGCGGCAACCGAACCCCGTAACGCACTGCCCTCATTACGGCGAAAACCGGAATCCATCGGGCCCCATCCGTCATTCCGCGCACTCATGTCATTCCGAGCGCAGCCGTGGTTGCCAAGTATCTCATTCGTCCACTCGGCCTGCACGTCGCCCCACGTCCACACATCCTTGTAGCTGACGTTGTCGCCCGCCTTCGTGATGCCCTCAAAGGCCTTGACGCCCTTGTTGAACGGCGGATCCGTTGCGATGAGGTCGACGCTCTCGGAATTGATGCCGCGCAGAACGGGGAGATTATCCCCAATGAACAGCGTCCGATTCTGGACGTTGAGCGCGGCCATCTAGCGCACCCAGTCCCGTCGGCACACGACACCGGACTGCGGCGCAGTGAAACGGACCCGTTGGCTCACTGAGTGCCCCCCCGCGGCGTGCAGACGTCGGCTACGTTGCTACACAAGCAGGCGGACTGCGCAAATCCGCGAGGAGACATGACGAGCCACGTCTCCTCGCGAATTTCGTGCGAAATTCGATTTGCGCAAACGGTATTCAGAACCGCTGCTTGTGTAGCCCGTTCATTCTGCTAGGGGTAAGGGCAGGTGTCAACGCGCCTCGCGACACTGTCTCGAACGGGTGGTCAGGATGAGGAGGGCGCAACGAGCTCCAGATTCCCGCTTTCGCGGGAATGACGGACAGGGGCGGGAATGACGGAGAGAGCGCCTTGTTCAGGGCCCTGTCGACAGGCTCAGGGTAAACGGGACCCCTTACCTCTGTCATTCTGAGTGGAGCGTGAGCGGAACCGAGGAATCTAAAGACATGACCCGCTGCACGGTTGCGGTTTTAGATTCCTCGCTGCGCTCGGAATGACAGGCCCTTTAAAACTCCTGCCGGCCCTCCAGCGCGCGCGCCACGGTAACGGCGTCTGCGAATTCAATATCGGACCCGGACGGCAGCCCCCGCGCCAGCCGCGTCACGCGGACGCCCAGCGGCGCAATCAGACCCTGCACATACATCGCCGTCCCCTCCCCCTCCATCGACGGGTTGGTGGCAATGATGACCTCCTTGACCGTGTCGTCTCTCAGCCGCTCGATGAGTTCACGAATGCGAAGATTCTCCGGCGTCACGCCGTCCATCGGCGACAAAAGCCCGTGCAGAACGTGATAGCGTCCCTTGAACGCCCCGCTCCGCTCGATCGCAACGACATCCAGGGGCTCCTCGACCACGCAGATAATCGACTGATCCTCTGCCGGCAGCGCGCAGCGTGAGCAAGGATCAGTTTGGGTAACGTTCTGACAAACCGAGCAGAACCTGACCGTCTCAATGACTCCCAGCAACGCGTCCGCCAGCTCCCGCGTCTCCTCCTTGGGGGCGCGAATCACGTGATAAGCAAGCCTCTGCGCGCTGCGCGGCCCGATGCCGGGCAGTCGGCTCAACTGCTCGGTCAGGCGTGTGACGGATTCCGCCTGCCCATCCCGTTGCTCAGGCTGTGATGTCACGTACGATCCCCGCGCTGTGGCCTTGAGAGACGCGATCTATCCGAAACACGATACGGACGCTAGAAATTGGGGAGTCCCAGGCCGCCTGTGATCGCGCCAAGATGACTCGACGCGAGATCCTTTGCCTTGTTGTTGGCATCCGTAACCGCGCCCAACACAAGGTCCTCAAGCGTCTCGATGTCCTCCGGGTCAACCGCTTCGGGGGCGATGGACACGGAGCGGACAGTCTGATGACCGTCCATCACGACCGTCACCGCGCCGCCCCCGGCGGTCCCCTCCACCGTCATCTCGCCCAATTCGTTTTGCGCCTTCTCCAGTTTCGACTGGAGTTGCTGCATCTGGCGCATCATGTTCCGATTCATCCCCATCCGCCTGCCTCCCGCGTCTCTATGAGTCAGCTATCGTCGCTCTCGTCCTTCTCTCCGCCGGAAACGACCCGTCCTCCCATTTCCTGCGCCGCCCTCACGAGGTGCCCGCCGCGTTCCTCCTGCCCGACCTTCTCGCATCGGATTGTGTAGTGCTTGCCCAGCAGCACTGCGAAACGTTGTTCCACCAGGTGGCGGTACTTCGGGTCGTCGATCTTGTTCTTCTGAAAATCGTGCGCGAATCCTATGACAATCGTATCGCCATTCTCGATGGCCAGCGGTTGAGACACGCTGCGAAGATAGGCATCCAGATTCCCGCCTGAGCCAACACCCCGCAGACCGTTGACTAGCTCGCGCCAGTTCTGGCGGAGGGTCTCAAGAGTGAGTTCGCCCGGCGGCATCTCAAACGGCTCTGCGCCCCCCTGCCGCTGCGCCACCATCGGAGACTGTCGAGTGCCCGTTCGCGGGTACTCCGGCTCTGTCCGCGCCGGGCTTGGCCGAGCCTGCTCTTGCTCGCGTTGGGGAGCGCCCTGCTGTGGCTCCATTTGTGGCTCAGGGGAACGCTGTTGTGGCTCCGCCTGTTGTTGGGGGGCACCCTGCTGTGGCTCCGCTTGTTGTTGGCGTTGTCGAGGGGGCGGCGGCTCAGCTTCCCTTGTCTCCCTAACCCTGGTGCGTTCCTGTTGGACAGCCTGCGCCCCTTCCTCCGCGCCGCGCTGCACTGTCTCCGCGCTAAGTGAAATCCCCGCAAAGGCCATCTCCAGCGGCAGCGGCGCACTCCCGCTCGGCACAGACAACGGCGCGACCTGGCCGAGCGCATGGCGAATCACCGGCAGCTCGATCTTCTCCGCCAGCTCTCGAGCCGACCCTTTCTCGTCATCCGAAATATCCAGCACATCCGCCGCACCGGCGCGAACCAGCATCAGCGCCCGAAGCTCATTAACCAACTCGCGGTGGATCTGCCGCATGTCCACGCCTGCTGCGTGCAGGCCCGAGAGTCCCCGCAACGCAGCCGCCAGATCCTTCTCTCCCAGCAGCGACGCGATCAATTCCCGTGCCCGCCCCGACCCCGCGATTCCGAACAAGCGCCGCGCGTCAGTCGCCGTCGCGTCCGCCCCTGCCGTCAGGGCAAGCTGCTCAAGCAAATTCTCGGCGTCCCGCAGGCTCCCCCCGGACGCCTTCACCACTGTATTCAGCGCCTCCGGCTCTATTTTGAGCCCCTCCGCGTGGGAAATTTCACCCAGCAGAGAGGCAGCTCGTTCCTCCGGGATGCGCTGGAAATCAAATCTCTGGCACCGCGACGCGATGGTCAGCGGCACGGCATGCGGCTCAGTCGTCGCCAGCAGAAACACTACGTGATCGGGCGGCTCCTCCAACGTCTTCAGAAGCGCGTTGAACGCCGCCGCCGTAAGCATGTGTACCTCATCTATGATGTACACCTTCTTCCGGCCCCGCGCCGGCATGAACCGCACCTTCTCGCGCAGATCCCGAATCTCATCGATGCCCCGGTTCGACGCCCCGTCGATCTCCACAAGATCAAGGAATGAAGCGTCGGTGATCTGCTTACACGGCTCGCACTCATTGCACGGCTCACCCGTCCCGCCCGTCGTCTCGCAGTTGATCGCCTTGGCCAAAATACGTGCCGTGCTCGTCTTGCCTGTCCCGCGCGGGCCGGTGAACAGGTAGGCGTGCCCAACCCTGTCCCGCTCAAGCGCATTCAGAAGCGTGCGTGTGATGTGCTCCTGGCCAACGACCTGCTCCAGCGTCTGCGGACGCCACTTGCGATACAGGACCTGGTGCGGGCCTTGCGCCCCCTGTTCAGACGTCATGGCGTCCGCCCGGAAACCGTCTCGACAACACCTTGTTCGAGTGCGTCGACAACCGGTGAGTCCGCCGTGTGTGACAGGGCCATCGGCTCCGTTCCGTGAACAGGACGCCCGATGAGTTCCATCAGGATGGCGTCCTCTCTCGTCCGCATCGTCGCCTCGTCGTCATCAAGCTCATGATCGTGACCGAGCAGGTGCAGCGTCGCGTGAACCAGCACGTGCGCCGCCTCTTCCCGCAGCGTCATGCCTGCCGTCTCCGCCTGCCGTGCAATCTGCGGCACGGACAGGACAATCTGGCCAATGTCCCCGCCGGAGTCCCCATCCACGTCCGGCCAATCGTCGTCATCCGAATCAACCATGCCGGACGGAAAGGAGATCACGTCCGTTGTGCCGTCCTGCCCCATGAACTCCGCATTCAGGGCAGAAACCGTCTCATCACCGGCGATCAGGATTTCCACGCGACTGCCGTCCGGGGCCTGTTCCGCCGCGAGCGCGCGCCGTATTACATCCCGTGCCCAACGCTGTGAAATTATCCCGCGCTCAGCATCCTCAGTCTGGATGCTTACGCGATACGGCGACGATGACATAAGAACGTGCTGCCCCCCACCAAGGCATCATACGCACCCACGCGCAGGCGTCACAACCGTTTTCGCCCCTCAGCCTATAGTGGCGGCCGCGGAAAAATAATCAGAATCGCAATAACCGCCACCATCCACGTGATGACGGCCAGCATCATCGGCTTATCTTGCAGCAGGACGCGTTCCGGCTCGCCGGTGATGTGCCCCAGCCGCACCAGCTGTATGTACCGAAAAACGCCATAGATCATGAAGGGGATGGTGAGCATCATCTGATCCGGCAGATTGGGCGCGGTGAATGTATAAAGCGCGTACGCCATAAGCGCGGACAGCGCGACCACAGCAATCATCTTGTTCAATAGAGGCAGGGAGTAGTGATCCAGCGTGTCACGGTGGTCGGACGCCCCGTCCTCCATCAACCCAACCTCGCCGTGCCTCTTGCCGATCGCTATGAGAAGCGCGCCCAACGTCGTGCACACATACAGCCAGGGAGAAATCGGCACGTCGATGGCGACCGCTCCCGCCATCACCCGAATCAGGTATGCCGCCGCAACCGCCATTACGTCGATGATCACAACGTTCTTCAGCAGCGCCGAATAGCTGATGGTCAGGCCAACGTACCCCACGGCGATCAGGCCCATCAGCCAACTCATCGCAAACGCCCCGCCCAGGCACACCGCCAGCATCATGGCGGACACTAAACCGCCAACGACAGGCGTCACATAGCCGGCGGCGATGGGCCGCGTCCGCTTCGTCGGATGCGCCCTGTCGCGATCAGCGTCGATGATGTCATTGATGATGTACGTCGCGCCGGACAGGCCAACGTAGATTGCGGCACCTGTGGCCGCCTGCAACAGCAGTCTAAGAGCCGCCGCTGAATCATCGAGGTCCCAGTGGAGATTCAGCGAAAAGGCGAATGCCAGGAACAGCAGCCCGTTCTTTGTCCACTGCGTCGGACGCAGAAGGCGCAGCACCGCCAGCGGCATCGATGGCCGATGCGCCGTTCCCGTGCTCCCACCGTCCACCCCGGAGGCCGTTTGGCTTTCGGACATGTTCCTCCCGTCCATGCTGCATGCAAATGATACTGTAGGTGCGAAATGACCCGCCAAAAGCGACAACCACGCGACAAAGCTGAATCAGCTGCGTCATCACGCAAACGAGTTCGGCTCGATGGCCTGCTCGTCGAGCGCGGGATCGCCTCGGGACGCGACGCCGCCCGCGCGATGATCGCCGATGGCCTTGTAACGGTAAACGGCTCCGTCGTCCTCAGACCCGCCTCCCTCGCCGCCGCCGACGCGGATATCCTCCTTTCGGAGGGTCCAACCTATGTGAGCCGTGGCGGCATCAAACTCGCGGGCGCGCTCGATGAATTCGGCCTGGATCCCGGTGGCCTCGTCTGCCTCGATGTCGGAGCATCCACTGGCGGATTCACAGATTGTCTCCTGCAGCGCGGCGCGGGGCGTGTCTATGCGGTGGACGTCGGCTACGGACAGCTTGCGTGGAGCCTGCGCAACGACCCGCGTGTGATCGTCATGGAGCGCCACAACGCACGCCATCGGCTCGAAATCGAAGAACCAATCAGTCTGGCGGTTGCGGACGTGTCCTTCATCTCGCTGACCCTCGTCCTGCCCACCATCATGGAAACCCTCGCCCCCGGCGGTCTCATCCTGGCCCTGGTCAAGCCGCAGTTTGAAGCCGGACGGGAAGAAGTCGGACGGGGCGGTGTCGTCAGATCACCGGCAGCGCGGGCAAACGCAATCGGCAACGTGGCTCTATGGGCGATAGAAAACGGACTTCGAGTTCTGGGAGTACGCGAGTCGTCGATTACGGGCCCAAAGGGCAACCACGAGTATTTCTTGCTGCTGTCAACGGCGCAATGAACTGGCGTCCGCTAACGTACACCCGCCTTTCAGCGGGGCGAAAATCGCGACGTGATGCCTAGCGGCGGCTTTCCCAGCCCGGCCAATCTCGATTGAGGGCGATGAAATGGTGCCACTCCTCGGGGAGTTCGCTCTCTTCGAAGATGGCGGTCACCGGGCAAACAGGCTCACAGGCCGCGCAATCAATGCACTCATCGGGCTCGATGTAGTACATGTTGTCGTCGTCCTCTGTGTGGATACAGTCCACGGGGCAAACATCGACGCATGAGGCGTCTTTCAAGTCGATGCAGGGCTCCGCGATTATGTAGGCCATGCCTGTCTAGCTCCTTCGAATGCAAATGTCAGACAGTTAGTATACCTGTAGCTGTGCAGTCATTATAGCCATCGTCTAAGGGGATAGCGCAACGTCGCGCGAACTACCTCACACCTGTACGTCAAAGAAGAATGTGATCAGCGCGCCAAGCGCATAGCCGAGAACGGCCGAAACGACGCCGATTGCCAGCATCTCCAGCCCTGAGACAAGCGGGTTTCGCCGGGTGAAGCGCGTCTTGCCGGCGCCCATCACGAACAGTCCGATGGCCGTACCGACGATTGACGTCCACACGGCCATCGCGCCGGGCATCATGTTGAAGGCTGCGATGATGTAAGGGATGATGGGCACCGCCGCGCCCACAAAGAAGGACGCCCCCATCGCGAAGGCGTCTTTCCAGGGAACCGTATCGACGTCTGCGGACAGTCCCAACTCCTTCTCAATAACGGTATTCAGGAGCGCTCCCTCACTCTGCGCGAGCGTCTCTGCGACGAGTACGGCGGCATCTTCAGTCAGGCCCTCCCTGCGCAGCAGGACGACAAGACGAGCGACCACTTCTGAACGGGTTTCATGCAAGTCATTTGATGCGCTGCCGATTTCGGCCATCTTCACTTCACGTTCAGCCTGAGAGCCCAGGTAACTGCCTGTTGCCATCGAGACAACGCCGCCCAGGCCACCGGCGAGGCCGGCGATGACCGTCACAAAGCTGTCTTGAGTCGCCGCGTAGACTGACGAAACGAGCACGGCGGTGCTGATCAGGCCGTCCTGCATCCCAAAGATGACTTCTCGAATACGGCCAAGCGCGGTGATTCGCTCTCGTGCCGAGTCGATATTCTCGGTAGCGCGGGCCATCTCGTCATCGACGAACTGCTGGGATTGAGTCGGGCGTTCGTCAACCGGGACAGTGCCGCTCTGCCAACCTGCGACTGCAAGCGCCTCACGAAAGATGGCCAGATCGCGCTCATCGCGCTCCAACGCCTGCCTGATACGGCTTGCGGCATCGGATCGACCCTCAGACTCCGCCTCCGCCAACATGCGGGGATACAGCGTTTCTACGTCATACGTGTGGCTGTCCACAACGGACTGGAGATTCTCCCGTGTGGAGCGCAGTTCATCCACCGCGGAAATGATGTTGACGGGGAACGCATCAGGGGCCTGCGCCGCCTGGAGGAAAGCCTCCGCCACCTCAGGGTAGCCGTCCAGAACGGCCTTGGACGCATACGCGTTGTAGAGCCTCTTGGCCCGGGCATGGCCGATGAACGCATTCCAGAGATTCTGGTTCGTGCGGGAAAGGCGTTGGTCGGGTGCCAGTCCCTGATCGTGTCCGTTGGTTGTCATTGTTCAGTTACGGCAGCGCAGTGCGGCTGCCATGTCATGATGCTGAAGTTTCGTGGCCGTTCAATCCGTGAGAAGGTCCCCTGCGTGGCTCCGGGAAGAATTTCCTCCAGCTCTCATTCGACCCCAGGAATCGGTAGAAGGTGTGGTACGGATTGGGGCGTGGAGGGGCGGGGTCGGTCAGGAGATGCATACCGGCCTCGCGTGGCGTCCGTCCCGCCTTGCGATGGTTGCAGCGCACGCATGCGGCCACCACGTTGTCCCACGTATTCTGTCCGCCCCGATGTCGCGGCAGAACGTGATCAAGCGTCAACTCCCGTGACGGCTTGCCGCAGTACTGGCACATATTCCCGTCCCGCAGAAACACGTCGCGTCGTGTCAGCCGCTGCGGCTGAATAGGACGCCGCACGTAGCTGGACAGACGGATCACGGACGGCACTTCCACTCGGTCCCGTTCGGCCTGCAGGTGGCCGCGTCCATTCTCAATCATCTCCGCCTTGCCGCGAATCAGCAGGAGGAGCGCGCGACGAACGCGCGTGACGTTCAGCGGCTCAAAGTTGCCGTTGAGCACAAGGACCGAGGAATTGAGGATCTTCACCACGCCCTGCCGGGCGGTGTCCTCGACCGTTCGGTTGTCCATATCCCGCATTGTAGCCCTACCCGTCCTGCATCCATTATCTATGCTGCAAGGGCCTATGACAGGTCAATCTCCCCGGAAATTGAACGGAGAATGGGAACGAGGAAAGCGAAATAGGGCCGCAGCAGGGACTTGTCCAACGCCTCCTGCACGGTTTCTCCACTGAATGACTCCAGAGACCAGAACACCGCGGCGACAATGACACAGCCCAACAGCGCGCCGAAGACTATGCCCCCCACCTTGTCCAGCCAGCCCATCATCAGTACGTTGAGCACGCCCTTGGCGAATACCGCCGCGGCCCAACCTGCCGCGAGCAGGCCAACCAGAATAAGCAGGTACCCGATAAGCGCGGCCAGATTGTCATCCGGGATGATTACACCGACAATATCTGCGGCCTGCCGCCAGAAGAGGGTCGCAAGTAGCGTGCCCGCCGCTATGGCGACCAGGCTGGACGCGATGTGAATCAACCCGATGCGGAACCCAAACGCGATCGGCACTGCCACGATGACGATGATGACTATGTCGAGCCAGTTCATAACTACGTTTAGTATCTCACGGCGAGAGTCGACCGACGCCTACTCGCATTCTATCTATAGTTGGGGCCGCAATGGAAAGTCGCATGACTCATAGGGGCCCCATCGCCCTTGATGGGCCGGTCGCGTCCGGCAAGACTACCGTCGGGCAGGGCGTCGCCCAAACACTGGGCTGGACGTTTATCGATACCGGCCTGTTCTACCGCGCCGTCGGCCTGCTCGCCCTGCGAGCCAATCTTGAAGAATGGAGCAACGAAGTCGTCGCCCGCCTGGCGCAGCAATCAGAAATCGCCACTGACGACACGCGCATAACAATCGACGGCGAGGACGTGAGCGATGTAATTGGCTCCCCTGATGTCGCCGCCGCCGCATCTCGCGTCGCCGTCCTATCCGACGTGCGACGTGTCCTGGTGTCAATGCAGAGAAAGATGGCAGAGCAAGCGGACGGCCGCGTAGTCATGGTTGGACGCGACATCGGCACCGTGGTCCTGTGGGACGCCCCCGTGAAAATCTACCTCGATGCATCCGCTGAAGCCCGCGCACAACGGCGTCACGCTGAGGCCCTTGAACGGGGTGACGAGAGCGACTATGGCCGCGTCCTTTCCGACCTTCAGGAGCGGGATCGGCGCGACTCAGAAAGAACGGATTCCCCCCTCAAGCCCGCCGACGATGCCCATGTCCTCATCACAGACTCTCTAACCCCCCAACAAGTCATAGAAAACGTCCTCAAACTCGCCGAGCTCCCCTCCTAACCCCTCCCGTCATTCCCGCGAAAGCGGGAATCCAGAATCCCATCCCTCCGCTCATCCTGAGCCTGTCGAAGGGCCTCGCATATGCCATAATTCCCCCATGCCAACCATCGTCGAACAACTCGAAGACGACATGAAACAGGCCATGCGCGACCGTGATCGCCCGCGCCTCTCCGCCATCCGCATGATGCGCAGCGCTCTCCAGAACGCCGCTATCGCCAAAGGCCCCAATGCCACCATCGACGACACCGAGGCCGCCGACGTTCTCGCCCGTGAAGCCCGCCAGCGTAAGGAATCCATCGACGAATTCCGCAAGGCCGGACGCGAAGACGGTCTCGAAGACCAGGAGGCCGAACTCGCCGTCGTCCTGGCCTACCTGCCCGAGCGCCTCTCCCGTGACGAAATCGAAGCAGAGGCCCGCAAGATCATCGACGACATCGGCGCGCGCAGCATGACCGACCGTGGCCGCGTCATGGGCGCGCTCATGCCTGTCATGAAAGGCCGCGCCGACGGCAAAGACGTCTCGGACGTCGTCCAACAACTCCTCTCCCAATAACACCCCTCCCGTCACCCCGCTCGCCCTGAGCCTGTCGAAGGGCCTCAGCCTATCCCCCCGTGCTGTACCATCAAATCGAAGCCATGGCAGGAACATCAACCAAACTCCGCTCCGCCGTTGAGGACTACTTCGCGGATATTGCCCGCATCCGCGCGTCCGGCGGCGCGACACCTGAACGTTCCTACTACCCGCCGCTGAACAATCTGCTGAACGCCATCGGCGGCACGCTCCGGCCCAAGGTCTCTTGTATTACGGAGTTGGGGCAGTCCGGCGCTGACCACCCCGATCTCGGCTTGTACGCTGCCAAACAGACTCGCAAGGGTAATCCGATTGAAGGCCAAACCCCAGAGCGCGGCGTCGTAGAGGTCAAGCCCTGGATTGACGATGCGTGGCTGACTGCTGATAGCGCGCAGGTCAGCAAGTACTGGGGCCGCTTCCGCCTTGTCCTCGTTACCAACATGCGTGATTTCGTCCTGCTCGGCGAGGACGGCACTGCCAATCCTGTCAAGCTGGAGACGTTCCGGCTTGCCGAATCCGCCGCGGACTTTGAATCGAAACTGGAAAGGCCCCGCGCATTCGCCAACGAATCCGGCGCAAGTCTTGGCGAATACCTGACCCGTGTGCTCTCACATCGGGCCGGGCTGACCGAACCGGAGGATTTGGCGCGGCTGTTGGCATCCTATGCGCGGGATGGCCTGGAGCGAGTCGCCACCGCGCCGGACCCCGCCCCGCTCGCCTCATTGAGATCCGCCTTGGAGGATGCCCTGGGCGTCCGATTTGAGGAAGAGCGAGGAGAGGCATTCTTCCGCTCAACACTCGTGCAAACCCTTTTCTACGGCATCTTCTCAGCGTGGGTGCTCTGGTCGCGGCAGACCCCCGCTCCGTCCGGCTCATTCAACTGGCGAACCGCCGTCTGGCATCTCCGCGCACCCGTCCTGCGCGCCCTCTCTCAACAACTGTCCGATCCCGGCCGGCTCCAACGCCTCAAACTTGTGGAACTCATGGACTGGACGTCCGCCGCGCTGGATCGCGTTGACCGCGCCAGGTTCTTTGAAAAATTCAGCGAGGGAGAGGCCGTCCAGTACTTCTATGAGCCGTTCCTTCAGGCGTTCGATCCCGACCTCCGAAAGCAGCTTGGCGTCTGGTACACGCCCCCGGAGGTCGTGCGGCTACATGGTCGCCCGCGTCGACCGTGCCCTCAAGGATGATCTGGGTATCGAGGATGGGCTGGCCGCTGAGAACGTCTACATCCTCGATCCCTGCTGCGGCACCGGCGCGTACCTGGCCGAAACCCTGCGACGCATCAAGGACAACCTTGACGGCAGGGGTCTCGGCGCGTCGATTGGGGCGCATGTCAAAAAAGCCGCCACCGAGCGCGTTTTCGGCTTTGAGATAATGCTCGCCCCCTTCGTCGTCGCGCATCTGCAGGTCGGCCTCACGATGCAATCCCTCGACGCCCCGCTGTCAGACGACGGCACAGAGCGCGCAGGCGTATTCCTCACCAACGCGCTAACGGGTTGGGAGCCAAAGGTGCAGAAGCCGTTGCCCTTCCCCGAACTCGAGGATGAGCGAGAGCGAGCCGATCGTGTGAAACAGGACACGCCGGTGCTCGTGATACTGGGCAATCCGCCCTACAACGGTTTCGCGGGCATGGCTGTTGAAGAGGAATGGGAATCGTTACAGGCATACCGTAGTGCCGATGATGTACGTCTCGGCGATACAAGAGGGCTAAACGATCTGTATGTACGGTTCTTTCGAATGGCGGAACGGCGCATCGTCGAGAAGACAGGGCAAGGCGTCGTCTGTTTCATCTCTAACTACTCTTGGCTCGATGGCTTGTCCTTCCCCGGAATGCGTGAGCGCTACCTGGACGCCTTTGACGTGATCCGCATCGACAGCTTGAACGGCGATAAGTACAAGACCGGCAAGACGACCCCGGACGGCGACCCCGATCCCAGCATCTTTTCGACTGCTGAGGACCCTGTCGGCATCCAGGTAGGCACGGCAATAACAACGCTCGTACGCAAACGCAACCACACACCGGCTGTAGCGGTAGGCATCCGCCAGCTCTGGGGCAAGGACAAGCCTGCAGAACTAACAAGGTCGGCTGAGTCGGAACCAGACGCGCTCTACGACGAATTCCGTCCTGACCCAGCTCTCGGCCTACCGTTCGCCCAAATGGCTGTGAGCGACGGCTGGAGTGACTGGCCTGCGCTTCCTGACCTGTTTCCGGGTTCCTTTCCCGGAGTTCACACTGGTCGTGATCGCCTCCTAATCGATATTGACCTAGAGCGTCTTAGGAGGCGAGTTGCCGATTACTTTAATACCGAATTGAGCCATGACGAGATCGCACGGCGATATCCAGCAGCGTTGAGAGACTCGTCTGCATTCAAAATCCGGGATGCCCGCAGGGTGCGCGACCAATTACTTGCACGTGGGGGGCCCGCCGAAGCTGGCTTCATTAAGGACACTTACCGGCCCTTCGACAACCGTTGGCTCTACTGGGAGGCAGACCGTCGCCTGCTAACTGCTCCTTCGCCAGACTATCAGGCCCATGTGTTTGCAGGAAGCTTATGGCTGTCCTCCGCTCAACACCTGCGGAAAGGTGCGTCGGAACCGCAGGCGTGTGTGACTCAGAATGTCGGGGCATTCCACCTAATCGAGCGTGGCGCAGCAATGTTCCCAGCTTGGCTTCGTGACGATATCTTTGGGACACGAGAGATCGCTGGGATTAAGGTGCGGCCCAACCTAACCCCCGCCGCACAGAGCTATTTGGACAAGCTCGGCTTGGATGTCGAAGACCTCTTCCATCACGCTCTCGCCACCCTCCATGATCCCGCCTATCGAGCGGAAAACGCAGGCGCGCTGCGGATGGAATGGCCGCGCATCCCGCTACCGGGCTGGCCGGACGGTGATGAGGACGAGGCAGCAGACCAACTCAGGGAATCCGCCACCAAAGGCAGACAACTCGCCGCGCTCCTTGATTCCGAAACCCCCGTCCCCGGCGTCACCACCGGCGCGCCGCGCCCGGAGCTAGCCGCCATCGCCGTGCCCACCAGGACGGAGGGCGGCAACATGAGTGGCGACGATTTCTCCCTGACCGCCGGCTGGGGCCACCTCGGACAGGGCGAGGCAGTCATGCCGGGACAGGGCCGAACCGAAACGCGTGACTACACCAACGCGGAACGCTCTGCGATGGGCAGTTCGGCAAAGGCGCTTGGCGACAACACGTTTGATGTCTACCTGAACGATGCCGCCTACTGGAGGAACATCCCCGAAGCCGTCTGGAACTACAAGCTCGGAGGCTACCAGGTCCTCAAGAAATGGCTCTCCTACCGCGAGCACAGGGTCCTCAACCGCCCCCTCAACCTGGAAGAACTACACCACTTCCAATACACCGCCCGCCGCATCGCCGCCATCCTCCTTCTAACCGCCGCTGACGAATAACCGCCACAGTGCCGCCTATCCCTCCTCGTTTCCAGAAGAGAAACAGGGGTTTTGCGATGTATTCTGCCCGGTTAGACTAGAGCGAACGTACGGCAATAGGGAGGCAAGTCATGGCGGACGGTGTCGAGCGGATCTTCGGGTATTTGAGTGTCGCAGCCGAAAACAACATCCCAAGCGAGATAGGAGTGGAGGTCAGTAGCGACTCACATCATGCCGCTGGTTCTGTGGCTGGGGCGGATGGTACCAACCTATTTGCAGTCAGTTTCGAATCTCAGGAAGGGCAACGTGTTGAGGCCAAAATCACATTTGACTCCAGTAAAGTTTCGATCGACCAAGCCAGTGCTTTAACGAAGGCGGTCTGGGAAGGTGCGGCATCTAAAGGCTTCCCAAAGAATAACTGGAAATACTAATGACTTAGGCATAAGTGTTGCCTTGAATGTAAAGCCTAAGGATGAAATGCCCTACAGATTGGCTTCCGAGGATATGCAAGACCACGACCAGTTAGGAACGGCTGCTATAAGAGCTTCATCAGTCAAGTATGATTGCAACATCGAACAAGAGTGATGAACGCTAAGGCCGCCATCGTCGTCTTCCCCGGCACCTGGAGCGATGCCGATTGCCACCACGTCCTCACCAACGTCTTCAACGCCCAGGCCGACTACGTCTGGCACACCGAAAGCGACCTCTCCGGCTACGATCTCGCCATCCTCCCCGGCGGCTTTGCCCACGGCGACCACCTCCGACCCGGCGCGATCGCCCGCTTCTCCCCCGTCATGGACGGCATCAGGCGCATGGCTGAAGAGGGCAAGACCGTCATAGGAATCTGCAACGGCTTCCAGGTCCTCTGCGAAGCCCAGCTTCTCCCTGGCGCTTTGCTCCGCAACGCCCACCTCCAATACCGATGCCAGTGGACGAATCTCCGAGTCGAGACCACGGACACCCGATTCACGTCCCAATCTCAGGTCGGCGATGTCCTGGAAGTCCCAATCTCGCACGGCGACGGCAACTACTTCGCTGACCCTGACACCATCGCTCAACTGGAGCGCGAGAACCGCATCATCTTCCGCTACTCCACACCCGAAGGCGAAATCACCCCCGAGGCAAACCCAAACGGCGCGCTCGCCAACATCGCCGGCATCGTCAACGAGAACCGCAACGTGCTCGGCATGATGCCCCACCCGGAGCGCTGCTGCGAGCCGGAACTCGGCGGAGTCGATGGCCGTCCCATCTTTGCCTCCATGCTCCAACACGCCGGTATGACGGTCACCGCCTAACCGCCTCCCGGCGCGCCTCGTATGACAGAAACCACACTCGGCATCATCCTCGCCTTCTCCGCGTCCATGTGTTGGGCCGTCGGCGCGATCCTCATCCGACTCGGCATCCACCGCGTCAGCCCCTCCTCCGCCACCTTCATCTCCATCGCGGCCGGATTCATCTTCGTCGCCATCATCGCCGTCATCATGGATCCATCCGCCTTCCTGGAACTCAACCTGAGGTTGCTCGGAGGCTTTGCACTCGTCGCCCTCCTATCCTTCATGGGCGGGCGATTCTTCTACTACACCGCCGTCAGCAAGATCGGCGTCGGCCGCGCCACCGCCATGGGTGGAGCGATGCCCATATTCGCCTCCATCCTCGCCGTGATGTTCCTCGATGAGCGAGTCACCATCCAGCTGGCGATAGGCATCCTCGCCGTCGTCATCGGCGTCGGCCTAATCGTCACCGGCCCCACCCAGGAATCATGACCACTACTACATCCCCATCCCGCCTGCGCGGCCCTCTTATCATCGGCACCATCGCCGCCCTCCTCTCCGTCCTCGGCTACGCCGGCAGCCAGGTCGTTACCCGCAGCCTCCTCACAGCCGACGAGACCCCGCCCCAGGTCGGCTCCACCGTCACCCTCTTCATTGGAATGCTCATCCTCGGCGTGGCCAGCGCCCGCAGCATCCGCAAAGACATCCGGGCCCCGCGCATGGCCCTCTTATGGATCGTCCTCGCCGGCATTCTCGCGTCCACCGGCGCGTTCCTCAGCTTCTTCTCTCTCTCCTTCGCCCCCGTCGTCCTCGTCTCGCCAATCTTCACCGTCAACCCGCTCGTCACCCTCGTTCTCGCCGCCATCTTTCTCCGTCAGGTCGAACGAATCACCATTCGCGTCTTCATCGGCGCATTCCTTGTCGTCGCGGGCGTCAGCCTCGTCATCCTCAGCAACCAATAAACCCATGTACCATCAAAAAGGGCACGCCATGACCACCAACGACTTCATTCTTGAAATCAACCAGATCGTCAGTCGGGACAATGTCCTGACCGACGACGCCGTCCTCGCCGACTACGCCGAAGACGCCATCCCGGCGCGTCCTGAAGAGGGCGTCGGGCAAGCCCAACCCCTCGCCGTCGTCCGTCCCCAATCCACCGCCCACGTCTCAGAGATCCTCAAGGCCGCGACAAAGGCCGGCGTCCCGGTGATTCCCTACGGCGGCGGCACCGGCGTCATGGGCGGCGCGTCCAGCATCAAACCCGCCATCGTTCTGGATATGGCATCGATGGACAAGATAATCGACGTCAGCCTCCAGGACGGCACAGCCACCGTTCAACCCGGCGTCGTCCTCGGCGATCTTGAAGAAATCGTCCAGCACGCCAACCACTTCGTCGGTCATGATCCGTGGAGCCGACCCGTCGCAACCGTCGGCGGCGCAATCTCAACCAACGGCGTAGGCTACCTCGCCGCAAAATTCGGCCCGATGGGCAGGCAGGTCGTCGGCCTTGAGGTCGTCCTCCCGACCGGAGAAATCGTTCGCACCCGCAATCTGCGCCCCCTCGTCGCAGCCGGTCTGGACATGACAAGCCTCTTCATCGGCACCGAGGGCATATTTGGCGTCATTACCGAAGCGACAATCCGCATCTACCCGGAACTCGAAGAGCGCCGTCACTACGCCCTTGAGTTCGATAGCTTTCAGCAGGGTTTCTTCGCCATTGAGCGGCTCTTCTCCGAGGGCCTGACCCCGGCCATGGTCGATTTCGCGCAGGAAGACGAGTCCGAGTCCGGCGGCCAGACCATTACCGCTGACGGCCCGGGCCGCTCCCAGCTCCACCTCAGCCTTGAGGGCGGCACCGCTGAGCTTGATTTCCAGGAACAGACTGTCTGGGAAATCGTCTCTGCCTACGGCGCGAGAACGCTGGACCCTGAGATTGCCCAATCATTCTGGGAAAACCGCCACGCTTCCGGCCTCCGCTACAAGGAAGCTCGCGCCTCAGGCCAACGTCACCCGTGGCGAGATCGCGGCGGGCGCGCGGGCAGCTACATCCACACCGCCGTTCCCATCTCAAAAGTGCTGGATCTGCGTTTCGCCGCTATCAAGACATTTGAAGAGGCCGGCCTGAACGTTGTCGAATGTGCCATCTGGGGCGAGCCTGAGATGTTCTCCATCATCGCCGTTGACCCGACCGGCAATCCCGACGGCTGGCAGCGCATCCGGGATGCCTCAGACGCCATGATCAACCAGGCCATCGACCTGGGCGGCACCATCGAGTATTGCCACGGCGTCGGCGCCCGACTCAAGCACCTCATGCCCAGGGAACTCGGTGAGGGCGGCGTCCATCTCATCCGCTCCATCAAAAACGCCCTCGACCCCGCCGGCATCATGAACCCCGCCAAACTCCTCGACTAATCTGTGGAATTGCCACCTCGTCAATCGGGAGCATTTCATGCCTCCCACTTGTACTGTGCTCTAGACCGCTATAATTCGAGCCTCCACTGCTCGCCCACTGAGTTCCCCACACTTGCTGATGTAAAATGGCAATTCGCAAGACGAATGGAGAGCAGGCCAATTGAGAATTCAACGATTGCCGGGTTCTGAGGCGTAGGCGGTACGGCTCAACGGGCCCAAGCATCGACAGGAAAGCGAGTTTTGTGAATACGGAAGAGGAATTCGAGGCAACTCCCGAATCTAATCTGACCGAGGGGACGCCCTCCGTGACATTCGAGAGCATCACCTTCTCGGATGGTACGACTATTCATCTAGATCCAGCTGATGTAGTCGTATTGGTAGGACCTAACAACTCAGGCAAGAGTCTCGCGCTCCGGGAACTCGACAACCACTTTGGACGAAACCCAGCGACCACGGTCCTTAAGTCAGCCAACCTTAGAAAATTCGGCGAGCCAGAGGGTTTTGATGCGTTTGTGCGTGAGCATGGGAAAGTGAGGGGCGAAGGAGGAGAGCGGACAATCTCAGGGTATCAGTTCTCGGTCAATTTCGCGGGACGAAATTTGAGAGACTACTGGCCGGATGACATTACGCCATTTCGGTCATTGTTCTTTTTGAGAGTTCCCACTGAGAAAAGAATTACCGACAGTGACCCTGTGCCGTCAATCAATAATCTGGAGCAGCATGCGACTAACCCCATACACATGTTATGGGACGACGAGCTAGAATCGAAAATTAGCGGGTACTTCCGCCGAGCATTCGAGGAGGATCTAATCCTCTATCGAGGAGGCGTAATGAGGCCTCCATTACTTGTTGGAGAACGGCCTGCGCCGCAAGATGGAGAAGACCGCGTCTCATCGAATTACCTTCAACGCCTAATTGACTCTACGGTGCCGTTGAATGAACAGGGCGATGGGATGCGAAGCTTCGCGAGCGTGATATTGCACCTTCTGGCACCAATTACTCCAACAGTGATGATCCTCGATGAACCAGAGGCATTCCTTCATCCACCGCAAGCGCGGCTGCTCGGAGAAATCATCGCCAATGAGAGGTCTTCCGACGCACAACTTTTTGTGGCTACTCACAGTTCGGATGTGTTACACGGCCTAATCAATGTGGCGTCTGACCGGCTTCGGGTGTTGAGGGTACACCGAGAAGGTAATGTCAACCGCGTTAAGGAATTGGACAAGGACTTAGTGCGAGAGATTAGTGTTGATCCGCTGATGAAGTACTCCTCAGTAATGGCGGGCGTGTTTCATGAACGAGTAATCATCTGCGAATCAGACGCTGACTGCATGTTCTATAGCTCAATATTGGACCTTCCAGGAGTGCGCGGCGAAGCACAGCCGGATGTGCTGTTCGTTCATGCAAGCGGTAAGGGGCGAATCGCTGCTCTGGCCAAGACACTGGTGGCGCTTGGTGTCCCAGTTGATGTAATTACGGATATTGATATCCTCCGTGACACTTCCGACTTCAAGTCTATAGTTGAGGCTCTAGACCAAGACTCAACTGTGGTCTCTGGGCTTGCGGAAGCAGTCAAAAGCGCTATCGAGCATCACAAGCCTTGGCTCAATGCCGCTGAGACCAAAAAGGGAATATTGGAAACACTAGAAGATACACCGGCATCTGGGGAGTTCCCACAGAAACAGCGCTCGGAGATTGAATCCCTGTTTCGCAAGGCATCTCCTTGGGATGCTGTGAAGAGTTCCGGCGAATCTGCGATACCATCTGGTGGTGCAACCCAACAGTTTCAGAGGTTACTGACGTTGTGTAAGGCAATGGGGTTATGGATTGTGCCAGCTGGAGAACTTGAAGGGTTCTGTAAGTCTGTTGGTGGTCACGGGCCCCGCTGGGTACAGCAAGTCATTGAAGATCGAGACCTCGCCAAGGACCAAGAACTTGAACGGGCTCGCGTATTTGTCCGCGATATATGGGCGAGTAGGGACGAGAGGGCTACCTGAGAAGACGGACAGACGTTGGAACCGTATAGCAACGCTGTCAGCGGTGGTGAGGGAACCTAGGAAATCCCACGCTCCAACGTGATGGGAAACTCCAGCAAGATATCCGGCAGCCCCGGAAGCTCTCCCCCGCCCCGCGGATAGAAATCAGCCCGAATCTTGTAAACCCCATCGGGTGCGGGCGCGCGCCCAACCGGAGAATCCCCGCGAACCGTCAGATCCCACAGAGCTTCCCGCTCGACAACGTCGCCCGCGTCCAGCGTGGCCACCTGGACCTCCGGGAATGAACTGAGGGATGGTGTCGGATCATCCTCCGCCCACAACTGGATAAGGCGCACAGCCTGCCTCACATTGGGGTCGGTGGGCGGCTCGCCGCTCGGCAGTACGATCCACGTGGAGACCGCCGGGTCGTATTGGCTCCACCTGATATACGTGCTTTCATCATCAGACACGTTCCGCAGCCGTGTCCGAACGCGCAACGTAGATTCCGACGTGATCCGTGACGACCCAAAGATCTCCAGCGTCACCTCATAGGTGTCGTTCCAGGTCGATCCTGCCACTGTCCACCAGCCTTCAGGATCCGGAACAACCGAAACGTGCGGAATAGGCGTTAGCGTCTGCGAAACTTCGGCCGGTGTTGGACTTGCCGACCACGAACTCTCCTCAGGTGTTGCGCTTGCCGACGTCGGAATCACCGTTGGCTGTGCCGTCACCGTCGCAGAGGCAATCGGCTCCGCCGTTCCATCGGAAGGCGCAAAACACCCCCCAACCATGACCGCCGGGACAACAAGAAAAATGAGAAGCAGCCACACCTTGCCGATACTACCCATACATCAAGTATGCCGCACCCGCCCCCAACCCAATAATTCCCCCACTTGTCATTCCGAGCGCAGCCCCCTGTCATTCTGAGCGCAGCGAAGAATCCAAAAACTCAATTGCGCCAACCAACGTCCGTAAGGCTTCTGCCGGAATCCATCGGCTTCCATTTCTCATTAAAGCGAAGGCAACGAAACTTTAATGAAGCCGGCACTCATGCAAAAAATCTTCACCAAAACCAACCATCCCTGAGAAGCTGGCCTAACCAGTCATGAGGCAATAGCAAGGGCCCGCCCCTCGCCAACCCTACTCATCCCCCCTCAGCAACGCCGCATATTCCCGGTACACATATCGTCGATAGCTGGCCTTGCCGGTCAGTTCTTGTGCTATCCCCATCTCCTCAAGCAATTGAATGGCTGCAGAGACTGTCGGATAGGAGAGCGAGGTTTGATCCCGCGCTGTTGGCAAATCGATCACTAGCCTATCCCGCAATGCATCAAACACTCGCAGCGCAGAACTCGCCCGACGCCCGGCACGTCGCTCTAACCGCCACCTGTCCTCTTGGAACAATTGGCTGAGATGTTCGGCGGTCTTTATGGCATCCTCCGCCGTTATGCGCACCCCTGTAAGGAAGAATGTCAGCCATGCCTCCCAATCGCCCCCGTTACGTAACTGACCTAGCAACTCAAAATACTCATCACGGTGTTCCCGCAAGAACAGGCTGATATACAACAGTGGCCGTGACAGCACACCCCTATCTGCCAGCAGCAGGGCGATCAACAGACGGCCCATGCGCCCATTGCCGTCCAAGAACGGATGAATCGTCTCAAACTGGGCGTGCGCGAGTCCGGCCCGGACCAGAATTGGCAGCCCGTCATCGCTTTCGTGCAGGAACAACTCAAGAGACCCCATGCAATCCTGGACCGCGTGGCTTGGAGGTGGTACATATCGCGCATTCCCCGGACGGCTACCGCCAATCCAGTTTTGGGAAACACGAAACTCCCCGGGGCGTTCACGGCTGCCACGCCCACTGGACAGCAGCTGCCCATGCATTTCACGAATGAGTCGATTGGATAGGGGAAAACCCCCAGCCAACCGCTCAAGGCCATATTCCATCGCCGCCACATAGTTGGACACTTCCGTCACATCATCACGTGCAACCGCCGGCATTTCACCCAACTCAAATAGAAGCAGATCGGAAAGAGTCGACTGTGTCCCTTCAATGTGACCGGAGAGCACAGCTTCTTTACGGACATATGAGTAAACAAAAATGTCGGGGTCGGGCAGGAGGGACGTAATAGCATCGAGTCGTCCGACCGCAAGCGTTGCTTGTTCTAACACTTGCTGAAGCGGCCCATCCATCTCCAAGGGCGGCTCAGGTGGTAGCGGGTTGGGAATGAACGCGCGCACAGGCTCGCCGCCCACCCCCGTCTCCTCATATCGCCCCGTCAGCCCTCGGTGCATCGTGCGCCTCCAGATGTTTCAATAACTCAGCTTAAGTCTAATGCAAATTTAGGCGCCAAACCTTTAATGACGCTCTTCCTCATGAAAGTATCTTGAATTATCGCCCCACCCTCAGGAAATCCATCCCTCAAGCGGGGAGATGCCGCCCACAGGGCGGCCTAAGCCTATACTTGTCCCATGACCCACGAATCAGAAAGACAGGGGAGCAACGAGGGTGCAACCACGCCCCTCTTCCGCGTTGCCCTCGCTCAGGTCAATCCCACCGTCGGCGACATTGAGGGCAACACCCGCCTCATCACCGACCACATCAAACGCGCCCGAGAAGCGCAGGCGGACCTCGTCGCCTTCCCGGAACTCTGCGTCACCGGCTACCCGCCCGAGGACCTCCTCTACAAAGACTCATTCCTCGACGCCGCGGACGACGCCCTCAAGCAAATCGTCAAGGCCTCCACAGCCATCACCGTCGTCGTCGGCTATCCTCTCCGTCATTCCCGCGAAAGCGGGAATCCAGAATCCCCCCTCATATTTAACGGTGCCGCCGTCATCCACGACGCCAAACTCATCGACATCTACCGCAAGATCTTCCTCCCCAACTACAGCGTCTTCGACGAGGAGCGTTACTTCACCTCCGGCAACCTCTCTCCCGTCTATGAGATCG
>JAPOOK010000039.1 GCA_026713485.1 Chloroflexota bacterium | reverse complement strand
GTCGCCGATGTAGCAGCCGCCGTACGCCTCTATCATCCCCAAACCTTGTTTGACTGCGTCTAGCTGAAAGTTTGCTAAGGGTTGTCTGGGCGGGAGTGCAAGTTCTTCAGGACCGACTTCGTTGTAGTACAACTCGTACAGTGCCTTGAGGTAGACGTAGTACGGCGGCGTCTTGGCGATTGGCCACGATTGGTCGAGTTGCGTTACCAGTGACTCCGCTATGTCCTCCGCGTCGTCCCACAGCTCCTCGAACCAATCTCTGAGGGCCGTCATCTCGGCGTCCCCGGTCACGCGCACATTGAGTTCCGTGTTGCCGCTGAATCCGGCCAACGTCAGGTTTGAGGAGCCGACGACAGCCGCGCCCGGCTCGGCGTGTCCTTCGTACCAGCACAGATACGCCTTCGCGTGCAGAGGTGACTTGAGATATGCGCGAACTTCAATGAGGCCGGCCGCCACCAGATCCCGTAGTCGCTTAACTGCGGCCTCCGAACCCTCCGTTTGCGGCAACGTGGAGACGCCCTCTGCTATGTGGGTTACAGCTTGCTGCGCTATCTCGTCTCGTTCCCGCCTCTGTACCAGCGATTCCGCATCCAGTTTGGCTTTGAGTGCCGGAGCCTGCTGCAGCCCTGCCGCGACCTGCTCAAGGACGTCCCTGTCGGTGCGTCCGACGAGGATACGGACTTTCTGCAGTCTGGACAGGCTCTCCGCAATCTGCTCAAAGCCCGACATGAAGAAGTAGCCGACGGCGATATCCGCCCGTGCGGAACTCTCGAGCATTTCCCGCAGGCGTGTGAGCAGATCAGGATCAGTCTGAGAATGGAGGATGTTCACGGTCAGTGGGGATTGGATTAACGGAGAGGGCGCGCGGGAATGTCCACTTCCCGCACCTCTCCGGGCTGGATCCCTTCAAGGGCGGCGCGGATGTCGTCGATCCGAGAGCGAACGTCCGGCCATCTGTTGGAGAGCAGGACGACAGTGGCCAGTCCTCTGCGGCCAACGCTCTGTTGATGGCGGATGCCCTGGTCGGCGGTTATCATCACCTCGTAGCCTTCCTGCTCAGCGCGATCCAGAAGATCCCCGTTGCTCAACTCTGCCCACCCCTTCTCTCTGGCTGTCTCCACTGCATGTTCCGGGAGATGGCGGCGCAAGGCTCTTGGGACATTGTGATCAAACAGGATTCGCAATCTTCACCCTGGCGTCGAGATCCGTCACCACGTGTTCAAGGACGGCGTTCACCTGCCACTCTTCGACCCCCTCAAACCAGTCCAGGAACTCTTCCACCGTCGCCCCCGCCGCCAGATTGCCGAAGAGGGTCGATACCGGCACCCTGGTTTTGGTGAACACCCACGCCCCGCTTACCTTGCCGGGCACGCTTTCGACAGCCGAGCATTTGCTCCAGTCCATCATGCGGTCACCTCACTTTCGGCTGCTTCTCGGGATTGTTCCCGTCGCGCCATTATAGCGGTGACGGGCAGAATTCCTTAACGCACAGCGCTCACCTGCAAGCGAACATGCTCATGTTCAGCGATGCTGTGGATGACCTCAAATAAGTTGCTGGCTCGTGGGTTGCCCGACG
>JAPOOK010000038.1 GCA_026713485.1 Chloroflexota bacterium | reverse complement strand
TCATCATCCTGCTATTACCTCTTGCCGTAATCGCCGTGGTTGTCCGTTACGTGGCACAGCGGCTTGCGGCGCAGCGGCGCTCTACGCCCACCCCGACCGAAACCCCACCTCCTCCGCAGCCCGTGAGTCGACCAACCCAACCAGGACAGCAAGACTGGGAGTCGGAATTCGAATCACGGTACGCAGTACCGCGCTCGCGACCCGCCGCCCCTTCGGTGCCATGGACGGCACGGCAAGTCCTGATCTCAGTGGCCGTGATTGCCGCAGCCTTTCTGGTGGTCATCGGGGGCATCATTGGCCTCGCAGAAGTCGTCGACGTTAGCGGATGGGGTGAGCACGTCGTACTGCTGATTGCCACGCTTGCCCTGCAGGGAGTCATGATCCTCAGCGTGTGGGTCTTTGCCGTTCGACCGTCGGGAGGCCGCTGGGCATCGCTGGGATTCCGTCAAATCAGGCCAATCTCGACCACACTCATCGCCATTGCGGGTATTACCGCCTGCCAGGCGCTTGTGGTCGGCTACGTCCAACTCGTCGATTGGCTTGAAATCGATTTTCTCGTGCCACGTAACCCGTTCGAATCCTGGGACATCGACCCAATTTCGTTCGCCATCATCGCTCTTTCGGCCGTTATCATCGCTCCCCTGTTTGAAGAGATCTTCTTTCGTGGTTTCATGTACCAGGCCTTCCGCAAAACAATGGCCGTTTGGCCCGCCGCCATCCTGACCTCGCTCATCTTCGGCATGGCTCACATCGACCCTGCCATCATCATCCCCATTGCGCTTGTGGGTATGATTCTGTTGGGCATATACCGATGGACCGGTAATCTTTGGAGCAGCATCATCACACACGCGGGCTATAACGCAATTGCAGTGACCGCCCTGGCAGTGCAGACGTGGGGCGGATAGACCAGGCCTTTCGGCGCGCCCGTGAGGAACAGCGCGCCGTAATCGCCCCGTACTTCACCGTCGGCTACCCGGACGTTCCCGCCACGGTTGAAGGCGTTAGCGCTGCTATCCGCGCCGGCGCAGACCTTATTGAACTCGGCGTCCCGTTCAGCGATCCGTTGGCGGATGGCGCAACCATCCAGAAAAGCTCAACTGCCGCCCTCAACAATGACGTCACGCTGGAAAGCTGCCTGGAAGCAACACGTCAGATTCGCGCCCGGTTTGCTGAAACTGCCATCTTCCTGATGGGCTACTACAACCCCTTCTTGCAGTACGGGATCGAAAAGCTGGCTGATGAGGCCGCCGCCGCAGGCATTGACGGCCTCATTGTGCCCGACCTCCCGCCCGAGGAGTCAGGCCCTCTGGATGACGTTGTCGCCCACCACGGCCTTGACCTGATCTACATGATCGCCCCGACAAGCCCCGATAAACGCATCGAGGCCATCGCGCAGCGCGCTCGAGGTTTCATATACTGCGTGAGCCTCACGGGCGTTACAGGAGCGCGTGACGCCGTCTCCGCAGGCGTCCCTGCCCTCATCCGACGGGTCCGCGCCCATACGGATATTCCACTCGCGCTGGGATTCGGAATCTCCCGTCCTGACCACGTCGAATCCGTCAAGCTGATTGTGGACGGCGTCGTCATCGGCAGCGCCATGGTGAACCTCATGGGAGACACGCCCGCTGCGGAGCGGACGCAAGTTGTGGAAAACTATATGCGGAGCCTTGCGGACGCCGGACGCCGCTGAGACTTATGACTTTCGCCAAATTTGGAGGAGAAATATGACTGCGGTACGGGGCATCAGGGGAGCGACGACAGCGGATTCTGATACGCGGGAGGCCATTCTCGAGGCCGCAGAGGAGCTGCTCAAAGAGATCTGCGCCGTCAACGAGGTTGACCCCGCAGACATCGCATCGATCTTCTTCACAACTACTCGCGACGTCACCGCCGAGTTTCCGCAGGTCGCCGCTCGCGTGGGAATGGGCTGGCAGAACGTCGCCCTCATTGGCGCCCATGAAATGAGTGTTGAGAACGACGCCGAGCGCTGCATCCGTGTCCTCATCCACATCAACACCGACAAGCGCCAGGATGAAATGAATTTCGTGTACATGCGCGGCGCAACTCACCTACGGGCCCGCGGCCGCATCCACACCGACGAATCGTGACGCCCGTTCATGAAAGCCTTTGAGGAAATTGAACGAGCTCGGACACCCTCCGGCTCCGTTCTTACAATCGGCACCTTTGACGGGGTCCACCGCGGCCATCGACACATCATCTCGCGCGTGGCACAGGAAGCCCGCGACAACGGCCTGCAGGCGGGCGTCCTCACATTCACGACCACGCCGCGCGAGGTGTTTCAGCCTGACGCCCCGATCTCCAATCTCTCAAGCCTTGACGAACGCATCGGGTTGCTGAAAGAGGCCGGCGCGGATTATGTCGTCCCGGTGACCTTTGACCGTGATCTGGCCGGCGTCAGCGCTCATGACTTCGCCCGCCAGCTCGTTGATGTCCTTTCGATGCGTCGCCTTGTCGTTGGCCCTGACTTTGCAATGGGCCGCCGTCGGGAAGGCACGATTCCCGTACTAACAGAGATTGGTCAGGAACTCGGATTCACTGTGCTCCCCATGGAGGAACTGCAGGACGGCGGCCAGCGCATCGGCAGCTCCGTCATTCGCAGCCTGCTGATCGACGACGGCAACGTCGCCGCCGCCAATTACATGCTTGCCCGTCCCTACGGGCTCTCAGGAACCGTGCAGGAAGGCCACAAGCGCGGCAAAGATCTCGGTTTCCCCACCGCCAACATCTCCGTCCCTACACGTCGCGCCGTTCCGGCCGACGGCATCTACGTCACCCGGGCCCACCTCGGAGACCGTGTCCTGCAGTCCGTCACAAACATTGGAGACAACCCGACATTTCACGATGATGAGCGCATGATAGAAACATTCATCCTCGACTTTGATGAGGAGATCTACGGCCAAACTATTGGCGTGGAGTTTCTAGCCAGGCTGCGCGGCGAAGTCGAATTCACAACCGTCGATGCTCTCGTTGACCAGATGCGCATTGACGTCCAGCAAACCCGCGCCTACTTCACGCAAAACCCCTAACAGGGAACCCACCCATTCCCCTATACTTAGAGCACAGGCGCGCCACGGCTTAGCGCATGCCCCCAGCGCGCCCCAAAACCGCAACCGATTTCAACGTCACAGGAGCGTTTACGTGAACCTACGCACACCCGGCCCTACCCCCATCCCGCAGGACATCCTCAATGCCTTGTCCGGCCCCATGATCGACCATCGCGGTCCTTTCTTCCGCGACATCTACGACCGCGTCAGCGCCAACCTCAAGGAGCTTTTCGAAACACAAAACGATGTCCTCATGCTTACCTCCTCCGGCTCCGGCGGACTCGAGGCGGCCGTCGTCAACACCCTCTCCCCTAACGAGCCCGTACTTGCCGTCGAAATCGGCGCGTTCGGCGTCCGCCTCGGACGAATGGCTGAGACGTTCGGAGCGGATGTCCGATGGCTGCGCGTCGAATGGGGACAGGCCGCCACCGCTGAATCAGTCGCTGAGGCCCTCGATGCGAACCCGGACGTCACTTCCGTCCTCATCACCCACAACGAGACCTCGACCGGCATCACCAACCCCATCGGGGAGATCGCCCAGGTCGTCAAGCAGCGCGACAAGCTCCTGATCGTCGATGCCGTCTCCAGTCTCGGCTCCCTCCCCTGCCCGGTGGACGAATGGGGCATCGATGTAGTCATCACCGGCTCGCAGAAGGGATGGATGGCCCCGCCCGGCCTGGCCATGGTTAGCCTCAGCGACCGGGCATGGGACGCCGTCGAAAAGTCCACCATGCCGAAGTTCTATTTCGATCTGAAGCAGGCACGCGATTACTCAGCTCGCAGCCAGACTCCGTGGACGCCCGCCATCCCCATCTTCTATGCCCTTGATGCATCTCTGTCGCAGCTGTTGGATGAGGGCCTGCCCGCCATTCACGCGCGCCACCAGGCCGCAGGCGACCGCATACGCGCAGGCGTCAAATCCCTCGGCCTCTCTCTCTTTGCTGAGAACGAGGCATACGCCTCCAACACCGTCACCGCCATCAAGTGCCCGGACGGCATCGCTGTCGCGGACATCCGCAAGGCCGCCGCCGACATGGACGTCGTTCTCGCAGGCGGACAGGCGCGGCTCTCGGACTCCATCTTCCGCATCGGCCACCTCGGCCACATGCCGAATGAGGAGCTCGATGAGGCGCTTGATGTGCTCGGCAAGGCGCTCCAACAGGTCGGCTTTGCGCCCGCCACGGCCAACGTGTAGTTGCCCATGCGAGTTCTGATCGCAGATCCCATCGCGCCGGACGGCGCGGAGATTCTCGAGCAACGCGGCGTGGACGCGGACACACGCCTTGGCCTCAAAGAGGATGAGCTGACCGCTGCCATCGCTGACTACGACGGCCTAATCGTCCGCAGCGAGACCAAGGTCACACCCGGCGTGCTTGCCGCGGCAAAGAAACTGCAGGTTGTTGGCCGCGCCGGCGTCGGTTACGACAACATCGATGTTGAAGCTGCCACCGGCCACGGCGTCATAGTCGTCAATGCCCCCTCCTCCAACACCATCTCCGCCGCCGAGCACACCCTCGCCATGATGCTGTCGGTCGCTCGTCATGTTCCGCAGGCACATTCATCGCTCGCGGGAGGCGAATGGAACCGACGCAAGTTCCTCGGCACGGAACTGCGCGGCAAGACCCTCGGCATCGTCGGCTTGGGCCGCATCGGGACCGAAGTCGCCCGGCGCGCCGCCGCCTTTGAGATGCGTATTCTCGGCTACGATCCCTTCGTCGCCGAGGAGCATGGACGCCATCTCGGCGCGGAAATCGTCAACCTGCCTACCCTCTTTGAACAGTCGGACATCATCACCCTCCACACGCCCATGACCGATTCCACGCGCCGCCTCATCGGCGAGCCTGAACTGTCCCAGATGAAGAGCGGCGCGATCCTCATAAACTGCGCCCGCGGCGGCCTCGTGGACGAGGATGCCCTACGCAGCGCCATCGAGGACGGTCGCATCGGCGGCGCGGCCCTTGACGTCTTTATCACTGAACCGCCGGAGGGCAGCCCCCTCTTTCAACATCCCAACGTCGTCGTCACCCCGCATCTCGGCGCATCCACCGAAGAGGCGCAATCCAACGTGGCCCGTGAAGTCGCCGAGCAGATGATTGACGTGTTTGAAGGCCGTACGCCCCGCTACGCTGTCAACGCCCCGCTCGTCCCGCCGGAGACCGCCGCCGAACTTGCCCCATACGTTCCGCTCGCGCTCGTGGTTGGACGCTTGGCCTCCCAACTCGCGGACGGTCAGCCGGAACGTCTTTCTATCTCTTTCCGAGGCGCTGTTGGCGAATTGGCGACGGACATCCTTGCCGCCACCGTTCTCAGCGGTTTCCTCCAAACCGGCACGGAAACGCGCATCAATATCGTCAACGCAGGAACTGAGGCGAATAGGCGAGGCATCCACGTGCAGCAGAGCAAGGATGCGACTCAAACACTCCCCTACACCAACCTCGTCAACCTGGATGTGCAGACAACGGCAGGAGAAACCACAGTTGGTGCGACGCTTACTGAGCGCGGCCAGACGGAGATTGTCCAGGTCAACGGCTACCAGGTCGGCATAATCCCCACCGGCGGCCATTGGATGATCATCAGGCACACGGACCGCCCCGGCATGTTGGGAAGGATCGGCACCGTCACGGGCGAGAACAACATCAACATCGCATCTCTCCACGTCAGCCGTGAGTCAATGCGCGGCCCTGCCCTCACCGTCGTCAACGTCGATGAGTCCCCGGAACCACGCCACATCGACGCCATCCTCGGCATCGACGGCGTCGACACCGTCCGCGTCGTGAACCTGTAATCTGAATTACGGACCCCAAAGTCCCCTCCCTCTTGAGGGGGAGGGTTA